>CAYFRH010000049.1:0-17391 GCA_964345345.1 uncultured Puniceicoccaceae bacterium | reverse complement strand
CGAGTCCCGCCCTGAGCACCATCAATAAGGGGTCAGCCCTTGCATTTTGGCCTAAATGCAAGAGGTGCCCTTCTATCACTTTTCTTCTCGAATCTTCAGGGAATAGACGCGATGGCCCCGGAAGCGCAAAAGCCCGCTGGCCGGATCAAATTCCTCGCTTTCGTTTTCTTCCCTCCACGGTCGGCCATCCATGTGTACCCGCTCGGCGCGGGCGCCATCCTTCAGCAGGACGCGGCATTTTCCGAGCCGACCAAGGGTTTCGTGGAGGCGCAGGAGGAAACCGTCTTCGACCGGCTGCGCCCAGACGGGCTGCAGGCTCGGGCCTCCTTCGAGACCGAGGAAGGCGGAGGAAACGAATTTGCCTTCGCAGGCAAGCGGCGTGGTAAAGAGGCTCTCCGCCAAAGCAGGGGGCATTTCTTCCCGCGGCGATTCGGCCTTGTGGAGGCCAAGGGCATAACGAATCGTGTGGATTTGTCCCGTATCGGAAAATTCGCTCGCCGGTAATTCGCGGGCCAATGCCTTGTCATTCTCCACCCAAGGCAGATGGGCGGCGCGAAGGAGGCTGATACCGAGATGGCCGTCGCGGGCCGTGAAGCCGTAGTTGTTTTCCGTGACAACAAAAAGCCCTCGAAATTCACTGTCGTCGGCCACCATGGCCCAGCGCGAACCCGGCACCTCAAACATGGCTTCGGCCTTGGCATCCCCGGCCTGCTGAGTCCGGCGCACGCTTCCGAAAGGAGCCCCGTAGCGGGCATGAGTGCCCGTATACTCCGTCGGAATCACCATTTTCAGAAGGGTTTCCTCCTCCCGCCAGTCAATGGCATGCTCCACGAGCAGGACCGGCGAACCGGGGCGGAGCCGGTACGTCGTGTCGAGGTGACTTCCCTTCCCCAAGGATTGTTCGTATTTGAGAAATGCTCCTTCCGCGTCGGTACCGGAGCCGACAAAGGTAACGGAATTCGTTAACGGCTTCCCGAGGGAAAGCGTCTGCCGGTCAATGTCCCAGCAGTCGTACTCGTGCGGGTTGTCCGGATAGGCCCAGATTTCGGCCGCTCCGGCGAAAGCGACTTCCTCACCGTCCACAATGAGTCCGATGAGACAGCCGCGCTCATCAAAGGCGACCTGAACGCGACCATTTGCGAGGCTGCCCTCCTTCGCAACGAGACCACCGCAAACCAATTCTTCCAGTTCGGAAAGAGGCCCGCCGCTTAAAGGAGGCAAGCGGTAGGTTTTGCCTTGCTCCGTAAAATCGAGCGGCAGCGGCAAGGGATTGAATCGTCCCGCAGGCGCCTCGCCTTCCGCTCCAAGGGCCTTTTCCGCGCGGTTCCGGCAATCCAAGGCAAGGTCCTCCATTTCCGGAACGCCCTCGGCGTAGACCTGCCAGACGGAACTTCCGGGAATGTAGTCATGGAATTGCGCGAAGATAAGCCGCTTCCATGCCTTGTCGTCGACCTCCCCTTTGCCAACAACCGCATGGACCGCTTCCTCCTCGCGCAGAGCGGCTTCAAGGCCCCGAAAGGCAGCCTTCAGGCGGTGATGACTCGTAAAGATCCCGCGGTGGTATTCAAAATATAATTCTCCCTGGTAGGCGGGTAACTGATCCCGAATTGCTTCCAATCCCGCGAAAAAGTCGTCAATCCGACCCCACCGGGTATTGGGAATTCCGAGGATGGAGCTGTAGCGGCGTTGCCGCTCGCACTGTTCCATAGTGGGCCCGCCCCCGCCATCGCCGTGTCCGCTCGGCACCAGAAATTCGTCGTGCACATCGGACTGCCGGTAAGCAAGGGCTTCCTCGCGCAGCTCTTTCGGCAGAAGCAGTGTATTGTACCCACAGGTTTGGGTGACGTGGGTGATGACCTCGGTGCCGTCAATCCCCCGCCACCGAAAACTGCTGTAGGGAAAACGCGTAATTGTGCTCCACGTCAGTTTTGTCGTGAAAAAGTATTCCACGCCACACTCCCGCATGATCTGCGGGAGACAGCCGCAATAGCCGAATACATCAGGAATCCAGAGGATCCGGGAGGACGTGCCGACGGTCTCATGAAAAGCCTTGTGACCGACGGTAAAGGCGCGGACAAGGGCCTCGCCGCAGGCGATCTGCGTATCGCTCTCCACGTAGGTGGCGCCGGCGGGTTCCCAGCGCCCGTCCTTGATCCGGGACCGGACATGATCCATCAGAACCGGAGATCGCCGCTGCACGGCTTCGTAACTCGCCGACTGACTGTATCCAAACCGGAATTCCGGATACAGTTCCATGAGCCGGTTCGCGGAAGAAAAGGTATGCACCGCCTTGTATTCCCCGCAGGCTTCCGGCCAGAGCCAGACAAGATCAATGTGGGCATGACCGGTAATAACCGCCTTTAAGCCTTCCCGATCACTGCGGAGACGCTCGAAAAGGGGCTGGGTGACCTCGAGAATTCCCTCCGCGCCGCGCGCATCCCATGCGTTGCAGGCGTCATCAAGCCCGCGCAAAAGACGCCGGAGCAGAAAGGTAGCTTTCCCGATCGGCGATTTGTAATAGGCTCCGCCGGAATGAATGCCCTCGCGGTCGCCGGTGCGCTCAGCCTCGTCGTGAGCGAGAAGGGAGAGGGCCTCCATGTCGTGAAAAGCGTTCCATACCAACTCATTGCGCCGCACGATTCCGGCGGTGACCAGGCGGGATCCCTCCGCGTCCAGTCCGTCCTGCTTGCCTCCCCAGACTCCTCGCTGAAGGCAAAGGCTTTCCATAAAGGCCGACTTCACTTCGGTCGGCAAGGGCCATTCCTTATGGCAGGTATCGAAACCGGCGTACGGTTCGGCATCGATGTAGAGCGTCCCTTCGCCTTGGTCGTCCCAGCGCAGGTAGTCGCCCTCCTCCACCCGCTCCGGAAACTCCAGCGCGAACCATGCGTGATCAAAGAGTTGTCCCCAGTGAAAGGGCAGCTCGACCGGGGTTCCCTCCCTGTCTCTGACCTGCTCGATGGGAACGAACTCCGGCCCGTTGCCGAGGAATCGGATCTGTGCCTTTGCCTTCGGCATCCAGATGCATTTGCGGAGTTGGTTGAGCGTATTCCGAACGCGCGGCGCCGTCAGCTGCAGAAGCGGATTTTGCGGAAGCATCTGACGAGCAAGAAACGCGCCTCTACGCCACTCAAGTCGAATCTATTCCGCATTCATAGCGTTCTGTCTGAAGCCGTTCAACCGCCTTCCCATGTAACTCCGTGCTCCGCAAAAATTTCCTTTAGGATACCTTCAAGGGCGGTATAAGAAAAATGCCGCTGCGCGAGGGCGAAATTGCGGTCCACGGCCTCCTCGCGGCGTTCGCCGTCCTGCAGCAGCGTCACGACCTCCGGAGCAGCCCTTTGCAGCACGTCCGCCGACAGCTGCACAAGACCGCGTTGATCGCGGGGCCCCAACTTGGAACCGAGGGAGACGACCTCAAAGCTGACCGGTTTCAGGTCGCTGACATAGACCGGATACCTAAAGAGGACGACGGACAGGCGGGCGAAAATCGCTTCGATGAACTGGTTGGCCCAGCCTTCCCAGTAACTTGGGTAGGTGACGAAATCGGCCGCCGTGTAGGCATCCCACAAGGAATAGATTTTCCCTCCGTTCTCCGTTCCGCGGCTGTGCTTGACACGGTCGCCACACCAGAGGACTTCCACGCCGAGCTCCGCCGCCTTTGCCTTGAGAGACTCCGGATAGCTGCCGCTTAGGCCGATGCCTTCCACATAACCGGCGCAGACAAGGACGATGCGGTTGTCCTTCCCGAAAGTCCGGCCGTCGTACAGGGGACTGTTCTCAAGGGCACTCCGGTTTTCCGCCCTCTGCAACTCGGCGATCAAGTCAATCGCCAGTTCCACTCCCTTGCGGTCGAGAATACGGGTCGCCTACAGAAAAACGAGGTCGTTCTCCCCAAGTCCGAGGCTGGCCCGGAAATCGGCGTTAAAGTCGTCTTTCGTCCAGGAGCGATGGTCGAAGTCAAAGACATTGGGGACCACCTGCGCAAGGCGGTGGATGACCAGATGGCTCACCTTCAGGGCCACTGGAGGCGCATAGCGCTCATAAAACTTCACCACCTCGTCGCAGGTGGGGTACACCTCTCCGCTGTCCTCCCACCAGAAGTCATGATTGTGACAGGCGGTCCGCACCCCCGTTTCCTCGATGGCCTCGTTCTGGGCCAGCATGCCCGGAAGATTGTAGCCGACGGAGAGAAGATTGTTCGGAAAAAGCAGGTCCAGTTCATGCCCCCGGATGAAGCGCAGCATGCCCGGCTTGATGCGGTCGGCGTGCTCGCGAACCGCCGCCATCAGCTCCGCCGGACCGTTGTAATCCCGCAGCTCGCGGGTCGCGTTCATGAGGAACAGCAGGGGGTCAGACCTTGGATTTTGGTATGGAAGAACTGCCATACCAAAATCCAAGGTCTGACCCCTTAGCCTTAGCCTGTGCCGAGAAGGGCCTCGACGGCGCGGACGGGCGGCACTTCGCCCCGGGCAACTTCTCCGGAAACGTCCTTCAGTTTCCGCTGGACGGTATCGTCGGCAAGGAAGCGTCTTCGCAGGGCCTCGTTGAGCAATTCGTGCATCCAGTCGAGGTTTTGTTCGCGGCGGCGGCGCTGAAACACGCCGGATTGGTTCATTTCCGAGCGGAATCGCTGCACCCTTTGCCAGAAGTCATCAAGTCCGTCGCCAGTATGTGCGGAGAGCAACTGCGCTTTGGTCTCCCATCCCTCGGTGGCCGGCTGAAGAAAATGAAGGACGCGGTTATATTCGGCTTTGGCCATGCGAGCCCGTTGGACATTATCGCCGTCGGCCTTGTTAACGAGAATGGCATCGGCCAATTCGATCACGCCTTTTTTAATGCCCTGCAGCTCATCTCCAGCTCCGGAAATGAGGACCAGCGCGAAGAAGTCGACCATGGAACGCACGGTGACCTCGCTCTGCCCCACCCCAACCGTCTCGAGAAGAAGAACATCGAAACCGAAGGCCTCGCAAAGCAGAAGCGTCTCCCGACTTTTGCGGGCGACGCCACCGAGGCATCCGCCTGTCGGGGATGGACGGATAAAGGCTTTATCGGCTCGGCCGAGGCGTTCCATCCGGGTCTTGTCGCCGAGGATACTGCCTTTGGTGACCGCGCTGGAGGGATCTACGGCGAGAACGGCAACCATATGATCCTCTTCGACAAGGCGCGCACCGAGAGCATCGATCAGCGTGGATTTTCCGGATCCGGGAACCCCGGTAATGCCCAAACGAATACTCCCGCCGGTATTCTGCATAAGTCCCTCGAGCAATTCCTGCGCCTTTTCCTGATGCTCGGGGTGATTGCTTTCCACCAAGGTGATAGCCTTGGCGAGCATGGCGCGATCCTGTCCAAGAATGCCATCGCGCAGAGATCCCACATCAACGTCACGACGACGCCGCGGCGGACGCCGGCGAGAGGATTCTTTTCCACCCGAACCCGGCAGGCCGTCATGGCCCCCTTCAACCCCTTTCATCACGTGCGAGCTGAAGCCTACACCGCCCTTGTCGGGGACCCATTCCGGGCGCTTGGGAGAATCGCTATCCATTTTATTCCTCGTGCTGCTCTTCAAGCAGGTCGAGGACCTTCCGCGCCGACTCCGTAATAACGGTTCCCGGACCGAAGATCGCGGAAGCTCCCAATTCGTAGAGCTTATCGTAATCCTGAGCCGGAATGACCCCGCCGGCGACGACGAGGATGTCCTCGCGCCCCTGCTTTTGCAGGGCCTCGACAAGCTGAGGCAGCAGCGTCTTATGCCCCGCGGCAAGCGAACTCATGGCAACGATGTGAACATCATTCTCGACCGCTTGGGCCGCCGTTTCCTTTGGGGTCTGAAAGAGAGGCCCCATATCGACGTCGAATCCAAGGTCGGCGAAAGCGGTGGCGACCACTTTGGCACCGCGGTCGTGTCCGTCCTGCCCCATCTTGGCAACGAGGAGGCGCGGGCGCCGCCCTTCGGCTTCGGCAAAGGCATCGGTGCGCGCGCGGATCGCCTCCACTTCGTCCTTGTTTCCATATTCGCTGCTGTACACACCGCTAATCGAACGAATGACTGCTTGATGGCGACCGTAAACCTTTTCCAGGGCATCGGAAATTTCTCCGAGAGACGCACGGGCCTGCGTCGCCTCCACAGCGAGCTGGAGAAGGTTTTCCTTAATTTCGCCACCGGCGGCCTTGGTCAGCTTTTCCAAAGACCGGCGGACCTCCGAGTCGTCGCGTTCCTTGCGAAGCTTCTCGAGCCTACGCAGCTGGGCTTCGCGTACGGCGGTATTGTCGACATCGAGGATCTCCAGCGGATCCTCCTTTTCGAGCCGGTACTTGTTCATCCCGACGATGGTCTCGCGTCCACTGTCGATGCGGGCCTGACGGCGGGCGGCGGCCTCTTCGATGCGCATCTTGGGCACGCCGGTCTCAATGGCTTTGGCCATGCCACCGAGACCCTCGATTTCCTGAATATGCTCCCATGCGCGCTCCTTAAGGGCATGCGTGAGCGCCTCGACGTAGTAACTGCCTCCCCATGGATCGATGATCTTGCAGATCCCCGTCTCCGACTGCAGGAACAGCTGCGTATTGCGGGCAATGCGCGCGGAGAAATCCGTCGGCAGCGCGATGGCCTCGTCGAGGGCGTTGGTGTGGAGACTCTGCGTATGCCCGAGGGCGCCGGCCATCGCCTCGATACAGGTCCGGGTCACGTTGTTGAAGGGATCCTGCTCGGTAAGGCTCCATCCACTGGTCTGGGAATGGGTACGGAGAGCGAGCGACTTCGGATTTTTGGGCTGAAACTCCTGGACAATCTTCGACCAGAGCATGCGCGCAGCGCGCATCTTCGCCACCTCCATGAAGTGGTTCTTTCCCTGCGCCCAAAAGAAACTCAGCCGCGGGGCAAAGGCGTCGATGTCGATACCGGCAGCAATACCTGCCCGGATGTACTCCAGCCCGTCGGCCAGCGTGTAGGCCATTTCGAGATCGGCCGTCGCACCGGCTTCCTGCATATGGTAGCCGGAAATCGAGATGGAATTGAACTTGGGCATCTTCTGCGAGGTAAACTCGAAGATGTCCGCGATGATCTTCATACTCGGGATGGGCGGATAGATGTAGGTGTTCCGCACCATGAACTCCTTCAGAATGTCGTTCTGAATCGTCCCCGCCAGTTCCTCCAGTTTCGCTCCCTGCTCGAGAGCGGCGACAATATAAAAGGCCATGACCGGCAGCACGGCTCCGTTCATCGTCATTGAGACAGAAACCTTGTCGAGGGGTATGCGATCAAAGAGGATCTCCATATCAAGGATGGAATCGATCGCCACCCCGGCCTTGCCAACGTCGCCGGCGACGCGTTCATGGTCGCTATCGTAGCCGCGATGGGTGGCAAGGTCGAAGGCCACCGAAAGCCCTTTCTGTCCTGCAGCGAGATTACGGCGGTAAAAGGCGTTCGACTCTTCCGCGGTGGAAAAGCCGGCGTATTGACGCACTGTCCAGGGTCGGAAAACGTACATCGTCGAGTAGGGACCACGCAAATACGGAGGAATCCCCGCCTGGTAGTCGAGGTGTTCCATACCCTCCAAATCCTCGGGGCCGTAGAGCGGCTTAACGGGAATCTTCTCCATGGTGTCCCAGACATGGTCCTCGGCGCGCTTGCCGGTCTTTTCTTCAAGGGCCGCTTTCCATTCGGCGTAGCTTCCGGGCGCCGGCTCCCGCCGGTAGTCCATTTTCGTAAAGTCAGGTTGTGTAGCCATTTTTTGTGACAAATTTAAAGGTTTGGCGTGCTTTCAGAGCGTGGCGCCCATGCTTTCCAGCAATTCCCGGTTGAAGGTGTAATTGTTGACGCGCAGGTGGACAAAATCGTCCACACCGGCCTCTTTCCATGCCGGCTCTTGTTCGCCGGGTGCGCCCGCGACAAGAACCGTTATGCCGTCCGTGGTTTTCTTCAACCGGGCGGCGAGGTCTCCCACGACCTCCGCGTAAGTGTCGTCGTCGGACGTAATGACGGCAACCGAGGCTCCTTTTTCGGCAAAGGCGGCCGCCGCGGCATCCGATCCCTCGTAATCCTCCTCGCTGAGGACTTTTAGACCGGCGGCCTCAAAAAAGGAAGTCGTCCAATCCGCGCGTCCACGGTAGTTTCGGGAAGGACCGATATTGAGCTGATGCACAAGCGGGGGCTTGCCAGATTCCTCGAGGGCCTTGGCCGCCATGCGGAGGGCCTCGAAATCCTCCGCTCCCCGTCGAAGGCGGATTGGTCGGCCCGTTTCCTCGGGCGCGCCCATATTCAGCAGGGCAAACAACTCTCCGTGCGTGGCTCCGGCAGCGGCAGCTTCGACGAGGGCCGCTATCCGGTCGGTTCCTTCGGAGGAGGCCAGCTTTTTGTGAGTCGCCGTAAGCCCGGCGTCATCCTGTTCCGAGCGCAGGCGTTCCACCTCCCCGATTCTTTCCGAACGGGCCTTTCCATACTCGAATGGTTGCGCTCCGAGAAGCTTCTCCCTCGCGTTGGGATACTGGTTGGTCCCGATGAGGACATCTTTTCGCCGCTGCAGGTTCCTGACCCTGGTCTGCAAAGTTGCCCCCACCTCGTCTTGGACCATTTCGTTTCGAAGGGACTCGAGGATCCCACCGGCTGCTTCCATGTTCTGGAACTGTTTCCATGCCTGCCCGGCCATCTGGTCCGTCAAACTTTCCACGGCGTAAGAGCCTCCGGACGGATCAATTACGCGGGAAAGGCCACATTCCTCGGCAAGAATCGCATGCGTATTGCGGGCGATTCGCCGCGCGAAGGTGTCACTTTCGCGGAAAGCCTCGTCGAAAGGCCCCACATGGAGGCTGTCACACCCGCCCACAACCGCGGAGAAGGCTTCCGAGGTAGTACGCAGCATGTTCACGTACGGATCGAAAACCGTTTTGTTCCAGAGCCCCGTTCGGGCGTGCAGGTGTATCCGGCGATCCGGCTCCGGCACCTCGTAGGCGTCAAGGATACGGTTCCAGAGAATGCGGGCTGCCCGGAACTTGGCGATTTCAAGAAAAAAGTTTCCTCCCACGGAGAACGAAAGCCGAATGCGCGGAGCTACCTCTGCCGCCGTGAGGCCTCGTTCCGTCATTTCCCGAAGGTACAAGGCCGCAGTGGCAAGGACCGCACCAAGTTCCTGAGCGGAACCGGCCCCGCCGTTATGAAAGTCATGGCCACGGGCTTCGATCACGCCCAGCCGCGGCGCGGTCAAGGCGGCATGCCGGACCAGCCCGGCCATAACATCGAATACGGCCTTCCCGGAACCCGGCAGGCTTCCGCTCTCTACCGCCCAGCCCACGGGGTCAAAGCCGATGCAGCCGGAAAGTTCCCCCAGCGGGTTGCCAGCCGCTTCCATGGCGGCAATGAGCTCAGCGTAGACCGCCGGCGCGGCGGCGCCCGCCTGCACGTATAGCGTCACCATTTCCGTGTGCACGCCCGCAAGGATTTTTTCCCAATCGGCGGCCCCGAGAAGGGAAAGTCCGCAGACTCCCGTTCCCTTGGCCTCCGGAGAGTCCGGATCGAGCCCTTGCCGGGAAGGGTGGTCAAGCCAGAGATTGATCTCGTCCTGCCCACGCTCAAGACCTTCGAATATCCGCTCCCGCAGCAACTTTGGAGTCGGGGCAACCGTTTCCTGCGAAACCGCCCACCCCGCGTCGAGGTAGCCCTCCAGCCGCGAAGCGCGCACATTGCTCCCCATGCCGGGCAAATCGCCCAGATGAGCAAACTCCGGCATCGTCTCCCTCATGTAAATTGGGTCGAGGTCAAAACCCTCGTAGGTTTCCGTGATTAAGGTCTTCGCAAAGGGTCGCCCCTTGAGCAATGTTTCCGCCGCTTCTTTCCACTCCGCATAGGTGTGGGAAGCAAAGGCCTGCAATAAGCGTTTTTCTTCTTCCTGTGCCATCTTTTTAAGCTCTGCTAGAGATTAAAAAATCTAATACTACAAGATTTTTCGTTAAGTTTTATTAATTTTATTCTTGTCCATCCCCAACCCTTTGGACAAAAGAAAAATCGAAAGCAGAAGCAATCATGATTAAAAAGATAGACCACATCGGCATCGCTGTACAATCCCTCGAAGAAGGTGTTCACTACTACGAAGAAACCCTCGGGCTTACGTGTGAAAAGGTGGAAGAAGTCGCCTCGCAGCGGGTAAAAACGGCCTTTTTCGCGGTCGGGGAAGTCCACATCGAGTTGCTGGAAGCGACGGACCCGGAAAGTCCGATAGCCAAATTCATCGAGAAAAACGGCGAAGGAATCCATCATGTGGCCTTTGGTACGGACGACATCCACGGCCAGCTGAAGCAGGCCTCGGACGCGGGCGCGCGCCTAATTCATGAAGAACCCTTTGAAGGGGCGGCCAACAAGCTGGTGGCCTTTCTGCATCCGAAATCCACCCATGGCGTCCTGACCGAATTCTGCGCCCCGAAGGAAACCGACCGCTAAGGAGACAAGCATATGCCCATCGACCCGAAACTGCTCAAAGAACTGAAAACACGCCGGGAGGAAGCCCTCCTTGGGGGCGGAGAAGAGAAACGGAAGAAGCGCAAGGAAAAGGGCCTTCTCAGCGCCCGCGAGCGCCTCCTGAAGCTCTTCGATGAAAACACATTCCAGGAATTCGGCCTCCATGCCCAACACGCCTGCAAAAGCTTCGGCATGGAAAAGAAGAAAATGCCCGGAGACGGGGTTGTGACGGGGACGGGCTATGTGGACGGCCGACCCGTGGCCGCTTTCGCGCACGACTTCACGGTCGGCGGGGGTGCCCTCGGCCAGATTCACGCCAAGAAGGTGTGCGACCTCATGGACTATGCGATCAAGGCGGGTATCCCCATCGTCGGAATCAACGACTCCGGCGGAGCGCGTATTCAGGAAGGCGTGTATTCGCTTTCCGGTTACGGCCAGATCTTTTTCCGCAACGTGCAATGCTCAGGTCTGATGCCACAGATCGCGATCATCGCCGGTCCCTGCGCCGGCGGGGCGGCCTACTCACCAGCCCTGACTGATTTTCTCATCATGACGCGGGAGAATGCGAATATGTTCATCTGCGGCCCGCAGGTCATTCAATCCGCGACCGGGGAAAAAGCGGAACTGGAACAGTTCGCAACGGCGGATGCGCACGCCAGTGTCAGTGGAAACATCCACCTGATCGCGGAGGATGACAGCCACGCCATTGAGCTGGCGCAGAGCCTCATGTCCTACTTGCCCTCAAACAATCTTGATGATCCTCCGCACCAACCGTGGGAGCAGCTGAGTCTGGATCCCATTGAAGCGTTCAACGAGATTACCCCGAGTGACGCGAAATCCCCCTTCGACGTGAAGGAAATTATCGAGGCACTTGCCGACGAGGCTTCCTTTTTCGAAATTATGCCGGATTTCGCGGCGAACATCGTCACCGGATTCGCCCGGATCGACGGCGTCATTGTCGGCATCGTCGCGAATCAGCCGAAGGTGCGCGCGGGCTGTCTCGATATCGACGCCTCGGACAAAAGCGCCCGCTTCATTCGGGTGTGCAACATCTACCAGGTTCCGATCGTCAGTCTTGTCGATGTCCCGGGCTTTTTCCCGGGCCTTGCCCAGGAGCGCGGGGGGATCATCCGCCACGGGGCAAAGATGCTCTTCGCGTACGCCTCCGCGACAGTGCCGAAAATCACCGTTATCATGCGCAAAGCCTATGGCGGAGCCTACCTTGCCATGTGCAGCTCGGACCTTGGCGCGGACCTCGTCTTCGCATGGCCCAGCGCGGAAATTGCGGTCATGGGCGCGGACGGCGCCGTGGGCATCATCTTCGCCAAGGAGATTAAGGAGGCGGACGATCCCGAGGCCAGGAAGAAGGAACTGGTCGAGAATTACCGGGATGAATTCGCCTCTCCGTACCAGGCGGCGGCAAACGCGCTCATCACCGATGTGATCGAACCTGCGAAAACGCGGAGCTCCGTCTCCCTCGGGCTTCGGACCCTGCTGTCGAAGCGGGAAACGCGACCGCCGAAAAAACATGGAAATATTCCGCTTTAAGTCGGCGAATCCGATGGTACAACCGGAATGATGCACCAGATGCCAATCGCCGCCTCTTCACCCTTTTTTGAGAACCTGCACCACATCGCCGGCTTTCTCATTGTCGTTCTCGTCCTGATTGCCCTGTGGGCCCTGACGATTGCCATCGGTCGGGTTGCTTCCCTTCGAAGCGCGGGCACAGCTGCCCCGCTGAAGGATACAGCCCCTTCGGCTGTGGGCAACGAGGTCGAAGAACCGACGGAGGAGGAAGTGGTGGCCATTTCCGCAACCGTTGTGGCCCTGTTCGGTCACCATTCCAAGGTGGTCTCGATCCAGCCTACGACCCGCGATTGGTCGAGGGAAGGACGGCGGGAACACTTCGCCTCGCACCGAATTCGCTAAACAATTTCTCTCTCCAACGGACATTCATCTATGAAAAAACAATTCCGCATCACCCTGAACGGCAAAAGCTACGACGTGGTCGCCGAGGTTATCGGAGAAGAGCCGGAGGCCCAGGCCCAGACGCGCCCGGGAAACCGGCCCGCGCGCTCCGCTGCGGCATCGGCGCCGGCCCCTTCGGTCAAGCAGCCCTCGGCTTCGGCCACGGCGGAGGAAGGCGCGGTTCCCAGTCCGCTGGCCGGGAAGGTGGTCTCCATCGACGTCACGGAAGGCGCCGCCGTCAAAGCCGGGGACCAGGTGGTGACCCTTGAAGCCATGAAAATGAACACGGTCGTTTCGGCCCCCACGGACGGGACCGTCGGCAAAATCCTTGTTTCCGCAGGCGATTCCGTGGAGGAGGGACAGCCGCTGCTCGAGCTTTCCTGAAGCTCCTCACCTATCGCGAAACCAACCAGCATGGATTCTCTAAGCAAAGTGTTCGAGGCCACCGGTTTTGCCGGCCTGCATTGGCAGATGGCCATCATGTGGGTCATCATCGGTGTCCTTGTTTACCTGGCCGTCGTCAAAAACTTTGAACCCCTGCTGCTGATTCCCATCAGCCTCGGTGCCCTGCTGGCGAACCTTCCAATCCACGAGGTGATCATGACGCCGCCGGACCCTGCTGCGGGAACACCCGGAGGATTGTTCTGGTATATTTCCCAAGGAGTGCGACTGGAGTTGTTCCCCCCCATTATATTTATGGGTGTGGGTGCGCTGACCGATTTTGGTCCCCTGATTGCCAACCCGCGCACCCTTTTGCTCGGAGCAGCGGCGCAATTCGGTATTTTCGCGACCTTTTTCGCCGCTGTCGGGAGTGGGTTTTTCACGCCCATGGAGGCGGCGGCGATCGGAATCATCGGGGGCGCGGATGGCCCCACGTCCATTTTCGTGGCCAGCAAGCTCGCACCGGACCTGCTCGGGGCCATTGCCGTGGCCGCTTATTCCTATATGGCCCTCGTGCCGGTGATTCAGCCGCCGGTCATGCGCTTATTGACCACGTCAAGGGAACGCAAAATCCGCATGCGCTCGCTTCGACAGGTTTCGAAGACGGAAAAAATGCTCTTTGCCCTCGTCGTGATGGCCTTCTGCCTGGTCGTGATTCCGGCGGCGGCTCCCTTGATTTCGATGCTGTTTATCGGCAATTTTCTTCGTGAAAACGGGGCCACGGAGCGATTGGTGAAGTCGGCCCAAAACGAGATTATCAATATCGTGACCATTTTCCTCGGCCTGACAGTGGGCCTGAAAATGGGCTATGATCAGTTTCTTGACCCAAGGACGCTGGGAATTCTCGCGCTCGGTATCGTGGCGTTTGTTATTGCGACCTCCTGCGGCGTGTTGATGGCCAAGCTCATGAACCTGCTCAGCAAAAGTCAGATCAACCCTCTCATCGGCTCGGCCGGAGTGAGTGCGGTCCCAATGGCGGCGCGAGTCAGCCAGGTGGTCGGGCAAAAAGAGGATGCGGGGAATTTCCTCCTCATGCACGCCATGGGACCAAATGTGGCCGGGGTGATCGGCAGCGCTCTCGCGGCCGGTTATTTCATCGCCGCCCTCGGGTAAGGAAAAGCGGAGCTTGCCATTGCCAAGCGCCGGCATGTCCCTCAAAAAGGAAGAATGTTACGGCGCTTTTTCATCTGGCGTGCCGAAAAGCGCATGAGCCACTCTCCCTACCGGCTGGATCGGCGGACCTATCACGGTCGCTTCAACGCCGGTTTTTTCGCCCATTTGGCAACGACGCGGTTCTGGCAGGCGGAAGATGATCCGTGGCGAAGGCGGCGGCGGCAGAGGCGGCGCATTCTTCTGATCGGGGGCCTGATTTTCCTCGTCGGATTTAGCTGGCTGGTCCTCGAAAGCATCCGCGCCTTACGCCTTTTTTAACGGGGCCGGAAGAGGATTCCTGTTAGCTTGACTTGCCGTTGGCGGAGCGCATTTTGCGGCTTTCACCTTCGCCGGGCGGTGCGTTTCGCCCGAGTCGCGTCATGGCCAACGATCTGAAAAACACCCTCACCTTACCGCAAACCCCGTTTCCCATGCGCGGAAATCTCGCCAACCGGGAGCCGCAGCGTTTCGCAGCATGGGAACAGACCAGCCTGTACGAGCGCACCCTCGACAAGGGCGACAAAGCACCTTCGTTTATCCTTCACGATGGCCCCCCGTATGCGAACGGGGACATCCACATGGGCCATGCCCTGAACAAGATCCTCAAGGATATGGTCCTGCGGTACAAAAGCATGCGTGGCTTTCATGCGCCGTATGTTCCGGGATGGGATTGTCACGGCCTGCCTATCGAACAGCAAATCCTTCGGCAGGTGGGGGAAAAAATCCACGAGATGGAGCCGCAGGAACTGCGGCACCTCTGCCTTTCTTATGCGCGGGAGTGGATCGACAAACAGCGGGTTCAATTCAAACGGCTCGGCATCCTCGGAGACTGGGACAATCCTTACGCCACCGTCGATTCCACTTACGAAGTTGGAATTCTGGAGGTGCTTCATGCCCTTCTTGAACGGGGGATGATCCGGAAAGGGCACAAGGCCGTTCATTGGGATCCCGTTTTCCGTACAGCCCTTGCCGAAGCGGAAATCGAGTACCACCCGCATGAATCTCCCTCCATCTACGTAGCCATGCCTTTGCGGGAACCGGAGGCCTGCCCCGATCTGACGGATCTGCCGCAACCCTGCCTGGTTATCTGGACCACGACGCCATGGACGATGCCGGCCAATCTCGGCGTCTGCCTGCATCCCGAATTTTCCTACGTAGCCCTCCGGGAACCCGGCGGAAAGCGGAGCCTGATTGTCGCCCGGGACCTCGCCGATTCCTTTCGGGCAGCCTGTGGGCTGGAGGAGGCCGAGGTCCTCGCCACCTTTCAGGCCGGTCCCCTCGAGAAGACCCACGCGGAACATCCGGTTTTCGAGGACCGCGAGAGCCTCGTCATGCTGGGCGAACATGTCACCCTCGAACAGGGAACCGGTTGCGTCCACACCGCCCCCGGACACGGGGCCGATGACTTTCTCATCGGCCAGGCCTACGGCCTTCCTGTCTTTTCTCCGGTGGACGACAAAGGATGCTACACGGAGGAGTTTCCAGCCATGGCGGGAATCAATGTCTTCGACGCCAACCCCCGCATTATCGAACTTCTTCGGAAAAAGGACCGGCTTCTTGCCGCAAAAAATGTTCGCCACGAGTACCCGTACAGCTGGCGAAGCAAGCAACCCATCATTTTCCGCGCCACGGAACAATGGTTCATGGACCTCGCCGGGGGCGGGGTGCGCGAAGCCGCGTTGAAAGCGATCGACCAATCCGTGCGTTGGATTCCGGCATGGGGGCGCGACCGCATTCATGCCATGGTCGAACGTCGCCCCGAATGGTGCATCAGCCGCCAGCGCCATTGGGGCGTTCCCATTCCCTCAGTGCGCTCTCTCGCGTCCGGCGAATCCTTGCTCCATCCCGATGTTCTCCGCAACTTTATCGACGCGGTCGCGGAAAAAGGAACGGACGCATGGTACACGGAGCCATTGTCGCACTTTCTGCCACCGGAATTGGATGAGGAGGATTACGAAAAGGAATTCGATATACTCGATGTCTGGTTTGACTCCGGTGCCTCGCACGTAGCTGTCCTTGAACAGGATGAACGTCTCCGCTCGCCAGCGGATCTGTACCTTGAGGGAAGCGACCAGCACCGGGGATGGTTCCAGAGCGCCCTGCTCACTTCCATGGGCGCGCGCGAAAGGCCACCTTTCCGTAGTGTCCTTACGCACGGTTTTGTGCTCGATGGCGAAGGAAAAGCCATGTCGAAATCCCAGGGCAACGTCATTTCCCCCCTTGACCTCGCGGACAGCTACGGCACCGACAACCTCCGCCTCTGGGTTGCGAGCACCGATTATCGTAACGACGTCGGCATTTCCCCCGAGATCATGAAGATTACGGCGGACACCTATCGCACGATCCGGAACACCTTCCGTTTCCAGCTGGGGAATCTCGCCGACTTCGACCCGGAAACAGATGCTGTCGCTCCCGAGGATCTGCTGCCGGTTGACCGCTGGGCCCTGCACGAACTGGCGCAACTGGTGGACGAGGTCACCGCCGCTTACGAGGAGTTCGCTTTCCATAAGGTCTACCAGCTCGTAAACCGGTTCTACACGGTTACTCTTTCGGCAAGGTACCATGACATCCTCAAAGACCGGCTGTACACAATGCGGGCGGATGGCCCGGAAAGGCGCTCCGCGCAAACCGTCATCCATGCGCACCTCCATGCTCTGAAACGGCTCCTTGCTCCCATTCTCGTCTTCACCTGCGACGAAGCACATCTCCTCGAGGATGGGGAGGATCTCGATAGCCCGCATTCCATCCACACGGAGGCCTGGCCCGAAGTTCTGCCTTCCTGGCGCGCTCCCGCACTTGCGGGGGAAATAGAAAGGCTTTTCACCCTTCGCGACGAGGTGAATGAGAAACTCGAAGAACTGCGCACGGCCAAGCGCATCGGCAAATCCCTCGAAGCGGGGGTGCGCATTGTCGCCTCTCCCCACCATTCTCTCAGCGACATTCTCGAAAAGTACCGCGCCGGCCTGGAAGAACTTTTCATTGTTTCCACTGTACACCTTCAATTTGAAGAGGAATCCGAAAGCATCGAAATAACGGCCTTCCCTGCGGAAGGAGTCCGGTGTCCCCGCTGTTGGCGGACCGTAGAAAAACTGCAGTCCACCCAGCTTGGGGAAATGTGTTCCCGTTGTGCCGACGCCATTGAACCTGTCCCGCATCAACCCTCCTGATTGCCAATCTGCATGAGCGAGAAATCTTCATCCCCTGAATCCTCCAAGAGCAGGAAATCTGCTTCCAAAAAGAAACCCGCCGCCAAAAAAGCCGCGTCCCCTAAATCCGCCGCAAAAAAGACGGGAAAAAAGGCCGCTGCCAACAAAGGCGGTACGGCCAGAAAATTCGCGGGCGCAAAAAAGGCCACCGCCGCAAAAAAGACCACCGCCGCA
>CAYFRH010000048.1:14425-17504 GCA_964345345.1 uncultured Puniceicoccaceae bacterium | reverse complement strand
TCTTCTTCATTATGGAACAGAAGCAAATCACGGAAGCGGAAGCGGAGGAGCGCCGGTACCTTGCGGAGGTCAACGAACGGATCCGCCGGGAACTGGAGCGGAATAACGAGATCGTGGGCACCCGTATGCGGGACTCGCGGGAAATGAAGGAGTACCTGAGCAAAAACAAGGCGGACATGGACCATGTGGAAAAGGTCGGGGTCCGGCAAACCGTGGACGAGCTTGGGGCGATGGGGGAGCACAGTGCCGAGGTTTCGCGCCGATTGGAAAAACTGCTGGCGTCGGCTTATTTCGGACGCATCGATTTTCGCCGCAGCGGTACTAGCGGCGCCTCCCCCGTCTACATCGGCATTCATTCTTTTTATGATAATGAAGAGAAACGGGTGCGCATCCACGACTGGCGCGCTCCCGTTTCGAGCATGTTCTACGATTACGAGACCGGACCCGCGCAATACGAGGCACCGGACGGAACGGAAGAAGGCGAGATTGAACGGAAGCGCCAGTACCGGATTGAAGACGGCGAACTGGTCTTCATGATCGAAAGTTCGCTGAACATCCAGGATGAAGTGCTGCAGGAGGAACTGCGCCACAACACCAGCGACAAGATGAAGAATATCGTCGCGACGATCCAGCGCGACCAGAATGCGATCGTTCGTAATGAAAAGTCCCATACTCTTGTCATCCAGGGAGCGGCGGGTTCGGGGAAGACCTCCATCGCCCTGCACCGTATCGCCTTTCTTCTCTATCGGTTCAAAGAGACGATTTCCTCCAGTGACGTGTTGATCATCTCCCCGAATCGGGTCTTTGCCCATTACATCTCCAACGTTTTGCCGGAACTCGGAGAAGAGAATATTCGCGAGGCCACGATGGAGGACCTCGCGGCGGAACTGCTCGAGCACAAGTATGCCTTCGAGCCGTTTTACACGCAGGTATCCCGCTTACTTAAAGGCGGTGACCGGAAATACCGGGAACGGATCCAGTTCAGAGCCACCCCGGAATTTCTTGAGCAGCTCGATGCCTATATCGTGCATGTGAAGAACAACCGGTTTGTCCCGGCCGATGTCATGATCGGGCACCGGAAAATTTCCGCGGACATTCTGCGGGAGCGCTACCATCGCTTTGCCGAACGGCCGTTTGCCGAGCAGGTCAACGAACTGGTGGAGACGGTCCTGTACGAGTGCGAGCGTCACTACGGCCATGAAATCAAGGGCAAGGAACGGACGGAGGTACGCAAGCAGATCGGGCGCATGTTTGCCAGTCAGGATATCGCCAAACTGTATCGGGATTTTTATCACTGGGTGGAAAACCCTTCCATGTTCAAGTATGCGTCAAAGGGGGTGTACGAGCATGCCGACGTGTTCCCGCTGATTTATTTTTCCCTTCAGCTCGAAGGTGGGCGCGAAGACTACCGGACCATCAAGCACCTTGTGATTGATGAAATGCAGGACTACACACCGGTGCACTACGCGGTGCTCGGCCAGTTGTTTCCCTGCAAGCGCACAATCCTCGGGGATGCCCGTCAATCGGTCAATCCGCTCAGTTCGTCCACCGCCGAGGGGATCCGGGGAGCCCTTGGTCGGGCCGATTGCGTTTATCTTAACAAAAGCTACCGTTCGACCCTCGAGATCGCGGAATTCGCCCAGAATATTCAACGCAACGAAGACCTTGTCCCGATTGAACGCCATGGCGAAGCCCCCGCGGTCCTTGCTTGTGCCAATTCGGAAGAAGAAACCGAATGTCTGCGCGAGCGCGTGAGGGACTTTTTCGCCTCGGACAGGCGGTCCTTGGGCATTATCTGCAAAACCCAGGCGGAAGCGGAGAGCCTTTTTGAAAACCTTGAAAATTCTGGCGGCAACATTCACCTGATCCGACCGGACAGTACGACCTTTCCCGAAGGCGCCCTCATTGCCACCGCCTACCTCGCGAAAGGATTGGAGTTCGATGAAGTTCTTGTTCCGCACGTGGATGACCGGAATTATCAGAACGAAGTGGATCGGCACATGTTGTATGTGGCCGTTACCCGGGCGATGCACAAACTGACCCTCACGCATACCGGGAAGCGATCCCGGCTGCTCTAAGGAATCGGGCTTTTGTTCCTCCGCCCTCCGCCTTCCCGTTTGACGAAAACAAGGGGGCGCATTAGAAGGGATCTTATGGATAGACGGATGGAAATCACCATCGGCGACATCGCCGATCAACCCGACCTCACCGCCATTGTCAACGCGGCCAATGCACGATTGCAGATCGGCGGAGGGGTTGCCGGGGCAATCCACAGCAAAGGAGATCCGGAGCTTGAGCGCGAAACTCGACCCCTTGCCCCGATCCAGCCGGGAGAAGCCGTTCTAAGCGGTGCCCCGAATCTTCCAAATGAATATGTGATTCACTGCCTCGGGCCGCGCTATGGCATCGATGAGCCGGCGGATGAATTGCTGAAGGACTGCTACCGGAATGCGCTGCGCCTTGCCGCGAACGAAGAAATGGATTCTGTTGGATTCCCCGCCATCTCCACCGGAGCTTTCGGCTACCCTCCGCAGGAAGCCGTGAAGATCGCGGTTGGCACGGTTCAGGAAGTGCTCGCGCACGCCGCCTTTCCGCGACTCGTTCGCTTTGTGCTTTTCGATACACATAACGAGAAACTTTACCGAAACGCCCTTGGGCAATAAGAGCGAACGAGTAAGGTGATTGCGGATTACACGTCCGTAATATCGTTGTCTTTCAGACGATTCGGCTGCTCTGTGGTGGCGTCAGCATGCGGTTCGTTGCGGTAACCATAGCGCTTATGTGCGACTTTGTAGAACCCCTTCGGACCCTTTCGGGTCGTGCACATAATAAGAACCGCTACTCCAATAAATAAGGAGATGACGGCGGCAATAGCAAAGAAAACCAACATACCTTACGCTACATGCCTGAAGTCCCTTGTAAACGAAAGGGTTCGGATTGTCGACAGGACCGCTTTTGCAACCTATCCCTGCATTTGTGAAATTGTGGCAACGCTTGGCGCTTACGAAAATTTCCGTTTGCCTTCTCTTTCCCATTGGCCTGCTTCGCGTTTTTCCGGGCTTGGCCTGGGGCGGTGAAG
>CAYFRH010000048.1:0-14325 GCA_964345345.1 uncultured Puniceicoccaceae bacterium | reverse complement strand
GGGCGGTGAAGAGGTTCATGAACTTGCTCCCTTGACGGTCACACCGACACGCATGGAGCAATTGCCGGAAACCGTGCCCTACAGCATTGGCGTTGTCGGAAGAGAGGAGATCCAACGGGCCAACCGGCAACTGACGCTCGCGGAGTCGCTCCGGGGCGTTCCGGGAGTCTATATCCAGAATCCGTGGAACTTTGCTCAGGATACGCGCATTGCCATCCGTGGTTTCGGGGCGCGGGCCGATTTCGGAATCCGGGGCATCCAATTACTGGTCGATGGTATTCCGGCAACAACCCCGGACGGGCAGGGGGAAGTGGACGGAATCGACCTTGGCTCCGCGGGGCGCATTGAGGTTCTGCGCGGAGCGTCCGCGGCCTATTTCGGCGCAGCCTCCGGCGGCGTGATCCTTATGGAATCGGAAGAACCACCGGCAAAGCCTTTCGTCGAAGTGCGGGGAACTATGGGCGAGGACGCCTTTCGTCACTGGCAGTGGAAGGCCGGTGGACGGGTGGAAGATATCGGCTATTTGCTCAGTGCCGGCTATCTAAGTGCGGCCGGTTACCGTGACCACAGCGAGACGGAAAACCGCCGCCTGAGCGGCAAAGTGAACTGGGACCTGTCGCCGGAGAAGCGGATTCGCCTGGTATGGAATGTCATCGATTATCCGCTGCAAAATGATCCCGGCGGCCTGACGCGCGGAGAGGCGGCGAATAATCCGCGCCGCGCCCGTTCCCGGAATCTTCTTTTCGACGGGGGCGAACGCGTGGAACAGCAGCGGCTGGGCCTGCTCTATAAGGAGCAAAGGAAAAACGGGCGCCGTCTTGATTTTGCCATCCATTCGACTTGGCGCGACTTCGCCAACAAACTGCCTTTTTTCGACGGCGGTCAGGTTAGCTACAACCGGCATTTTTACGGCGGACGGTTCCAGTATGGCTTCGCCGGGGAAGGCGGCACCCTCCACCTCGGAGCGGACGTCGATGTACAAGAGGACAACCGTCGCAATTACAATAATGAGGAAGGCCGGCGCGGGAATCTGGCCCTTGATCAGAAAGAAGCCGTGCGCAGTGCCGGCGTCTTTGTCCTCGGTCGCTATCGTGTAGCGGAAAATTGGAGGCTGACAGCGGCCCTGCGCTTCGATGAGGTCACGTTTGAGGTCGAGGACCGATTTGACGCGGACGGGGACGACTCCGGGGATCGCGCCTTTCGCGAATGGAGTCCCAGCATCGGCCTGAGCTGGCGGGTCGCGCGGAATTTCGTTTTCTACACCAACGCCTCCACCGCCTTCGAGACTCCGACCACGACGGAATTTGACAATCCGGCAGGCGGCGGGTTCAACCCCAATCTTGAAGCCCAACAGTCGCGCAGTTTTGAATTGGGCCTTCGCGGCAGCAGAGGAGGGGAAGCCGTGGGCGTTTCCTGGCAGGCGGCCGCCTTCCGCATCGAGATCGACGACGCCCTCGTCCCTTTTGAACTTCCGGCCTTTCCCGGGCGCGAATTCTTTCGCAATGCCGGCGAAAGTATTCGCAACGGCCTGGAGCTGGCCGTGGAGGCGCGCCTGCCGCACGGGTTTCTTGTCGCCGCCGACTACACTTGGTCGGATTTTCACTACAAGCGCTTTGCCGGTCCTGAAGGTGACTTCGCCGGCAACCGCATTCCCGGCATTCCACGGCATTACGGGAGTCTGCTCGTCCGCTACGATCATCCCATAGGATGGTTCGCGCGCTGGCGCACCCGCCTAATCGGCTCACTGCAGGCGAACGACGCGAACAGCGAAAAAGTCGAAGGCTACTCCGTGACGGACCTGCGCTTCGGGTATACCGGAAAGGCGGGCCGCTGGGAATGGGAACCCTTCCTTGGCATCGACAACCTTTTCGGCGAAGAATTCTTTGCCAATATCCGCATCAACGCCTTCGGCGGTCGCCACTTCGAACCCGCGCCCGACCGGCGGCTCTTCGGCGGCTTGCGGGTACGAGGCCGCTTTTGACCGCTCAAGCACACTTCCCAAGGGACGGCCTGCTTTGCGACCCATTCCGCTTATGGCAATTCACTCGGCCAGCGCGATCTGTGCCTTGACGGAGGAAGGCGGCATGTCGGCGGCGAATTCGAATGCGGAAACGCTGTCGGCAAAGGAAAAGGTATCCGTGATCAGGGGACGAACATGGATTTTCCCGCTGGCCATGAGCGCGACCGCCCGCGGAAACACGTGCGCGTAGCGGAAGACGTGTTCCTGCCGGACTTCTTTTACCTGTGCTCCGACGACATCAAAAGGGACCGGTTCGGGCGGCATTCCGATGAGGACGACAACCCCTCCTGGACGGACACAGGGCAGGAGATCTTCGAAGGCGGCGGCGGCCCCGCTGGATTCGAAGACACAGTCGACGCCGCGCCCTCCGGTGGCGGAGTCCAGCTTCTCCTGTAATGAGCATTCCGCTACGTTGATCGGGGTAATCGGGCCAAGGGAGGCGGCAAGCTCGAGTTTTTCGGGGACGACATCCGTAAGGTAGACATGGCTGCAGCCGCCGGCAAGGGCGGCGAGGGCGGTCAGCATTCCGATCGGGCCGGCCCCCGTGACCAAGGCGGTATCGCCGGGCCGAATCCGGGCCTTGTTGGCGGCGTGCAACCCGACGGCAAGCGGTTCCACCATGGCGCCTTCCGCATAGCTGACGGTATCCGGCAGTTTGTAGGTGAAATCCGCCGGATGGACGACTTCCGGCCGGAGGCAGCCATGCACGGGAGGGGTGGCCCAGAAGCGGATGGAAGGGTCGAGATTGTACCTGCCTTCGCGGGTCTGGGCTCCCGGATTCTCGGGGTAACCCGGCTCCATGCAGACCCGGTCCCCGTTGCGAAGGTGCGTGACCTCGGTGCCGGTCTCGATCACTTCCCCGGCGGCCTCATGGCCGAGAATCAAGGGCTCTTTCACCACGAAGGGGCCAATCGCCCCATGTTGGTAGTAGTGGACATCGCTGCCGCAAATCCCGACAACTTTGACGGCCACCCGGACATCCCGGGGACCGAGGCTTTCTTCGATGGGAAAGTCCCGCAGGTGAAGCTCCTTTTTCCGTTCAAGAACGACTGCTTTCATGCGAGTATATACAATTTTGTCTTTGCTAAAGTCAGCGCAGGGAGGACCGTAGATCGGCCAAGCGCGGCAGGACGTCACGGCGTTTGTTCATTTCGCCGGTGGCACGGCCTTTTTCAAAGAGCGCCCCGGTCGGGCAGACATGCACGCATTTACCGCAGGAAGTGCAGGTATCGGACATGCCCCAGTCGGAAGCGAGGTCGACGGTGAGGGTGGAATGGATTCCCCGCTCGCGGACGTCCCATGTGTGGGCGCCTTCGATTTCGGCGCAGACGCGGACACAGCGCGTACAGAGAATACACCGGTTTGCATCGTGGACAAAGCGCGGGTGGCTCGCATCGACAGCGTAAGGCTGGTAGCGATAACGGAAGCGCGTGTGCGTCATGCCCATATCCTGAGCCATGGATTGCAGCTCGCAACGTCCGTTGGAAACACAGACCGAGCAGACGTGGTTGCGCTCCGCGAAAAGAAGCTCGAGGATCATTTTCCGGTGACGGCGAAGGCGGGCGGTGTCCGTGCTTACCTGCATCCCGTCGGCCGCGGCGGTGGAACAGGCCGGCAGAAGGCGGGGAATGCCCTTCACCTCGACGAGGCAGAGGCGGCAGGCCCCGACTTCGGAGAGTTCCTTAACAAAGCAGAGGGTGGGAATGATAATTCCGTGCTCTTCCGCTATTTCGAGGATGGTCTGACCGGAATCGGCGTGGATTATGGTTCCGTCGACAGTGAGTTCGATTTGCTCTGGCATGGCGGTAGGGATTAAGTGGATACGTGGGAAGGTGTGGATGCCGGTGACACCGTCCGCTTGCGGGTTTCGCGGACATCGCACCGCAGGCAGCGGGAAGATTCCTGAACTGCGGTATGGTGATCGAATCCACAGACCACTTCGCTGAATTCGGCGCGTCGGGTATCCGGATCGGTCTTCGCGGAAACGTTGCGGCCTCCCTCGGGCGGATCAGGCGGAACTTCCTGTCCGTAATCGAAAGTTTTCCCGATCATGAACCAGCGGTCTTCTCCCATGAGATGATGGTCGATGGCGCGGGCGGCATCTTTGCCGGTGGCCATGGTGGCGGAAACATTGGAGGCCCCGGTGACAAGATCGCCGCCGGCGTAAACTCCCTTACGGTGGGTTGCGTAGGAGACCCAGTCGGTCACGACGGTGGCATCTTCGCGGGTGAGAATGCCCGCCGAGCGGAATTCCCCCGAATCGGGCTTTTCGCCGGTGGCAATGACAACGGTACTGCAGGGAAATACCATTCGTTCCTCCGTCGGAACCGGCTTGCGGCGACCCGAGGCATCAAACTCGCCAGGTTCGGTCACCGCGCATTCAATGGCCCGGACACGTCCGTCCTCGCCCCGTTGAATCCGAAGGGGGGAGTGGAAAAAGACCACTTTTACACCTTCGGCCTCGGCATCCTCAACTTCCTCGGGAATGGCCGGCATGTCCTTGCGTTCCCGGCGGTAGACAATGGTGACGTCGCTGCCGAGGCGCAGGGCGGTGCGGGCGGAGTCGACGGCGGAGTTGCCGCCGCCGATAATGACCGTTTGCTCCCCGATTTCCGGGGCGCCGCCGACGGCCACCTGCTCGAGAAACTCAAGGGCGTGCCAGACACCGGGAGCGTCCTGGTCAGGCAGGTTGATGTTGTGGGCTGCCCATGTTCCGGTGGCGAGGAAAACGGCGTCGTGGTCGCGCTGCAGTTCCTCGATGAGGATTTCCGAGCCGATGGCCTTGCCGAAGCGGAAGCCGATACCGAGTTCACCGAGAATGGCGATTTCCTTGTCGAGAATGTCTTTGGGCAGGCGGTATTCCGGCAGGGAATACCGGAGCATGCCGCCCGCTTTGTCGCGGGATTCAAAGACGGTGACCTCGTGCCCGAGAAGGCGCAGATAAAAGGCCGCCGCCAGCCCGCTTGGGCCGGAACCGGCAACGGCGATTTTCTTCCCGGAGTCGGAAAGGCGTAGGGCATTTAAGCGGTCGGAAATCGTGGCGGGCGTGATCTTCTCGAAGACCACGTCGGAGAGATAGCGATGCACTTCCCGCATGTTGATGGGAGCGTCCACCGTTCCGCGGCGGCAACGGTCTTCACAGGGATGCTGGCAAATCCGGCCCGTGGAGGCGGGGAGGGGATTGTCCAGCCAGACCATCTCCGCGGCCTCTTCCGTCCGTCCTTCATTGAGAAGCTCAAGAAAACCGGGAATCCGCATATGCAGAGGACAACTATTCTCGCAAGGGGCGAGAAAGAGCTTTTCGCAAATGCCGGCCCGGCAGTAGCCCCGGCGGATATGCTCTTCGTATTCACGGCGGAAATACTTCAGGGTTGTCAGAACCGGATTCGGGGCGGTCTGGCCAAGACCACACAGGGAGCATTCATGGATCATCTTCCCAAGTTCCTCGAGTCCTTCGAGGTCTTCCTCCTTGCCGTCGCCATCGGTAATGCGGCGCAGCGTCTCAAGGGCCTGGTCGAGGCCGACCCGGCAGGGGACGCATTTCCCGCAGGATTCGGAGTGGGAAAATTCGATGAAATAGCGTGCGACATCGACCATGCAGGTATCTTCGTCCATGACAACCATACCGCCGGAACCCATGATGGCGCCGAGTTCCCGCAGGGCTTCATAATCCACGGTCGCTTCGAAATGTTCGGAGGGAATGCATCCGCCGGAGGGGCCGCCGGTCTGGATCGCCTTGATTCGTTTTCCGGCGGGGCTCCCGCCACCGATTTCGTAAATGATGTCCTTTAACTTCGATCCGAGTGGCATCTCCACCAGACCGGTGTTTTTGATCTTCCCGACGAGGGAGAAGACCTTGGTTCCCGAGCTGTTGACGGTACCCGTTTCCGCGAACCATGTTGCGCCGCGGGTGAGGATGACCGGGACGTTGCACCATGTTTCGACATTGTTGATGTTGGTCGGCATTCCCCAGAGGCCCTTTTGGGCGGGAAAGGGAGGCCGCGGCCGCGGACGGCCCGCCTTTCCCTCCAGAGAGGCGATCAAAGCCGTTTCTTCGCCACAAACGAAAGCGCCCGCGCCTTCAACGAGTTGGATATCGAAGTGGAATTCATTCCCGAAAATATGGTTTCCCAGAAGCCCGTACTCGCGGGCTTGGGCAATGGCCTGCTGGAGGCGTTTCACGGCGAGCGGATATTCCGCGCGAAGATAAACGATGCCCTCGGTTGCTCCCGTGGCATAGGCGGCGATGGCCATACCCTCAATGAGCATCTGCGGATCGCTCTCGATTTCATTCCGGTTCATGTAGGCTCCGGGGTCGCCTTCGTCCGCATTACAGATCAGATACTTCGTTTCGGCCTCCTGCTGCTTGAGCATCCGCCATTTCTTCCCGGTGGGGAAACCCGCTCCGCCGCGGCCGCGTAACTTTGATTTCACAACCTCCTCGATGACTTCCCTCCGGCTGGGCATCGACATGGCATTGTTGAGGGCCTGATAGCCGCCAACGGCGATGTATTCGTCAATGTCCTCGGGATTGATCAGGCCGCAGTCGCGAAGGACGATTTTCTTCTGTCCATGGAAAAAAGGAACCTCGTTCCACAGGGGAATATCGGCAAATGCGCTGGTTTTCCGGCTCGGAGCCCATGAAGTCTGGTTGTATTGAACGCGGTTCGTGATATGATCCCATGCCTCGATACGACAGAGAATGTCGCATTCCGGACGACGCTTTTCCATGAGAGCGGAAACGATTTCGGCGGCGTCCTCCGGCTTTACTTCTCTGAGGATAAGGAGCGGATGTCCGGGAAGGTGGAAATTGACAAGCGGCTCCATCGCGCAAAAGCCGAAACATCCGACGGGGACAACCGGAAAATCCAGATTCCGGGCGGCGACTTGCTTCTTCAGGGCATGGAAGACTTCCTTCGCCCCGTTGCCAATACCACAGGTGCCCATGCCGACCCCAATGCGGGGCTTGCCCGGCAGGATCTTTTTCAGGCCGGATTCGCGGATGTCGCTCAGAATATCGTAGCTGGTGATTTTCATGATGTCCTTTTTTCTTCTTTCGACTCCAGCACCGTTTTGACGAGTTCGCGTAGTTTTAAGTCCGTCACGTAGCCGTGGATTTCGTCATCCACCGAGACAACCGGGGCCAGAGCGCATTGCCCGAAACAGGCGACGGTGCGGACCGTCAGGCCAAGGTCGGCGGTAGTGAAAGAGCCTTCGCCGCTGTCCCCGTTTTCCTGCAAGTGGCGCGTTTCCCGGCGGAGGCATTGCATCAGTTGACGGGAGCCGCGCGTATGACAGGCCGTACCGCGACACACGGTGATGGAGTGGCGTCCTTGCGGTTCCAGATTAAAGAAGGAGTAGAACGTGACGACGCTGTAGATTTGCGAGGCGGCGATCCGCATCCTTGCCGCGACTTGCCTGAGTGTCGTGACCGGCAAATACTTGTCCGGATGCGCGTCCTGGACATCCTCCAAAACGTTGAGGAGGTCCCCCGTGCGGCGCTCGTATTTTTTAATAATGGAATCAATCGCGGATTCTGCAAGAGGTTCCGTCGGAGTGGTGGCAACAGCATTCATAAGGGTACCGGGTTAGAGAAGGTTTGCTCTGGATAGAGAGAGCGGAGGGCCTGGTTGATGCCTTCCTCAGCGAGAACGCTCAGGCCAAAGCCGATGGCGAAGGATGCCACCGGGAGAGAGAGAATCCATGCTTCCGGGCGGCGGTCGTAAAGACCTTCCGCCAGTTGCAGGACGCCTTCCGGACCAAGGCTGTGGATACAGGTCGGAATTTGCCGGGAGTCCGTCTCCCCAAGCTTTGAAGCATCGACTTTTTTTATCTTTGGTTCGCGGCAGGAAGGGGACGCATCCGGAAGGCCCGCGTCGACGAAGATCACCTTTTCCGCTTCCGCGACATCAAAGGCCAGCTCCGGGGTCAGTTGCGGCACTTCCATCGTTTCCACTTTTGGAAGATGTCCGGCCGCAAGCCGCCGCACGAAGTGAAGGCCGGCGGCGTCATCGCTTCGCAATTCATTTCCCCATCCGATAACGAGGGTATGTTCCCCTGGCGAAGGCAGTGTCATTACAAATCAGAAACGTTTCTGGCGGCTGCGGACGCCGCCGTCCGGTTGAATATATTCGAGGACAAGAGGCATCTGCCCGATCGCGTGCGTGGAGCAGCTCAGGCAGGGATCAAAGCAACGGATAAGGGCTTCGACGCGATTGAGGGCGCCTTCGGGAATCTCTTTTTCCCGGATAAAGCGCCTCGCCACATCGCGTACACCTCGGTTCATGGCCATATTGTTGTGGCCGGTGGCGACGATGAGGTTCGCCCACGTCATAAGACCGTTCTCGTCGATGCGGTAGTGATGAATGAGGGTTCCGCGCGGGGCTTCGGAAATTCCGACGCCGTCCCGCTTGTTGGCGGAAGCGACCGCGCGGACATTTTGGTCGAGAATGGCGGGATCGTCGAGAAGGCGCTTCATCATCTCGAGCGCATAAAGAATTTCTATCAGGCGGGCGTAGTGAAAATGGAACGACTCCCAGACGGCGCCGTTGTGTTCGGCCCCGAGTTGCCGGAATGCCTCCAGTTCTGCATCGGCCTCCGGTGTACCGCACTTGTCACAGACGTTCAGGCGGGCGAGAGGACCGACCCGGTAGAAGCCGTCCGGGTAGCCGGCGGGCTTGTAATAGGGCATTTTCAGGTAGCTGTACGGAGCCACCGCCTCGCCGATGAATTCAGAATAGGCGGCGGGCGGTATCTGGTCGGCGATGATCCGGCGGTTTTCATCGACGATGCGGAGGTTGCCGCGGGAATGTTCGATGTTTCCCTCCGGGGTGACAAGACCCATGAAATAACTGGGGAAATTGCCGAAGGAATCGATCTCCGGACCGAATTTTTCGATCATCCCTTTGAACAGTCCGAGGGTCTTGCGCGTGATTTCCATGGCCTGCGGAATTTCGGCGAGGATTTCCTCCCGGTCCTTGTTTTGAAGGGGCTCGGAGACACCGCCGGGAACCGTCCACATCGGATGAATCCGCTTACCGGAAAGACGCTCGATCACCTGTTGGCCGAATTTCCGCAACCAGATGCCGTCCTTGGCCTGCTCGGGGAATTTGGCGGCCACACCGAGGATATTGCGCTCCGCGACGGGAGCGTCCATGCCCAGCAATAGGTCCGGGGAGGTGAGATGGAAAAAACTCAGGGCATGCGATTGCACGAATTGTCCAAGGTTGAAGACCCGCCGTAGGTTCATGCCCGTTTGTGGAACTTCCACGGCCAGAAGATCGTCGCCGGCGAGGCTGGAAGCCATGAGGTGGCTTACGGGGCAGATTCCGCAAATGCGCGCGGTGATACTGGGCATCTCCTGAAAGGGGCGGCCCTCCGTGAATTTTTCAAAACCGCGAAACTGGGTGACATGGAATTGGGCATCCGTGACACCGCCTTCGTCATCCAAAAAAATGGAGATTTTGGCGTGTCCTTCAATCCGCGTGACGGGGTCGATGGTGATTGTTCTGGCCATGGTCTGAACCTTTGTCGTTGGCGGTTAGCCGAAGCGGACTCCCGTGAGGTCGGGAATCCTTTTTTCCAGCAATTCCGCGATGGCGTGGAAGATAAGGTCGTTCGAGGGCGGACAACCGGGGATATGGAGATCGACCTTGACCACTTCGTGGAGTGGCCTGGCCTTCGGCAGCAGGGAGGGAATGACCTCCGTCGGACGCTGCTGTTCGGCGGTGGCGTTTTCCTCGTAGGCACGCTGGAGGAGGGCATCGACGGACCAACCATTGCGCATTGCGGGCACATTTCCCGTCACTGCGCAGTCTCCGAGGGAAATGACGAGGCGGGAGCGCTCCCGGAGAATGCGCGCTTTCTCCATGTCCTCCTCGCTGCTGACCGCGCCTTCGACAAGGACGACATCCACGTCTTCAGGAAATTCCTTTGTATCGACAAGAGGACTGTGGACCAGATCGATGCGGGGCGCGATATCCAGAATGCGCTCGTCAATATCGACAAGGGACATGTGGCAACCGGAACATCCGTCCAGCCAGGTAGTGGCCATGCGAACTTTCTTCATTATTGAAGCCTTGGTAGGAGTTGTGAAACAGCACGCCTCGCCTGCGCGCGATTAAACGCTAAGAAGAATAGGGGGAGCTTGGCAATGGAGAACTGCGGGAAAATGAGTCCGATAGTGGAAAAATGACTACTCGTAAAACAAGGTGGACCAGCGGCCTTCCTCGACCATGCGCAATTTCAGGGCTTCCCACTGCTCGCGGGAACCGGCGATTTCGGAAAGAGCGTATTCGAGTTCCTCTTCCATAGGAGAAAGGCCGGCGAGATAGGCGTAGGTTTTCGGATCCTGAAGGAGGGCCCAGACTTCCTCCGCATTGGCTTGGAGGGTGCCGCCGACGTCGGCGGGTTCTTCAAAGTGGGGACGCGGACTGACGGCCTCGAACGCTTTGAAGGTCTTTTCGTCGTAGTAATTACCGATGTCCGTGTTCCGATCGTTCATGTAGAGAAGATCCATGCCCGTTTGCGCGCCATAAAAGAGGCGTACTTTTCCCTCCCATCCTCCGCGTTCCTCGTAGATGTGTTTGATAAAGGCGCGGAAGGGCGCGATGCCGGTACCGACCCCGATCATTAGTAGGTTGGAGGAGGGATCGCGCGGCGGGATGAACTGCCGTCCGTAAGGCCCCGCGATTTCGATACGGTCGCCGGGTTGCCGGTCGCAAAGGTAATTGGAGGCGATACCGGGAAAACGTTCCCCGCTGATGGGATCGATGTAGGTACACCGGCGGACACAGAGGGAAATTTCCGCCATGTTATGGTCCTCGCCTTCCCGTGAGCTCGCGATGGAGTACAAGCGCGTGTGGACCGCATTCCCGAAAGGATGTGGTCCGGGGACGAGAACGGCGATGCTTTGTCCTTCGAGAAACTGGAAGGTCGGATCCGGAACCCGCAGGATGATGTGCCGAACCTCGGTGGTGGATTCATCGGTGATCCGTTCCGAATCGACAATTTCGGCCACGTACGTGCGGTCGGTATTATATTCACTGAGTTTCATTGTGGGTTCCCTCTCTGGTTGGCATTAGTGTTTAAGAAAGGAGTCGTTTTGTAACGGCTCGCTTGTGGCGTGGCAGAAACCGAGTTTTCCGAAAAGGCAGGGTTTGCCGTCTTTATCCTGGCAATGGGCGCCGCAGCCTTCGCCTTCCTCCCGCGCGGGACCGAATTCCGGATGGCGGGAAGCGAAACCGCGGGAAAGGTGTTGGACGAGGATCCACAATCCGCAGACGGTGAAAATGATCAGAATGGACAGGATGATTTTGCTGAACATGGCATTATCCTCCGAGACCGGCGAAGCCCATGAAGGCGAGCGAGAGCAGCCCTCCGATGGCGAGCGACATGGCCGCTCCAGTGGCGGCATCCGGGACATCGGCGAGCTCCAGTTTTTCGCGCAGTCCGGCCATAAGGATGAGGGCGAGGGTGAACCCCGCGCCCGCGCCGAGGCTGTAAGCGAGGCACTGCAAAAAGTTGTACTCGCGGTTGGTCTGGAAAAGGGCCAGTCCGAGTATGGCGCAATTGGTCGTGATCAGGGGAAGGAAAATTCCAAGGGTGCGAAACAGCGCCGGACTGAGCTTCTTGATCGTCATTTCGACGAGTTGTACCGCCGAAGCGATCACGGCTATATAGCAGATCAGGCGCAGAAACTCGAGTTCGAAGCTGACGAGGAGGAAGTTGATCACATAGGCGCAGGTCGAGCTTACCAGCATGACGAAAATCACCGCCAGCCCCATGTTGAAGGCGGTATTCAGTTTTCCCGATACGCCCAGGAACGGGCAAAGCCCGAGAAACAACGCGAGGACGAAGTTGTTAATGATAAAAGCGTCGAGAAAAACAAAGGTGAGGGAATCAGGCTGCATGGGCCACCTCCTTGCGGTTGCGTTTTTTCAGGGCGGCGAAAACAAACAGCCAAAAGGCGAGGACGAAAAAGCCGCCCGGCGGCAGGACGAATATCGCCCATGGCTGAAAGTTCGGACCGAACAGGCTCACGCCGAAAATGCTGCCACTGCCGAGGACCTCGCGCACTATCCCAAGGCAGAGCATCGCAAAGGTGAAACCAACCCCCATGCCAAGTGCGTTCACGAAGGCGTTCGCGACCGGGTTTTTCGAGGCGTAACCTTCCGCCCGTCCAAGAATGATGCAATTGACGACAATGAGCTGGATGAAGGCACCGAGGGCCTTGTAGAGATCAAGGCTGATGGCCTGGATCACGTAGTCGACAATGGTGACAAAGGTGGCGATGACGATGATGTAGGTGGGGATCCGCACCTGTTTGGGAATGTAGTTGCGCAGGAGGGACACGAGGACACCCGAGCACAAAAGGACAAAGGTCGTAGCCACTCCCATGGCGAAGGCGTTCGTGGCGGTGTTGGAAACGGCCAGAACGGGGCAAAGGCCGAGGATCATGACAAAGACGGGATTGTCCCGCCAGATGCCCTGCGTGAAAACGTTCCAGCTGAGGGGGTCGGGTTCGCGCGGATCCTTGATCACAATGTACCTCCTTCCTCACCGGGGGAAGTGCGCAGTTTTTCGGCGTGCGCCTGCAGTAAGGGAAGTTTTCCGGAAGCGCTGCTGTTGATGGCCCGGCCGATAGCTTGCGAGGTTATGGTCGCGCCGGAGATGGCGTCGATCTGCCACGGGTGTTCCTTTTCGCCTTGTTTGACCGTGACGATTTCGTGCGCAAGTCCGGTTCCGGCATCGTTCAGTTCCGCTTCGAGGGCCTCAAAATTGGCGAGGAAGGCGGGATCGGTTTCGACACGGTCCCCGAGTCCCGGCGTTTCCGAACTCTGGAGCACGGTCATGCCGCTTATTTTTTCCGTTTGCGGGTCGTATCCGTAGAGGATTTTTACGACATCCTGGTAACCGCGCGCGGAGCCCTCCATGGCAACGCCGGTGAGGTCTCCCTGAGAGTCGTATCCGGCGAATACATTGGCTTGGGCAAGGGCGTCATCGGGCAAAGGTTGCAGACCGGTTTCGTCGATACGGAAATTCCGCCGCTGCGTGGCTTCGGGGAGGACCTTGAAGACCGCATTTTCGAGAGCCTCGCGCCGGTTTTGCATAATGGGCTCGAGGGTCAGCTGCTGGGTTGTCGCGACAAGGAATCCGGACATGACGGCCATCCCGGCCAGCGTCGCGACGAGACGGAAGCTGGAGGGCGGCGTAGAGCTTTGTTGCGGCAGGCCGTTGCTCATGAAGATCCAGGGGCGGGGCGGGCGCCGTAGCGGCGCGGTTGGGTGATTGCACTGATCAGCGGTGAGCAGACATTCCCGAGAAGGATGGCATACATCACTCCCTCGGTGAGACCGCCGAAAAAGCGAATGAGGACGGTGAGAAACCCGATCAAGGCCGCATACAGCCAAACGCCCCGCGGGGTGACGGGGGAGGCGACCATATCGGTGGCCATGAAGACGGCCCCGAGCATGAGACCGCCGGAGGCAAGGGTGAAGAGCGGGTCCGGATAGACCTCCGGATTCAGGTGATGGAAGACCGCTGAAATGGCGGCGGCGGTTCCGAGGATGCCGACCGGAATCCGCCAGTTCATCATGTTGCGGTAGACCAGATAGAGGCCACACAGAAGAATCAGGAGGGCGGAGGTTTCCCCGCTGGAACCGGCCGTTGTGCCGATGAAAAGATCAAAGGAACTTTGCTGGACCTGTTCGAATTTCATCTGCGCAAGCGGCGTCGCCCCGCTGAAGCCATCGGGGGCGGTCTGCGCCAGCCATGGCTCGATGGAGACCGGCTTGAGGAAAGGCAACGTCAGCGTGGAGGGGATAAATTCCGTAAAGCGGTTGGCCGGAGCATAAGGAACCCATGTCGTCATGGGAACGGTGAAGGCCGCCTGCGCGAAAGCGCGCCCGACAAGGGCGGGGTTCATGATATTGAAGCCGAGTCCGCCGAAGAACATTTTCCCAACCGCTATGCCGAAAATCCCCGCCACGGCCGCCATCCAGAGCGGGAAGCCCGGAGGAAGGGTGAGGGCGAGGAGCAGCCCGGTGATCGTCGCGCTCCCGTCGTTGACGGTGGAGGCTTTTCCGGAGAGGCGGCAAATAACGTGTTCAGTGAGGAGGCAGGAAACGGTACAGACCGATAGCAAAGCAAAGACGCTGATCCCGAATTCCCAGACGGCAAAGGCGCAGACCGGCAGGAGCGCGAAGACGACATTGCGCATGATGACATCGACGGCGGGAGTCTCGCGCAGGTGGGGAGAAGTGCGCAGGAGGACATGCGGCTGCGGTATGGTTCCACTGGCGGTC
>CAYFRH010000047.1:0-17624 GCA_964345345.1 uncultured Puniceicoccaceae bacterium | reverse complement strand
TCGAGAAAATCGGCGCGGAGCGGCCTCTCGCGGAAGCCGCCGAATCTCTGTAAAATCCACCGCCTGAGCGATGGTCGCCGTTTCTGAGGTTGTCAGGGAGGGAATTTTCGCCTCCAGGCTAGCTTCTAACCCTGAACCCTGAGGTGGTCCCGGTCCTTTGGACAGTTGACGATTAAATGCTGTTTATAAAAACGCGGAAATGGGAAGCCTTTCGGGCACTGACGGAGTTTGACTGAGCACAGTCTCCTGGCAAACGGAGTCCTCTCTTTGTGGTGCCCACTGCAAGAAACAAAGCCGCCTACTGCAAGTGGGCCAGAAAAGTCGAAGTATATAAAAACCGAGCACCCCTTTCTTTTTGCAGGATCCTGTCGGCCGGCTTTGAGATGCCAGGATGGTGCGGGCGGCCTCACCTCAAGGGTGTCGAAGCCTGCGGGAAAGCGGATGGGATGATGCTTGCCGACAAAGCCTCGCGCTAAAATTGAGGATGGGACGAGCGGAACCGGCGAAAATAACCAAGAGCCAATCCGCCTGGGCAGCAGGGCCATGCTTCCTGAATGGAGCGAGCGATGGGATTCGAACCCACGACATCCACCTTGGCAAGGTGGTGCTCTACCAGCTGAGCTACGCTCGCCTGTACCAGTGTTGGAAAGGTGCTTGAGAGGACTTGGGAGTCAATCCCTTTTCGCCAACCTCAGCCAAAATTTCTTTGTCAAACCGGAAAGGCGAGAGCCAACTTCATCCATCCTGCAGGGTTTCCTCCCCCACGGGGACCTCATGGTAGAGGGCTTCCATAATTTCGCCGATGAGGTAAATGGAACCGGTGGCGACGATCGTCTCGCCCGGCGTGCCGGCATGCCCGATGCCGGGCGCGGGAAAGAGTTCCCGAATGGAGCTGTAATAAACCGGCCCCTCGTAGCAAGCCGGCACTTTCCGATGGAGGTCCTGATGCGAGCAGGCCCGCGGTTGTCGGGGAACGAGAAGGTGGAGCTCGCGCGCATACGGGGTGATCGCCGGAATCAGAGCTTCCGCCCTCGCCTCTCCGAGCGTCCCGGTCAGCAGCACGAGTTTATGGCCCAGTTGACGAACGAGTTCCTGCAGGTTCGTCTGCAGGTAGCGGATGCCTTCGGGATTGTGGGTCGCATCCAGAATGAGGCGCCGGTCCGCGAGGACGTGCGGCTCCCAACGACCGGCCCAGTTTACCGTTTCGAGCCCGGTGTGGATGGCCTGCTCACTCAGGGCGAAACGGTGCCGCAGCTGGCGTGCGGCCGTCATGGCGGCGGCGGCATTTCGGCGCTGATAAGCCCCGGGGAGCCGTGTCGAGGGCAACTCTCCTCCCCTTTCAGCGACGCACTCGTCCACTTTGATCAGCGGGGAACCGCGCTCGGTCGCGACCTCGGTGATAACGGCCTCTGCTTCCGCTGGCAGGAAACCCATCACGACCGGCTTCCCGGGCTTGATGATGCCCGCTTTCTCCCCCGCAATTTTCGCGAGGGTATCGCCGAGAATATCGGTATGGTCGAGGCTGATGGAGGTAATGATGGAAATATCCGGCTCCACCACATTGGTCGCGTCCAGCCGCCCGCCGAGACCGGTTTCGATCACGGCCACATCCACCTCTTCCTCCGCGAAGCGCAAAAACGCCATGCCGGTCATGAACTCGAAAAAGGTGGGATGATAACCCGCTTCCTCGGCTTCCATGGCTTCGGCTATCGGGCGAAGTTGCTCGCAGTAGCGAATAATGGACTTGCGATCAAGCAACTGCCGGTTCACCTGAATCCGCTCTCCCTGGTAAATGAGGTGCGGTGAAGTAAAGAGGCCCGTTTTGTATCCAGCCGCGCGGAAAATGGCTTCCAGCATGGCGCAGGTCGAACCTTTGCCGTTTGTCCCAGCCACATGGACCACCGGATATTTCCGCTCCGGATGGCCCAACCGTTCGACAAAGCGACGCATGCGGTCAATGCCGTAGATCGCACCCCGGTATTTCAAGCTGTAGAGGTAATCCCGGACCGCCTTGTATTCCCGGTCGAGTAGTTTCATGCCGGCGAGCTGGTCGTGATGGCGGAATGGAGGGAACCTATGGTCCCGCTTTCCGATTTGTGCCCATGAAAAAGGGTATGCAGAAAGGTTATGATCCGCCCACGCAACTCATGGCGGGGAACAATCTGGTCGATAAGGCCGCGATCGAGCAAAAATTCTGCTCGTTGAAATCCTTCCGGCAATTCCTCGTTCGTCCCTTCCTTAATCACCCTTGGGCCGGCAAAACAGATCAGGGACTCCGGTTCCGCAAGGATCAGATCGCCCAAGGTCGCGAAGCTGGCTGTCACTCCACCGGTGGTGGGATGCGTCAGCACGGAAAAGAACGGGAGCCGCGCTTCCCGCAACCGCGCGAGCGCAGCACTGGTTTTGGCCATCTGCATAAGACTGTAAATTCCCTCTTGCATGCGCGCTCCCCCGGAGGCGCTGACAATGAGCAGGGGGCAGCGTTTTTTGAGGGCCCGCTCCGCCGCTCGCGTGATCTTTTCCCCCACTGCCGATCCCATGGAGGCTCCCCCGAATCGAAAATCCATGACGGCAAGGCTCACCGGGATTTTATCCATTTTGCCAAGACCGCAAATCACCGCTTCTTTCAGCCCCGTTTTCTTCGCGTAGCCTTCGAGGCGCTCCCGGTAGGGCTTGGTGTCGGTAAAGTTCAGCGGATCGACCGAAGTAATGCCTTCGTCGAATTCCTCCCAGCTTCCCTCATCGACAAGTGAAGTTATCCGCTGCGGTGCCGGAAGGCCGAAATGATACCCGCTCTTCGGCACGACCATAAGATTCTTCTCCAATTCCCGGGTAAAGACAAGCTCGCCCGACTTTGGACATTGGGTGTACAAGTCCTTCGGAATGTCCTTCTTTTTTACAGGGGAAATGGTTGAATATTTTGGTTTGGAAAAAAACCGCATAATTGCGCTGCTGAATAAGTTGAACAGGTAAACTCACCCGTGAGCCAGCGTAAAGGCGGAAATGCGGCGGGCACCGGCGGCCCGCAAGGCGTCCGCACAGGCGGAAAGAGTAGCGCCGGTGGTCAGGACGTCATCGACGAGGAGGAACGGTTCTTCCGGGCCGAGAACGCGCGAACAGGCAAAGGCACCGCATACATTCCGGCCGCGCTCCGTACGGTGGAGGCGAGTCTGGCTGGCAGTGGCACGCGTTCGCTCGAGAAGGGACTCCATGCGGACCCAAGGCCATGCCGCCTCCGCTGCGCTTGCCAGTACTTCGGCCTGATTGTATCCCCGCCGGCGCAGACGCGACTCGTGTAGCGGCACCGGCACGATAACCTTTCCGGAAAACAATTCCTCCCCGCCTTCCATGTTTATTAAAAGCCGGACCAGTTCCGGAAGAAGGTAACGGCCGTCCTCGTATTTCAGGCATTGAACAAGACGCGCGCCCGTAGCCCGGTACCGAAAAAGGGAGCGCACGTCCTCCAATGGCGGAGGATTCGCCCGGCAGACGGCACAGCGGTGGTCCGGGGAACCTTTCTCCGGAAGGGGCCCGCCACAGCCACGGCAATGCGGCCGCTTCATCAGGATGTAGCGGCGGCGGCACGACAAGCAGGTGAATCCTTCCGTGTGGCCGGGCAGGACATCACCGCAGGCGATGCAGGTACGGGGAAAGATCCAGTCAAGAAAGGCGTTCCAGGGAAACCGGATCCTTTTGTTGTGTTTGCTGCCATGAGACATAAAGGGCAACCGCCAGGCTGCCGAGCATCACGAGAGAGGCCGTCCCGTCGACCACTCCCTCCGTTCCCCAGAAAGCACTTCCCGCCTCCTCTTTGACTTCCACGGCCTTCCACCAAATGCCACGGGCAAGGACCCATCCCGCATGCAGGGCCATGCAGGCCACAAGCGAGCGGGTCCGCAGAAAGACAAGGCACAAAACAACCCCGACGAGGAAATAATTCAGAAAGCTGGTCGTCTCTGCCGTGAAGAAGACACTTACAGACTGTTGTGTCGCCACGGAGAGCCCCGCCCACCATGCCAAGGGCTCCGCGGGAGGGTGCGGGACATCTTTAAAATGAACCGCCGCAAAAACAAGGGAGGCAAGGAGAATGGCGAGATGGGGCCACACCGCGGTGTAGAACATCCGCAGGAGCATACCCCGGAAAATCGACTCTTCCAGCCAACCGATTATCACCGCCCCCATCAGTACCTTAAGAAAAAGACCGACGACATTCGGCACGCTGAAGTGCATATCCGCTTCCACGGGCAAAAAAGCGGCCTGGGCGGCCATGATGAGCGCCATGGTAGCGAGGCCAAGGAGAAAGAAACCGGTAAAAAGGCGTCGTCCCTCCCTTCCCCACGAAAACCCGAAACGTCCCCAAAGCCCGCAGGCCGTTATCAGCCAGACGAGGGCGAGAGCCGTGACCAGAAGGCGTACCCGGTCGACGTACCGGCTCAGCGGATGGCGCTGGAGATAGGCGATAAGCCCCTCGCTCGAGGCATCGACGCCGATCGCCTGGATACCGTGGTACACCAGCGGGGCGAAAATTCCGGCCAGCAGGAAAGCGCCGAAATAGACCCCGAGGAACCAGCCGACTCCTCGCCAGCTGAACTGGTCGACGGTCAGGTGGAAAAGAATGAAAAATCGATCGCGGCGGTTCCGCATAGGATCACCGTCCTATACGGCAAAACCGCGGAAGCAACCCTTCAATGTCCTCATAATCGGGGGATGGTGAGCCCGCCGTCGATCATGATGACTTGCCCGGTGGAATACGGGAAGGCGCCGGTGGCGAGCGCGGCCACAGCCTTGCCGCTGTCCTCCGGGTAGCCCCAGCGGGGAGTCACGCACAGGCCATCCTCAATCAACTTGTCGTATTTCTCCCTGACTCCCGCGGTCATGTCCGTCTGGGTCAACCCGGGCCGGATTTCGTAGACCGGAAGCCCATGCGGCCCGAGGCGCGCCGCGAACAACTGCGTGGCCATGCTCATGCCCGCCTTGGCCATGCAGTACTCGCCGCGGTTGATCGAGACCACGGTAGCGGAAATTGACGACACGTTGATGATACCGCCTTGAAAGGAGTTTTCAGCCTCCTTTTGTTCAATCAGCCAACGGGCCGTCGCCTGGCTCAGGAAAAAGGAGCCGCCGAGATTTGTATTCACGACCCGCTGGAAACTTTCCTCGGTCATCTCAAGCAGATCCAGCCGTTGCTTTGGAGCCACTCCGGCATTGTTGACCAACCAGTTGAGTCGTCCAAAGCGCTCCCGAAGGCCGTCGAGCATGGACTGCCGGCTTTCCGCGTCGCCGATATCGCCGCGCAGATAAGCTACCTCCGCGCCGGCCGCGCGCAATGCCTCCAGCGGCTCGGCGATTTGTTCCTCGGGCCGCATACCGTTGATGCCAAGGTCGAAACCTTGCCTCGCGAGCGCCATGGCGATGCCAAAGCCGATGCCGCGGCTGCCGCCGGTAATAAGTGCTACAGGTTTTGTCATGGGTTGCTTCCTCTTCCTTAAAGTTCGGGTACGGGAACCCAGGCGCGTTTGTCCCAGCTCTGCAGGCCGAGTTCGGCGAGTTGCACGCCCTTGGCACCTTCGCGCAGGCTCCAGGGAAAGGGAGCGTCCACCGCAACGTGTTTCAGGAACATTTCCCACTGCACCTTGAAGGCGTTGTCATAGGGCTCCTGTTCTGGGACTTCCTGCCAGCTTTCGAAAAAGTCGATCGGTTGTTCGACATCCGGATTCCAGACCGGCTTCGGGGTCGTTCCATAATGCTGTACCCAGCACTTACGCAGGCCCGCCACGGCGCTTCCCTGCGTCCCATCAACCTGCAGAGTGAGAAGGTCGTCCCGCCGAACGCGCGTGACCCAGCTGCTGTTGAAGTGCGCAATGATTCCGCCTTCCAGCTCGAAGGTACTGTACGCACTGTCGTCAGCCGTGCACTTGTAGGGATTGCCCTCTTCATCGATGCGCTCGGGGATATGCGTCGCCCCGAAGCAACTCACTCCGCGGACACTGCCGAAGAGGTTGTCGAGGACGTAGCGCCAGTGGCAGAGCATATCGACGATAATGCCGCCGTCATCTTCCTTGCGGTAATTCCAGCTCGGGCGCTGGCCGGGAATGTTGTGGCCCTCGAATACCCAGTAACCAAACTCCCCGCGCACGCTGAGGATCCTGCCGAAAAAGCCCTGCTCCTGAAGACGCTGCAGCTTGCGCAGACCGGGTAGCCAGAGCTTGTCCTGTACCACTCCGTTCTTTACGCCCGCTTTTTCGCAGGCCCCGGCGATTTCCAGCGCCGTGGCGGTGTCCGTGGCGATCGGTTTTTCGCAGTAGACATGCTTGCCCGCCGCAGCCGCTTTCTTGACCGCTTCGGCGCGCCGCCCCGTCGTCTGGGCGTCGAAATAGACCGGATAGGCCGGATCCTTGAGCACGCTGTCCAAGTCCGTCGTGGTCTTTTCAATACCCGTGATCTCGGTCAGCTTGCGCAGTTTATTTTCATTGCGCCCGACAAGAACCGGATCCGGCATGATGACCTCGTTCGGTCCGAGGTGCACACCACCCTGTTCGATAATCGCGACAATGGAGCGAAGCAGGTGCTGGTTTGTTCCCATGCGCCCGGTCACTCCGTTCATGATAATTCCTACTGTATGTGTTTTCATAATATTGATTGTTTCTCTATTTTCGGTCTCAGCTCTCGATACCCGTTCCCGGTATCGAAATCGAAATTCTTACCTACACTGCCTCGCGACAGGCGCGGGCGACCTCGGCCAGCCATGCCTCCTGATCGCCTTCCCAACGGCGCTTGCTGAAGATTTCCACCTCATTGAAGCCGCGGAAGCCGGCTTCCTCGACGACGGCGCGAATGCCCGGAATGTCGATACATCCCTCGCCCATGAGTCCCCGATCGAGAAGAAAATCCTCCGTGGGCACGCGCCAGTCGCAGACATGGAAAGCGGTCAGGTTCCCGTTGGCCCCGCAACGCCGGATCTGCGCGAGGAGGTCCGGATCCCACCATAGATGGTACACATCGACGGCGATGCCCACCCATGGGGAGGCAAGGCTTTCCGTCATATCGTTCGCGCTGGCGAGCGTGTTCACAGCCGAGCGGGTATCGGCGTACATCGGATGCAGCGGTTCAATGGCGAGGACAACGCCGCGGGCCTCCGCCTCGGGCAGCAGCTCCAGGATGGCGTCGCGGATCTGTTCGCGGCTGCTTTCGAGGCTTTGCTCCGGGCGGGCACCGCAAACGAGGACGACCATAGGCGCGCCCGTGGCCTCGGCCTCGCGCAGGGCAAGACGATTATCCTCGAGCGCCGCCGCGCGCTCTTCCGCGGAACCGTGGCAGAAAAAGCCTCCCCGCACGAGGGCGGTATTGCGTAGCCCGGCATCCCGTATTTGTTTTCCAACGACAACGGGATCCCTTCCTTTCAGGGTGTCGCGCCAGACGGTGATTCCGCCAAAACCGGTGCGGGCATAATGCTCGATCGCGGTCTCGATCGCCCACGGCTTCGTCGTCACCGTATGGACGGCGCAACGCGACAGGTCGGCGAGGGGCGCGGCCTTCATGCCTGTCCTCCCCGCAGGCAGCCGAAGAAGGTGTAATACGGCTTTTCCTCGATGAGTCGCTGCGCGTAGAGGGCGAGTTCGCGAATGTGATAATCCCCCCACATGCTGGATTCGCCGCAGGGCACCTTCTGTCCCTCCGGAATGTAATCCCAGCCGTTGGGACGATGATAAATACTGTGCAGGAGAAGCCCCTGGTGCCGCGGATCTGTGCTGAGGTACGGCTCCTCCAGGAGCGTTCGCAGGGTCGTAAGTCCCGCCTGGAAGTAATGCCGACCCTCATTGCTGTCTTTCCCGGGGGGGTTTCCCGAGCCGCAAGAGCCCTTGGGCCCCAATGGCCGCGGCCGTACTGTCGCCCGGTTCGTACTGATTGTAGGGATCAGCCGGCCGATCCCGCCAGTCCCCAAGCTTGTGCAGGTCGGGGGCGCCGCCATCCCAGTAGGTAACGCCGTCGCTGCTTGTGTTCGCGATAAACCAATCGCAGCTGGCCTTCGCGGCCTTGAGAAAAACGGCCTCGATCTCGCCGCGTCCACCGAAAGGCTCCAGATCTGCATCCGGTACGGTCCGCAGAAATTCCAACTCTTCGGGGAAGCCGGCCATTGCCCATGAGAGCCCGCGCGTCCAGGTCGTAAATCCGCTGAAGCCCTGCTGCGCATTGGGGCAGCGGTACCGGCCGTCGTTGCGGTTGAAGATGGATTCGTGAGCAGTCCGCCCCCATTCGTCGTAGGCGTCGCGTCCCTCCCCGTAGTAGAGGGAATAACGGGCTGTGGCGCGGGCGTGCGCGATGGCGCGCCCAAGCAGGTTGACTGCGGTGTCGCCCTCCTCCATGAGGGGATGCCCGAGGCGGTCCGCGACGACGAGGATCCGGCAGGTCCGGATCGTATCGACAAAGAGGGAATGCGGTCCGTTGAAGGAATACATGTAGCCGCCGCCGTCAGCGGTGGTGGCCCAGCGGCGGGCTTGCACGGCCCCGGAGACTTTAAGGGCCAGCTCGTAGAAATTACGCTCCCACGCATCCTCGAGGATACGGCCCTCATTCATGAGACGGAGGAGGTTGCCGTAGGTGCTGACATTGTTAAAGCCGTGGTCATGTACGCCCACATGACTGACGTGCGGGGCCATGTTCGCGAGGGTATCCCGTCGACCCGAGACAAGGAAGGCTTCCTCGCCGGTGGCGTCGAACTGCAGAATGGCACTCCCGTACTGGAAGCCCTGCGTCCACTCCGTCCATCCGCGGGTGGTATACTTGCCGGCCCAGGTATAGACCGGCGAACCCTTCGCGGGGTCGTATTCCTTCTCGATTAACTGCACTTTTTCACCCGATGCCTGCCAGAAGCGTTCAAGGCTTTTGGCAAGGTCGGCTGGTTTCAGGTCATTGGCGATTTTCATAAAGGGGATTTCCTCCGTTTAATAACGTTTGCCTTTTCTCAGGTGAACGAGAACGAGGTGACAGTCCTCGAGGGCTTCGTAGCTGTGCTCCTGGATGGCATCAAACTGAAGGCTTTCGCCGGCGCTCAATTCGACCGATTCATACGGCAACTCCACGCGCAGGCGACCTTGCAGAACCCAGCAAGTCTCGTGGTCATCGTGATGGATCTCCGGTTTGCTTACCCGTGCCCCTTCTTTCGCGAAAGCGGTGTAGCAGGCATGGTTGGCATACCGAACGACCCGGAAAGTAAAATCGCCGCTGGTGTAGTGTTCTTCCCCTTTGCGGTGGGCCATTCGGGATTCGGCGACGGCAAGAAGGTCGGTCGCGCTCATGCCAAAGACGCGCGCAAGGCGATAGAGGGTCTCCAGTTCGGCAGTGGTCTGATTGCGCTCGAGCCGGGAAATAACCGCGATGCTAAGTCCCGACCGCTGCGCGACTTCCTCAAGGGTCAGACCTTCCCGCTTGCGGATTTCCCGCAAAATGGAAAAATCAAACATTCCTACTGTGGACTGGATATTTTCGCTGGCCACTCTCTGGTTATTGAGCAAGCATTTGCCGAGAAAGCAAATTTTCAACACCATTTTATACTGAAAGAAATATTATGCAATTCCCGAATCTCTCTTCGACCCGGCTGGTTCCCGTTGCGGTCATCCCGAAACTGGAAGCTGCCCTGCCCCTTGCGGAAGCGCTGCTGAAAGCGGATATCCCGCATATCGAAATTACCCTGCGAACGGAATGCGCCCTGGCCGCCATGCGGGCGATCCGGGAGGAATATCCGGAAATGACCGTCGGTGCGGGCACGGTCCTCGACCCGGAAATCCTGCCCCGCCTCCTCGAGATAGGCGTCTCCTTCGGTGTCGCGCCCGGGCTGAACCCGGCGGTGATTGAGAAGGCGGCGGAGCTGGACTTCCCCATGATGCCGGGGATCATCACCCCATCAGAGGTGGAGCGCGCCCTTGCCTGGGGACTCAAGACCCTGAAGTTTTTTCCTGCCGAAGCCGCCGGAGGCGCGAAGATGCTGAAAGCCCTTGCCGGGCCTTATGCCCACACCGGCGTCGGCTTCGTTCCCACCGGAGGCATTAATCCGCAAAACGCCGAGGAGTACCTTGCCCTTTCCGTCACCACGGCCATCGGAGGAAGCTGGTTCGTCGACAAGCAACGCATCCTCGACGGCGACTTCACCGGCATCCAGCAGAGCGCGGCGGAGGCCTTGGAGTTGGCCCGCGGCTGAACGAAAAAATACCCTGACGGATCAATATCGCTAAGGTAGGTTACGTTTGGGATGGGCAGCGCTGCTTACGCGCTACATCGGGTCCCGGGATCGGGCCTCGGGCTGTGAACAGATGGTTGCGGAGGAAGCGTCTGATACCGATAAAATGCCCGAAGTCAGGGCTTATCCTAGTGCCATTGCATAAAGAGACCGGTAGCATTGTATCAATCCGAATCGCCCGCGAAGCCGTACTTCAGGTACATTGCATCGACGATGTCGCTAAGGCTCTTATCTGCCTCTTGTTCTTCGGCCATAGCGGCGCAGTGGAGGTAACCAAGCTTGCGCCAGAGGGGACAGGGGCGCGCGCCTGCTTTTTTTAACCGGTATTCCAAGCGCACAAGAGCTCTTATCCAGTCTTCGGCGGAGAAACGAAAGGCGTCAATCTCCCCGGCCCATTCAACGCACCACGCTTCTGATGCGGAGCTTTGGGCTTCGGAGGGGAAGGCCTCGGTGAAGAGTCCAATCCATTCGTGGGATACCCGGTTGCGCCGAAGCCAGTCCACTACTGATTCGGTTTCATCCATGGCGATGTGTTGGATTGTAGGGAGAAATCTTTCCGGATGATTTGGCCCGGATCGCATGAAGGGGTATACCCTCTCTTGCGACCAGAATCCGCATGCTCAGGCTTCCGGTTCGTAAGCAAGGTTGGACTGGAGCCATTTCTCGCAGGTTTCGAGGTCCATGCCTTTGCGTTTGGCGTAGTCTTCCACTTGGTCTTTTCCGATGCGCCCAAGAGGGAAGTAGCGGGATTCGGGGTGACCAAAGTAGAGGCCGGATACCGAGCTTGGCGGAAACATGGCGTAGCTGCTGGTCAGGGTCATGCCGGTGTTTTTTTCGGCGTCGACCAGATCCCAGATCGCCTGCTTCTCGGTGTGCTCCGGACAGGAGGGGTAGCCGGCGGCGGGACGAATTCCCCGGTATTTTTCTTTAACCAACCACTCCACATGCGGGTTCACTTCCGCGGGCTTGGCCGTAAGACGGTCTCCAAAGAGGAAGGGCTCATCCTTGCCGTAACCCCATTGGTCGCGGACGAGTTTGTGGCAGTATTCGGCGGCACCCTCGGCGAAGCGGTCGGCCAGCGCCTGGATGATAATCGCCGAATAGTCGTCTTCCTTGTCCTTGAACGTTTTGGCGTATTCTTCGATCTCGTTGCCGGCGGTGACCGCGAAAGCTCCCACGTAGTCGGTGCGCCCGCTGTCTTTCGGGGCGACGAAATCCGAGAGGCAGTAGTAAGGGTCGCGCTCGCGGGTCTTTTCCTTCTGTTGGCGCAGGAAATGAAGGGTTTGTAAGACTTCGGAGCGGTCTTCGTTGGTGTAGAGTTCGACGTCATCCCCCACGGCATTCGCGTGCCAGAATCCGAGGGCACCGCGGATCTTGACCCGCTGGTTGGAAACAAGGTCCTCGAGCATACGTCGTGCGTCGTCGTACAGTTTTTGCGCTTCTTCGCCCCGGTCTTTATGGCTAAGGATTTTCGGGAAGGTGCCCCGCAATTGCCAGGCTTGGAAAAACGGCGTCCAGTCGAAATATTCCACCACTTCCTCGGCGGAAATGTTGTCGAACAGCTGAGTGCCGAGAATTTCCGGGGTGGCAATTTCCGCTTTCTCCCAATCGTCGGTGAAACGCTTTTCGCGTGCAGTTTCGATGGGAACGTATCGCGCCGTCTGACTGCTGCCCTCCTGAAAGCGCCGTTTGGCGTCCTCGTGCTCTTGGGCGAGTTCTTCAAGGTATTTGTCTTTGGTCTTCGGGTTGATCAGTTGGTTGCAAATACCTGTGACCAGGGAGGCATCTCCCACTCGCGTGATCGGGCCGCTGTAATGAGGCGCGATCTTGATAGCGGTGTGGGCTTTGGAAGTGGTAGCGCCCCCGATGAGAAGGGGAACTTTCAGACCGCGCTTTTCCATTTCCTTGGCATTGAAGATCATTTCGTCGAGCGACGGCGTGATCAGCCCGGACATGCCGATGAAGTCCGCGTTGTGTTTTTCCGCCTCGGCGAGAATGGTATCGCAATCGCACATCACGCCAAGGTCCACCACTTTATAGCCGTTGCAGCCAAGGACGACGGCGACGATGTTTTTCCCGATGTCGTGCACGTCCCCTTTGACGGTGGCGATAACGAACGTACCCGCGTTGGAACTGTCTTTTTTTTCCTTCTCCATGTAGGGCATGAGGTAAGCGACCGCCTTTTTCATGACCCGTGCGCTTTTCACTACTTGGGGAAGGAACATTTTCCCATCGCCGAAGAGTTGTCCAACGACTTTCATCCCGTCCATCAGTGGGCCCTCGATCACGTCGAGGGGTTTGTCCAACTTCTGACGGGCCTCTTCGGTGTCTTTCTCAATGTGGCTGACGATGCCTTTGATCAGGGCGTGCTCGATCCGCTTCTCCAACGGTTGGCTGCGCCAGTCCTCACCCTCAGCTACTTTTTTTTTACCGTCGTCCTTGGGCACAGCCCCTTCGCCCCCTTGAAGGAACTTTTCCAGGATTTCCGGATTCTTCTCGCGGGTGGCTCGTTCGAAGAGACTTTGCAGTGCGGACATGCCTTGTAGCATGGCTTGGCTGATCCGCTCTTCCGGCGAACCACCACCGGCGACAGCTTTCCCGTCCTTGATCGCTTCGGCATGCTCGATGAGTTTTTCCGTGGATTCCGGATCCCGGTTGAGAATGACATCTTCGGCCAGCGTTTTCAGGGGCTCGCTGATATCATTGTAATCCATGAGCAGCCCCGGGTTGACGATGGCCATATCAAGGCCGGCCTCAATCGCGTGATGGAGGAAGACCGCGTGCATGGCTTCCCGCACCGGGTTGTTGCCGCGGAAGGAGAAAGATACGTTGGAAAGGCCCCCGCTGGTCCGCGCGCCGGGGCAGCGTTTTTTGACTTCGCGCACGGCCTCAATGAAGGAGATACCATAGTCGTTATGCTCCTCCATGCCGGTGGCCACGGTGAGAATGTTGAGGTCGAAAATGATGTCATGCGGATCGAGTCCCGCTTCATCGACGAGAATGCGGTAAGAGCGTTCCGCAATGGCGACTTTCTTGTCTTTGCTGTCCGCCTGCCCCTTTTCGTCGAAGGCCATGACCACGACGGCGGCCCCGTAGCGACGGATGAGCGTGGCCTGCTCGCGAAAGCGATCCTCGCCCTCTTTGAGGCTGATGGAGTTGACGATGGATTTCCCCTGCACGCACTTGAGCCCCGCTTCGATAACCGACCATTTCGAGCTGTCGATCATGATCGGCGCTTTGGAAATGTCCGGTTCCGAAGCAACGAGATTGAGGAAGTGCGTCATGCACTCTTCGCTTTCGAGCATGCCCTCGTCAAAGTTCACGTCGATGACATGAGCACCTTTTTCGAGTTGCGAACGCGCGATGGCCAACCCCCCGTCGTAGTCTTCGTTTTTGATGAGCTTTTTAAAGCGGGGTGAACCGGTCACATTGGCCCGTTCACCGACCATGACGAAGGGAGTTTCCCCCATGATAATGTTGAAAGGTTCCAGCCCACTGGTCCGGAGCGCCGGGGTCACTTCCGGAATGGGGCGCGGGTCGAAAGTGCGTACTTCGTGAACCGCCGCTTGAATGTGCGCCGGCGTCGTGCCGCAGCAGCCCCCGATCAAGTTGACGAGGCCGTCTTTCGCGAATTCCGCCAATGCACCCCCCGTGTGTTCCGGGGTTTCATCGTAGCCTGTCTCGCTCAACGGGTTCGGCAGACCCGCATTCGGGTAAACATGGACGTAGGTGTCCGCCACCCGCGAAAGTTCTTCGAGGAAGGGGCGCATCAAATCGGCACCCAGCGCGCAATTCAAACCGACACAGAAAGGTTGGGCGTGACGAATGGAGTTCCAGCAGGCTTCGACCGTCTGCCCGGAAAGGGTGCGGCCGGATTGGTCGGTGATGGTTACGGAGACAATCACCGGAATACGTTCACCCCGTTCCTGGAAGAGGTCCTCGATGGCGTGCAGGGCCGCTTTCAAATTGAGCGTATCGAAGGTGGTTTCCGGTAAAAGAAGGTCGGCACCCGCTTCCACCAGTGCTTTCGCCTGCTGATGGTAGGCTTTGTAGAGCTCGTCGTAACTGGTGGCCCGGTATTCCGGACGGTTGACATCCGGTGAAATGGAAGCTGTACGGTTTGTTGGGCCCATCGCCCCGGCAACAAAAAGCGGACGCTCTTCCTTTTTTGACACTTCGTCCGCCACTTTGCGGGCGATTTTTACGGATTCTGTATTGATCCGTTCCACCCAGTCTTCCAAGTGATAGTCTGCCTGAGCGATGGTGGTCCCGCTAAAGGTGTTGGTCTCTACAATGTCAACGCCCGCCTCGAAGAATTGCCGGTGGATTTCTTCGATGATGTCCGGTCGGGTGATGCTCAACAGGTCGTTGTTTCCCTTTAGGTCGCCGCGCGCATCCGCCAATTCCTCGTTGCGAAAGTCTTTTTCCTCCAGCTTGTATTGCTGGATCATCGTGCCCATGGCCCCATCAAGAACCGCAATGCGCTTCCTGAATATGGCGCCCAATGCTTCAAAAGCAGGGGATTTTGATACGTTGGAAGAGATTTCAGTCATAATTTGCCACAATATCTATCCGAAAGAAGGCCCGATTCAAGGGAATTCATCATCTAATCCGGATTTGTTGATGCGTTTGTAAAGGTGGGCCTTTTCTGTTGGATTCTGATGGGCTTGCCTTCCCAATCGTTTCCTTCAGGAGCCTCCGTCCATGGATAGCATCAGGTTTATCGCAAAGGTAGCTCGCCTTCCTTTGCCATTTGCAGAAAGGCGCCCACCGCTCCCGATTGAAAGCCACGAACAGAAAACCTCCCCGGGGGTACTGCGGAGCAGAGTTGCCCGATTGGGGGCATCAAAGATGTTCGTGGTGTTTACTTACGCAAAATAGTCGAGCGGACAGCTACCCTTGCAGATAGGGAGGTTGAAACTACTATAATTGAGACAGGTATTCACCCGGGGTTTGCCCGGTCTGCTTTTTGAAGACGCGATAGAAGTAGGCCAGATCGTTGAAGCCGGATTCGTGACAGGCGTAGAGAATGTGGCCGGTCTCGTCGAGGCGACGGCAGGCGTAGCGGATGCGCTCTTCGTTCAGGTATTGACCGAAAGTTTGCCCGGTCTGGGCTTTGAACAAATCGGTAAACCGCCGGGTCGATAACCGGCACCGTGCGGCGATTTCTCCGATCTGAAAGCGCTCATGGGGGTGAGCCCGGACATACTCAATCGCACCTTCTACCGTCCGGTTGCTGGAGTCCTCATGATTCGCGCGCACCTCGCAGCAGCCGCGACCCAGACGAATCAGGAGATGGTCTGCAACTGCCGCAAGGGCGGTTTCCCAACCTATGCTCTGGCTGCCCTGCTCTCTTAGTGCGAGGCGAAACTGTTCGAGCAAAGCACTATGATGGAAAGCGGAACGCGCGCAGATCGGCGTGCCGGCCGGATACTCCTGCAAAGCGCGCTGCCAGAGTCGCGCGACTTGGCTGGAACCCGGCTCGCCTATATATTTTTTTGACATGCAGAGAATAACAAGCGTCAAGGGCTCTCGGGGATCGTCGACAAAACGGTGTAACCAATCGGCCGGTAAAAGAAGAAAATCATCCCGTCCAATTGGCATGGGGCCTGTCTTCGAATCGAGGCTCCCACGACCAACCGCGACCCAGCAAAGCTTATGGAAGGGCCAGACCCCGCGCTCCATTTCAAAATTCGCCGCGTGGTGGCTTTCCAGAACGCGCACTGCGCCCTCCGGTAAATCCACCCTGGTCGGCGCACGGCGGCGGTTTTCCTTTGGGTTGATCTTCTCCATTTCTCTCATTGCCGAATTATACAATAGGATTCCGCCTAAATATCCAAGATTTAAGATCCGCTTTTGTTACCTTACAATTGTTGAGATTACATGCAGTCGTTAAACCAAAACCCAAGGGTCTGATCCCATTTTTAAAAACAGAAAAAACCTGCATAGAGCCGATTTCCAACTGCCAAATTTGTACCCGTGTAGTCATTACGATTCATGATGAGAGATTTAGATAACAACTCCCAGATTGACTGGACCCTCGAAATTGTTCCCGCACATGCCGACCGAATCGGTTCACTTAGTGAACTGATTGATGAAATATATATCACCATGATACCGGGGACCGAGCCAACCGAAATCCTTGGCCCTCTCTCAGTAGTCAAAGCTGCCGGTTTCATGCCTGTGCCACACATTGCTGCCCGCAGCTTTGCCAGTGAAAAGGAGCTACGCTTTTTTTGCAACGGTTTGCGTGATCACGCGATCGAGAAGGTTCTACTTGTAGCAGGTGGTCTCGGCAAGCCCAACGGTCCCTTCACTGATAGCTTGCGGATACTACAATCAAAGACCTTCCAAAGTGTTGGTTTATCTACAATCGCCTTAGCCGGACACCCGGAAGGCAATCCTGTCGATCCCTCTCCCGACGAAAGCCTTCGTGAAAAGCTTTCTTTCCTTCATCAGTTGAACATAAAGGCCGAACTGGTTACCCAGTGGAGCTTTTCTCCGGAAAAAGTAAACGCCTACCTAAAGCAATTGAAAGCCGAGGGCGTGGATGTTCCCGTCCGCGTTGGTGTACCCGGTCCCGCCTCGCTCAAAACACTACTCAAATACGCCAGGATTTGTGGCGTCACAGCAACCACCGAGATCATCAAAAAACAAGGCCTCAGCCTCGGCCGACTTCTCCTCCCCAATGACCCAGACAAATTCGTCCGCCCAGTGGACGCAACACAACGCTTTCACCTCTATCCCTTCGGTGGCATCGAAAAATGCGCTGATTGGCTCCAGCAAAATAAATCCAAGAAAAAGATACTCGAACCTGTATGAACACTGAAAACCACACCAACCTCGAAGCCAAACTGCAAGCCCACGGCAACCCCGTGCAAATGCTCCGACACTCGCCTACCGGCGGTTATGAATTCCCTTTCCCCGCACAGTATTCCAACTGGCGCGACGAGCAGGAAGCCTGGCAAAAAAGCGTCGTTCTTTTCGACCAGTCCTTTCATATGACCGACGTTTACTTCGAAGGGCCGGACGTCAAGCGCCTGCTCTCCGATGTGGTGGTCAACACGCTCAAGAATTTCAGCAAAGACAAAGCCAAGCAGATCGTGGCCTGTAATGAAGACGGCTACGTGATCGGCGACGCCATCCTCTTTGGGCACGCGGATGACAAAATCAGCGTGGTCGGCCGCCCCTCTGTCCCGAACTGGGTTCACTACCAAGCCGAGAAAGGCGGCTACAATGTCAAGGTGACCCGCGACGAGCGCACCGTGAGCAACGACGGTTCCCGCTTCATTTACCGTTTCCAAATCCAAGGCCCTAACGCCCTCGATCTAATCAAGAGCGTGCACGAAGGCGAGTTTCCCGAGATCAAGTTCTTCAATCTCGGCAATCT
>CAYFRH010000046.1:15700-17626 GCA_964345345.1 uncultured Puniceicoccaceae bacterium | reverse complement strand
CGGGTCGAGGACGCGATCAACCGGATACCCCGCGTGAATGTCGAACTGGAACCCGGCGCGGCCTTTGGTGTCGAATATAGCCGTCGCGACTGCTGTAATGACGGGCAACTGACCGAGAACGGGGAACGCTTCGGCCAAGGCCAGCTTTCCGCGGCGGGGGCGGTCGATGTGCAGCTCTGGGGACCGCCCACGATTGAGAAGGAATTCGACTGGGGAGTAGTCTCGGGAACAGTTCTCTTTGAGGCGGGAGTATTTATCAATTCCACCATCAGTGCGGCCTTGCAAGCGGGGTATCGTTGGAACGACTGCAAACCGGAAGAATGTGCCTTCGGTTCGTTTAAGGCCGGGATCGACATCGTGACGCAGGCGCGTTTCGAGGCCATTGCCTTCGGGCGGGCCTTTGGTTACGAATACGAACTGGACGATATTTCCTTTAAAATCACCGCGCCGCTGAAGGTCGGAGTGAGTGGTTCCCTCAGTTACAACGGCAACGACAACTGCAACGGTTTCAGCGGGGGCCTTGGTGTGGATGACGTCGTCTTTATTGTCGAACTGTCGGTGGCAGGGGTGACGTTAAATTACCAGCACGTCATCTGGGAATCGACGCTGAAAATTTAGCTGTAATGCGTGTTGCTTCTTCCAGTCTGCTTTTCTTTTTGCTCCTGCTTGCGCCGGTTCCGTGGCTGGCCGCCCAGCCCGCGCCGGAACGCGTTCTCGTGCCGGTAACCTTCCGCACCGACCAGGAAACGACCGTATCCAGCATGGTCATGGAACTAAATGCGGTGGATTACGAGCGGGTTCCCTTTGCCACCTTCCGGGAAAACGCGGAGACGCCGCGGGCCAATACCTTTGTGGAACTGGTCTCCACCCTGCGGGACGGTAATCTTGACGACGTATTCGCGATGTCACGACTTGGCGCGAACGAGAATCCCGATGCGCGGCGCCAATACATTTCGGCCTTTCAGACAACTTTTTCCGACCTGTGGGACGAGCTGCTTGTCGTGGGAAGGTATGACCTGAGCGACGAGGTCAGTACCTTTTTCTGGCAGGTTCCCGCCAACAACGGGCCCTTTGTCCGCTCCTTCAGTCTTGAGGGGCGGGGAACCGAATTTTTCTGGGTGGACGGTACCCAGCAGGATGTCTTTCACCGCATGGATACTCTCCTCATGCAAACGGAACAGGCACGGTTGACCGAAGAAACGCTTCCCGATCTTCGTGAGGATTACCGCTACGATGAGCGGGTGCCCGGGACAACCATCGACCTTCGATTTGACGGCACGGTCACTCGTTGGGAAGTCTTTGGTGAGACCCGACCGGACACCGACTGGGCGGCCTTTTACAGCGAAGCCTTGCAGGCCTTTGCGGCCCGGGACATGGAGGCGTTCGCAAACAGCTACACCGGCTACAGCCGCGATAAGTTCCTTGAGTGGATTAATAACATGCCGCCGGAGGAATTCGAAGCTTATCACACCGAAATGTCGGAAGGCCGGGAAGTCCGCTTCTTCCTCGATGCCGATCCGATTTACGTGCTTTTCTATAACACTCCCAACCGCCTTGGGTATGACGTCCTTCTTCGCGAAGGAAGGGACTTTCGCCTGACCAACTTTTACATCGAGAGCTTCGTCGACAGCCTTTTCAAGGATCGTGCGCTCTTTCAGGAATCAATCCTCGCCGAAATCACCGCCCGGGGGGAGGATGAACTTGAGTTTGTGCCGGTGGCGGCCCTTGAAGAGGAGGATTCGGCGGAGGAAACCGCTCCACCGGAAGAGACCGTTGCGCCGGAAGAGGAGCCCGCAGAAAAAGGCGAGCCCGAAGCACCGCAGGAAAAAAGCCGGGAAGCGGAAAAGAAGAGCGGTCGTCTCCTCCTCTGGATGATGGGGATCCTTCTCTTCGGTGTGGCAATTTTGATACTTGGCAAATTCCTTG
>CAYFRH010000046.1:0-15600 GCA_964345345.1 uncultured Puniceicoccaceae bacterium | reverse complement strand
TTTCTCTCCTTTTACGCCGAGACCCTGTCCTTCGGTTGGGTCACGTTCACTACGCCACCGGCGGGCCGGAATTTCATCATTCCATGTTTGGATTATCTCGAGATGGACAATCTAGATGATGCCGACGGCGACGGGCTTCCCGACATCCATGAAGAAATCGCGGGAACCGGAATTAATAATCCCGATACCGACGGGGATGGTTTCCTGGACGGAGCGGAGGTCACGAGTGGGAAGGATCCGCTCGACGGCTTTATCGTTGATGTCGGCGTCATTGCGAGTGGGCCAACCTCCGGTGCGGCGGTCGATATCTGTGCGATCAACAACCTCGCCATTGTCGCGATGGGGCAGGCCGGTATTGCCGTTTTTAATGTGAAAGACGGATTCGAGCCCGTTCGTATTGCCCAAGTGAATACACCGGGAAACGCGGTCGCGGTGAGCTGTTTCAGTGACCTTGTCGTGGTCGCGGACGGGAACCGCGGCCTCGCCGTCGTCGATATTTCGGATCCGGCCGGGGCCTTCATCACACGGCAGGTGGAATTCGAAAGCCCGGCCGAGGCGGTCGTCTCGCGGGGTAATTTCGCTTATGTCGGCCTGCGCAACGGGAATATAGTCATGGTGGATACCTCGACGGGAACCGAGATCACCCGCTTTGAGGGGATCAACACCCGTATTCAGGATCTTGGTATCCGCGAGGAGGTGCTGTATGCGCTGACGGTCGGGACTTTGTATGCAATCGACATCCGACTGGATGACTTCAGTCTTGCCAAGTCCGAGACGGCCCCGGGCAGTTTCGGAGCGGGGGGATTCCGCTGGCGCCTCTTTGTCGGGGATGATTTCCTCTACGCGAATAACATTCAGGGATTTAATCTCTACGACATCAGTGATCCCCTCGATCCCGAACACAAACAGCGATTTCAAACCGGCCAGCGCGGCTGGAAGCAGATTGTCTCGACCGGTTCGCAATTCGCAGTGGCTGTGACCAGTCCCAACAGCACCCGGGATGGACCGCATCATGTCGACCTTTACACCGTGGGCGGACTTGAAGACGAGCCCCAGTATTTGCGCACCTTCCAGACCCCCGGGATCGCCACGGCGGTGTCCATTTACAACGCTCTCGCCTACATCGCCGACGACAACGGCGGTTTGCAGGTACTCAATTACGCCTCCTTTGACGCGGAGGGCGTTCCGCCGGAGATCACCGTCCGCCACAGCGGGGTCGACGGAACGGCCGAGGAAGGAAAAATCCTTTCCGTGGCCGTGGATGCGGTTGATGACGTGCAGGTGCGCAACGTCCAATTTTATGTTGATGACGAACCCGCGACCCTCGACGGAAATTTCCCCTTTGAAACGGGAATTCTCACGCCCCTGATCACCCCGACGAAGCGCACTTTCTCGTTCTACGTGGTGGCTTCCGACACCGGCGGCAACTCCACCCGCTCGGAGACGATCACCCTCGAACTGGTGCCGGACGCGACGCCGCCCATCGTCCGCCGTTTCGCCCCGCGCGACGGTTCCATCATCGGCAACCTCGATGCCTACCTCGTCACTTTCAGCGAACCCATCGAGACTTCCAGCATCAATGCGGATACCGTGGAAGTCCGTAACGCCGGTCCGGACGACGTGTTCGGCAATGCGGATGACACGGTCTTTTCCGGGGTCTCCTTCAGCTACGCGGACGCCACGAACAGCCTGACCCTCGGTTTCGGCGAGCTGGTGCCGGGGCTCTACCGCGTTCAGCTTTCCCCGCCATTGCAGGACCTCGCCGGTAACGAGCTCGCTTCCGTCGCGAGCGCTACTTTCCGCATTTTTGGTTTCGAGGATAACGACAATGACGGGGTTCCCGACGACCTTGAAGAGCTTCTCGGCCTCGATCCGACCAAAGAAGACACCGACGGGGACGGAATTCTGGACGGGGACGAGGATTTTGATAACGATGGCTTGTCCAATACCGGCGAAATTGTTCTGGAAACGGATCCCCGTAACCCGGACAGCGACGGCAACGGTATCCTTGACGGCGACGAGGACCGCGACTTCGACGGCCTTGCCGACGGGGACGAGTTCCGTAACCGTACCGATCCCCTGAGGGTCGACACGGATGGGGATGGCATCGACGATCTCAGCGAGATTCTTGATGGCCTCGACCCGCTTGATCCGGACTCGGTCTACCCCGAGTTGGTTGTTTCCCCGTCGGTATCCTTTATCAACGGGATTCAGTCGGAAGCGGATAGTAACCTACCCGTCCTCGTGGCGAGTCCGCTCGTTTCCTACATCAACGGATTGTTCGAGGTTCCTGAGGGTGGCCTCAGCACGGCGGTGGCCTCGCGTGTGGTAAGTTACCTGAATGGCTTCACCGATCCGGTCGAAGAGGATCTGCCTCTAAGCGCCGCGTCGCCGGTGGTCAGCTTCCTGAACGGGCCCCTCGCGCTAATTCCGGACAACCAGACATTTTTCCAAAGTTCCCAACCGGTAAGTTACCGGAACGAAGAATAATTCCGCTTTTTTCTCTCTACTGAAAATTCCAACCGCAAACCAACAACCCATTCCGAAAATGGACTCCTCAATAAAAAAATCCGCCCTTGCGGCGATTCTCCTCTCGATCTCCGTCCCGCTCGTTGGGCAGACGGATGATCTTCCCTATGACAGTGGTTCGACCGGGGCCGACGGGGCTCTTGTTGTTCCTCAAACCTTCCCCGAACTCTATGAATTCGGGTATGCCTACGACCGCAGCAACGATCGGATCGTCGTTTTCGGAGGCCGTCGCATCAGCGGCGGTAGCACCCGCCTGCAGACACTTTTGTTTGACGGAACGGAATGGAGTGATCCGGAACCGGCCACGTTCGTTTCCGCGCGAAGGAATCTGGACCTCGTCTATGACCGGACAAACGAGAACGTCCTTATGTTCGGAGGACGTCGCGCCGATAATGTCCTCCTTGGCGAGACATGGATCTGGGACGGCACGGACTGGACGCAGGCCAATCCGGCTAATTCGCCCGCCCCGCGCGAGTGGGGACAGCTTTTCTGGGACGCCGCCAACAACCGCGTCCTGCTTTACGGGGGTGAAACCTCGGAAGGGTGGGTAAACGAACTTTGGGCGTGGGACGGCACCAATTGGACGGAGCTGACCCTTACCAACGATATAGGCAACGCCAACCGGGAACTTGATCATGCGGACATCGTTTACGATGAAGGGGGGAACCGCGCGATCCTCTACAATGAATGGCAACGGCAGACATGGGCTCTGGACACCACGACGCTCACATGGAGTCAGATCAACACCTCGAGCCTGCCCAACATCGGTACGGGGATCCAGCTGGCCTACGACGCGACCCGGGGAAATATCGTTATGGCGGGGGGATCCTCCCAAGGCGGAACATGGATCTTTGATAACAATGACTGGGCCTCGCAGTCGCCCGAAAGCAATTACCGATGGAGTTATCATTACGGGATGATCTACAATCCCGATGACGGTTTGGTCTACCGCTTTTATGGCCGGGACAATACCAATAATTTTAGCTACCAGGAAATCTACACGTGGGACGGCACAACATGGAACTTCGTTGTGGGGCGCAATTTCACCATTGATATGGCCGCGAAAGCGGACGGGCTCTGGAATTACACGCAAATCTTTGTTCCGCGTCATGCGGATGTGTACTTCGAAAAGAATGAAGCCAATTCCCCCGTACAATGGCTGGCCTCCGACTTCGTTGAAATTCTGGGCCAGGTCTTTGTGGACGGGCAGAATGCTTTCGACAACGACCAGTCGGGGGCGACCGCAGCCGGTGGCCCGGGTGGTTTCGACGGGGGCATCGGCGGGGTTCGATTCGACGTTTCCGGTAGTTACCAAGGCACACCCGGGCAAGGCCCCGGTGGCGGAGCGGTTCCAGCCGATCCGGACCGGGACGGTACCGGTTGCCGTACGTACCGTTGTAAGTGCCTCCGGTACCGCCCCGGTGGCGGAGCGGTTCCAGCCGATCCGGACCGGGACGGTACCGGCGGCACCTACAACGGTACGTACGGCAACCGCTTGATTCAGCCGCTCATCGGTGGTTCCGGCGGCAGTGGGGCGACGTCCGCGGATTCCTCCAGCGGCGGTAACGGCGGCGGCGGCGGGGGGGCCATCCTCATCGCTTCCTCCCGCGATGTTATTATTGAAGGAGGCGTCTATGCCCGCGGGGGCGACGGTTGGGGTCGCTCGACCGGCTCGTGGAACGGGGAATACGGTGGGGGTGGCTCCGGTGGTGCCATCCGCATTGTCGCCGACCGCATTACTGGCAATGGCGCCATTAACGCCAATGGCGGGGACAGCCGGAGTGACGGCGGGGCCGGGCGCATTCGCCTAGAAGCGTTCTACCGTCCCATTGTCCCGAACGCGAGCCCGACGCCGTCGGCCACGGCCCCCACGGAAACCAGCGGGGAAGCATCGGATGCCATGATCTGGATTGCCAATGTGGCCGGCGAAGCCGTGGGCAACAATCCGACCGGGAGCTTGATTACGCCGGATGTGGTCTTCACGGAGGCGGGAACCATTACCATCACTGTTGACAGTGAGAACGTCCCTGTCGGTACTCCGGTGGAGCTTCGTATCACGACAACCGAAGGTATCATCGATCTTCCGGGGGACGGTCAGGCTGATGTGACGCTGGCCGCCGATGGCACGGCAAGTTTCAGCGCCACCGTTCCGGCGGGGGTGGGTACCGTCCAGGCCTTTGCGGAATTCACGACGAATTAATCAAGTTGTTCCGGATTTAGGAGTTCATTGTTTTGGGCGGCAGTCGCGGATCGAATCCGCGGCTGCCGTTTCGGGTTGTGGATCTGGACAAATGCGCGGTTTGTTGATCAGTTTTCTTGTCCTTTGCGGAGGGATGTCATCAGCCGAGGCTTCCAGGACTGGGGAAGCGATTTTGTATTGGAATGACCAGTTTCTCCATGCGGTGCGGGAATCTTCCACCGCTCCCGGACTGGCCTCCCGGAATTTGGCTATCTTCCATTGCGCCCTTTATGATGGCTTGGCGGCGCTGCATGGAGAACGCCCGCTCCTTACCAGGGAGTTGCCCGTGGAAAACGGAGTGGAGGGGGCGGCTTTTGTGCATTCTGCCTCGGCGCTTATGATTTCCGTTTTTTATCCCAGCCGCCGGGGACTTTTGGAACGGAGGGCGGAGGAACGCATCGCCGGGTTGGATCGGATGCGGAGGGAAGACTCCGCTGCGTTCGCGCGGAGGGTGGTTGGCAAGGCCCTTGAAGCGCGCAAAGGGGATGGGGCCGCCAATACGCTTACTTATATTCCAAAGGACGAAGTGGGTAAATGGCGGCGAACGCCCCCCGAATATCGTCCTCCTGAGCTTTCCCACTGGTATCATGTGGAGCCTTTTGTTTTACCCGCCGCCGACGCCTTTCGCCCGGAACCTCCGCCCGGTCTGGATTCACCCGAATATGCAAGGGCGCTGGGGGAAGTCCGTCGACTGGGAGGCGCGGAAAGCACGGAAAGAACAGCCGAGGAAACGCACATCGCCGAGTACTGGTCCTGCTTCTCCTACACTTCGACCCCGGCCGGGCACTGGAACGAGATCCTCTGCGGGATTTTGGCCAGTAATCCGGAGGAAGAGGATCCCCTGTTTGTGGCGCGGGCTTTTGCCCTCCTCAACCTTGCCATGGCCGACGCCGGCATGGCGTCATGGGATTGCAAATACCACTACGAATTCTGGCGCCCGGTTCATGCCATTCGTATGGCGGCGGAAGACGGCAATCCCGCCACCGATCCGGACGCGGACTGGAACTCTTACCTTGAGGCTCCGCCCCATCCGGAGTACGTCTCTGGCCATAGCACCTTCAGCGGGGCCGGAGCCCGTATGCTTGCTCTCGTTTTCGGGACCGATAAGCGGGAGTTTACGGCCCGTAACGAATCTTACCCCGACCAGCCCCGTTCCTTTTCCTCCTTCTGGGAATGCGCGGAGGAGTGCGGGCGCAGTCGCATCTACGGAGGCATTCACTATGAGTTCTCCAACCGCGTCGGTCTTGAACTGGGAAAACGGATTGCGGACTATGTTTTTGCCAATGCCTTTTCCAACGGCGAATCGTCATGAAGATGCCGTTCCACATTACCAACCGTTTCCGTTGTCTGGCCCTTACCGGCTTTTCGGTTTCAGCATTTTTTCCCGTCCATGGGTCTCTGGAGTGGGAGACCACCGAAAAGGTGGTTCCCAGTGGGCTTGACTCCGAGCACGTGGAGGCGGCTTTTCCCTTTCGCAATGCGGGGGAGGATCCGGTGGTCATTCTCGACATCAAGCACAGCTGCGGCTGTATGACGGAAGAACTGGAAAAGAAAGTGTACGAGCCCGGCGAGAGCGGGCAAATCCGGGTGGCGATGGACCTTGAGGGACTGCAAGGGGAACAGGTGAAGACGGTGAGTGTGTACACGAGCGAAAATCCGGAGATGCCGAAGATCCTGACTTTTATTACCGATGTTCCGGTTCGCTACAAGTTGCGGCCGGGGATCCTCGCATGGAAGTTCCGTTCCGAGCCGAAAGTCCGCCGGGTGAACCTGACCTTTCACCCGGGAATCGCGCCGGATCCGGACAAGATTCGTGTTGTCGTGGAAGACCGCGACAATATCGGGCTTGTCTTCAAGACGGCGGTAAAGAAGGGAAAACATCCGCATCATGTCTTTATCGAGGTGATGCCCGAAGAGCTGGGTTTGATGGGCCACAGTTATTTGAGTGTCCATTACGACCGGGGAAACGGGGAGGAACGGGTCGGCGAGGTGTACCTGATCGTCAATTAATGAGGCGTCCCTTCCTATTTCCGCTACTTGCCTTTTTGTGCGGGCCGCTTCCTTCCCTCGCCGCCGATCCGCTTGCCGCCACCTTTCCGTTGGCAAAGGAAGTCAAAGAGCAAGCGGAGACATGGTTGTTGCGTAACTTTCGCGATAAAGGACTTTTTATTTACCGCTATCATCCTCCAACGGCGCGGCGTCCCGATAAAAACAACACCATCCGGCAACTCATGGCCTCCATTATCGCGGCCCGGCGCGCGCACGAAAGTGCCGCGTGGATGGACGTCCACCGGAAGAATCTCAGGTTTATCGACCGCTGGTGGTACCGCGAGGATGCCTTTGGAGGGTACATTTTCTACAACGGGAAATCCAAGCTGGGCGCGAACGCTCTTTATCTGAGGACGCTCCTCGCCAGCCCTCTGTATCCGGGATTCCGCGACCGGGCAGAAAGGGTTTTCGAGGGCCTCCTCGCCCTGCAAAGCCTCGATGGGTCCTTTTCGCCATGGTACGATGAGCCGGCTTACGCCTATGACCGGGAGCGCCTTCTGTATTTTTATTCCGGCGAGGCGCTGCTGGCGCTGGTCGAGTATTGGGAGAAGACCGGCAATGCCCTTGCCGGGGAGGCCACGAAGCGCGCGGCCGCGTATTACCTTGACCGCTACGTCGACCGGATGGACGACCATTATTATCCGGCATACGTCCCGTGGCATACGATGGCTTATGTGAGACTGTACCGGCTCACGGGGGAGGACCGCTACCTCGCCGCCATCTTCACCATGAACGACCGGTTGTTGCAGCTGCTCGACCGCGACACGTTTCCCGGCCGGTTTTTCAATCCCGCCACTCCCGAATACGGCAACCCGCACGCCGCCTCCGACGGCATTTATCTCGAGAGCCTTGCCATTGCCTGCGGACTTGCCCGGGAAACCGAAAAGAAGATTCGCGCAAAACTTTACGAAGACGCCATCCGTCTTGCCGTCGGCTATCTGCATCGCCTGCAGATTCGTGAACCTCGTGCGGACTGGAAAGCCGTGCCGGAGAAGTATCTTGGGGCCATTCCCCGCCGCACAAACTCCGCTTGGATTCGCGTCGACAACGTGCAGCACGCCATCGACGGCATGCTTCGGGTACTGTCGTTAGAGAAACGGTAAGGGCTGCTTGATCCTTTGCCGTGATCCTAAAAGGAATACCGTAGTCCAATCTGCATGGCCCAACGGGAGGAGAAGTTGCGGGTTTCGTACCAGTTCTCGCCGGTCAGGTCACTAAGAACCGGATTGTAAACGTAAAAGCTGTTGATTTCTCCTCCCTGAAATTCGACTTCTCGCTGCGCTGAGACAATGGGAACATTTCCGCCTGGACCGCGGACACGCTTCTCAAGGCCCCACTCGTCTTTGATGAGGTTGCCGAGATTTTCGATAGAGAATATCAGTTCGAGTTTCTGGGACGCGAACGTAATGATTTCGTGAGTGATGTTGAGGTCGAACTGGTGAATCCATGGTGCGGTGCCGGTGTTGCGGGGAACGACCTCGCCCTTGTGGTTGCCAAGCCCTTCCTGATTTTCGACGAATTCCATAAAGGCGACGCCGAGGGTATCCTTCTTGGTGTTCCCTGCATTTCCCCAACGCACAAGGGGATCATCGATGCCGGTGGGAACATAAAGTAAGTCATTGCTCCCGTTGCCGTCCCGATTCATGTCGACGGTGAACAAATCGCGCCCGAAGACGAAAGAGAAGGGCCGGCCGGAGCGGCCCTCGTACACAAGGGTGAAAGAAGTTTTCTGGGTTTTAGTCCACTCGTGAACGTAGGTTCCGGAGACGATGAAGCGGTGCCGCGTTTCAAAGCGACTGCGACCGAGGACTTCGTCATTGGGATCGAATCCTACATTATCGCTCCAATTGGTGGAGGCGGTGGGAGACTGGCCGTCGTTAACATTCTTGGCACGAGTGTAGGTATAGCCGGCACGGAAGCCCCAGAAATCGACGACCGGTCGTTGGAAAAGGGCAGTGAACTGCCGGGAATACCCCTTGTCGGTGTTGGTGAGACGGATGACGTCGCGATAGCCTGGCTCCCGCAACCGTGCCTCCTGATTGTCGTAAAGGGTGCGACCATCCGGAAGGAACCCATCGCTGAAGAAGCCGGTGTCCTGTTTCAGGTTTTCGTGAATGTAGTGAATATCATGCTCGGTCCACGAGAGGGCCGCTTCCATGGTGAAGGCGATGTCGTTGAAGAGCTGGTAGTCAAAAGCGAGGTTGGATTTCCACTCCGTCGGCATGTTGAAATCCTCATCGAGGAAATCGACATTGACGCGCGAGTTAACGGCGCGCGGAACGGGGGGATTCTCCGTGTCCGGGGAAAAAGCCGGCGTTTGCAGCGTGCTGGCGCGGAAGAATTCCTGGGAATTGCCGTTATTGACGAAAATGGAGGAAATCCAGACATGCGGCGCGGTGCCGAAAAACAACCCGGCGCCCCCGCGGATTTGCAGGCGGCGATCCTCGTCCACAGAATAATTGAATCCGAGGCGCGGCTGGATGACAAAATTGGCATCGACATTGACCTGGTTGCTGAAGCCGAAGACATCCTCAAAAAAGCGATCATCGTTGCTAACAGAGCTTCGCGCCTGGGGTGGAAGGTCGTCCATGACCGGATAATCGATACGCAGGCCGGCGGTAAGAGTCAGCTTTTCATTCACGAGCCAGTTGTCCTCGACGTAGGCGGAAGCAATGGCCATGGACCAATCGGCAATGCCCGTTTGTCCTTCCGCTGGAAGAGTGATGGAGTACGTTTCCACATTGCCCGGTTCGACAGCGTTTTCAAAGGCGGGAACCCCGTTGCGAAAGAACCAGTTTCCAAAGCGGCCCGGAATAAACTTGTTACGGTTATCGAAGCGCTCGTATTGCGTGCCAATTTTCAATTGGTGGTCGCCGAGAAGCCATGTCGCCTTGAATCGAAGAACAGTTGTATCGACCTGCAGGTCGTTGGCTTGGCTGGTCAGATGGGTTCCAAGGGAGATCGTTCCGGGATCGCCGTCCACACCGTCGACGGAGCTGATGCGGATGGCCGGGAGATCGGGCTTGGGTGTAATCCGTGTCTTGGAGAACTGCTTGTAGGCGGCGATGAATTCCGTCTGCAAGGTGGCCGACCAGTTGGAAAAGATTTCGATACTCAAGTCCTCGAGCACGAATTCCTCGTCGTAGAAATGGCTGGAATAGGCGATTCGCGAATCTCCGGAGAGGCCGGGGAAATTGGGTTCGGAACCTTCCGTTAAGTTGTAGCGGGTGGAGAGGCGGTGCCGGTCGCTGATGTTCCAGTCCAGCTTCAACAGGTATTTATCGTCCTGTTTATTCTGTTCGCCGGGATCCTCGAGCGTCCCGGGATCAAACTGGTAAACCTCATCGATCATGAACTCGATGCGGGCCAGTTCGTCCGCGGCGGGAAAATAGTCGCCGGGATCGCGCGTGATGGTCTCCTCGACCTTTTCGTAAAGCGCGAAGAAGAAGAGTTTGTCCTTGATGATAGGGCCGCCGAGGGTGAACCCGGCCGTGTATTCGACAAAGTCCTGAAAAGGGACCTTCTCTGCTTCTTCGCCGGGTTCCACATAGACATCAAATAATTCTCCGACCACAGCCTCGTTGCGATAGAATCCAAAGACGGAACCGGAAAACTCGTTGGTTCCGCTCTTGGTGATTGCGGAGACGGCCGCCCCGGTAAAGCCGGCGTTTTCGACGCTGTAGGGAGAAATCTGCACGCTGACCTCGGCGATGGATTCGAGGGAGAAGGGCTGCTTCAAGGCGGGGAGTCCGCTGTCGGATAGACCGAAAGAGTCATTGGTCGGAACGCCGTCGATAAGGAGGGAATTGTAGCGGGTGTTTTTTCCCCCGGCGGAAACGGTCCCGCTGTCGGAATCGTAGACCGACATCCGGGGATCGAGGCGCACAATATCGTTGATACTGCGGCTCACCGTCGGTATGCGGGCAATATCCTCCCCGCCGATGATAGAACTCGAACCCTGCTTGGATTCATTAAAAAGCGAGCCGAGTTCTGTGGACACCACTTCGAAAGCCTCCAGCTCGAAGACCTGTCCGTCGGAGCCCATATTGATATTCAGAGTCCGTTCCTGTTGCAGATTAACAAAAATATTTTCCCGGACACGCTCCCTGCCGTCGGGCGCGGAATACGTGATGGAATAGGGACCTCCCACGCGAAGGCCACGTAGATTATAACGCCCGTTCGCGTTGCTGCGACCCCGAAAGCGACTGCCTGAGGGTTCGTGTTCAGCGCGGATTTCCACGTTGGCGACGGGGTTGCCGTTATCGTCCGTGACGGCTCCGCCGATCCCGGCCGAGGTGATGCCCTGGGCCTGAAGGTTGCGGCCCAGCAAAAGGAGAACGGCCAGCAGAAGGGCCACAGGTAACGAACGGATCTTCATCGAACTTTTTTCCTCTGGATAATTAATTTTGTAAAAAAAAGGCGGCCCTTGAGGTCAAAGGCCGCCTTTTCAAAGAAAGAAAACGATCAGTCGACGGGATTGATGAAATTATCCGCCGCCCAGTCTTTGTTCTGGGCCTGGAAAAATCCTCCGTTGCCTTCGCCGGCAAAAATGAAACCGAGTTCGTTATTGTAGAGCCATATGGCCACTTCCGGTGCCCGGATGACATGGATCATGTAGCCGAAGTTAATCTGGTAGACCCACGGGAAATTGGCGATATTGATGAACCCGAAGGTCGGGGAACTGGCCCAGTCCTCCGTAAAGAGAAAGATCCAGCCGAGGTTGGGGTCGTCTTTCCAACCGAGGGTCTGCCCGCCGATGGCAAAGTAATGGATGCGATCAATGGCCCCTTCTCCCGGTCCGGGTCCGTCGGAGGTGTAGCGAATGGCTATATACACGGTTTCCCCCGAATAGTCGGACAAGTCGACTTCCCCGGAATCAATGATTTCCTCGGCCTCATCAGGGGCGAGAGGAACGGAGAGGGGCGTCCATGTCGCACCGCTGGGATTTCCACCCCCGTCGTAATCGGTGGAGACTTGCACTTCGAGGGCGGGGCCCTCGAAGACGCGCTCGTGGCCCATGAGAAGGAAGGGATCGCTGACGCCTTCGAGGTCGATGGCGGGTGAGATCAGCCAGTCGTCGGAAGCTTCATCGGCACCGAATCCATTGATTTGGATAGAGGCGGCGTCAAAGAAAGTCCCGGCTTCCCAGTTGGCATCACTGGCCACACTGAAGGTGGTGAAGTCACCGAGGCCATCTCCGAAATCCGCTTGCAGGATCAGGTCCTCCGGGCTGGTAAGAACAAGATTGTTAACCGAAGTGGCGGAACCATCGGGGTTGGTGACGGTGACCGGCCCGGAACTGATTCCTGTCTGCGGAATGGTAACGTCAAGAGTGGCGCCATCGACTACCGTAAAAGAAACGGAAACGCCGCCGACGGTCACTTCGCTGACCGTGTCAAGGTTGCTTCCTTCAACGGTGAAGGTATCGCCGGGAGCGAGAAAAATCGTGGAAACGGCTTCGATGACGGGCTCGGTGGACGCATTGGGATTCTGCGCTCCGGGCGTATCGGCGGCGTTCGGATTCAGGCCAATGATAGTGCCGTCGTCATCTATTTCGAAAAGGACGAATTCGCCGATCAGCCACTCTTCGGTGTCGTCGGTACGATAGGCATGGGCGGGAACAAAACCGCCGGCATTGGGACCGATATCGACGAATCCCAAGGCCTCACCGTAAAAGAATTCTCCACCGGAACGGGATTGAACCAGCCCGACGGCGTCGATCACTTCCGTCCATGGCAAGGTTTCATTGGGAACACCATCGTCATTGTCATCGATGTCGACGGCGTCCTCGCCCAATTGGTCGGGTTGGCCTCCGATCGGTCCACCGGTGAATCCGCGCACCAGCATCGGCGTGACGTTGTCACTGTTTTCGAGCACAGTGCCCAGTCCGCCGAAGATCATGTCGATGTCCGCAAAGGAGAGGCCGAAGGCATCGCCATTGAAGTTCGGGCCGACGATGAGAAAGTGGCCATCGTCGGGAATGGACTCCCCGGAGAGATCGATGGCGATTTCCACTACGCCCGAGCCTTTGAAGCTACCTTCGCCGGAGTGGTCGCCAATGTAGAGAAACCAGACGTCATCAAGGGATTCGCCGGGATCGCCCTTGATTTCGATGTATTCCTCGTCGTCGGGAAAGTCCGGTTGGTCGATCCGGATTTCATTAAGTACCAGCTCGGCCGAGGCCGTGCCAGTGGCAAGCAGAAAGGCGCCGGCGAGAGCGCCCGTTTTCTTTAGTGTTTTCATATGTTGGATGATGTCAGGGTTGATCACGGTTGCGATGAATTAAAACTCGGCTTCCTCCACGTATCCGGAGGTGGCCTCGTAAAACCATCGCCGGGGAGCGACGGTTCCTTGCAGGAAAAGCAGCCATTCCGTGCGCGTCACGCTGTAAAGTTGTGGATAAAGGGACGAATTGGTGAAAATCCAGCCGAGGGAGGGATCGAAGAACCAGACGGCATCGTCACGCTCGGCGGCGAAAAAGGCCCACTGATGCTCGGAGTGAAATACCCATGGGAATTCGCGATCATCGACAAATCCGAGCCACGCCGATTCGCGGAAAGGGGAATCGGGGACCTTTTCGGCGTACACGAACAGGGAATCCGCCGCCCCCGGCTGGGCGGCCTTGACGGGATCATAGAGGGCATCGACGAAGGAATCCTTTTCCTCCTCGCGCAGGACCTGCAGCCGGAACCAGTGACGTTCCGCGGTAGCGGGAAAGGTGGCGGTAATCACCTCCTTGTCGCCCTCTTCACGGACATTGATGGAAGCGAGATCCTCTTCATCGAGGACACGCCATGTCTCTTCGCGAAGCGGCGTTGGGCTCGCTTCGAGCCGGTAGGTCACCCCGGATTTCCATGCCTCCTTCAGTTGCGAGTAGCGGAGCTGGGTCCCAAAACCGGGAAAGGGAAAAACTTCGAGAAGGCCGGGGTTGGCATTCGTAGCGCGGGGATCCAGATCGGCCGCGTATTCGAGTAGATTGCTCAGGTGGTCGCCGTCGGGGTCGGCGAGGTCGTCGGACAGCTCTCCGGCAAGAAGTTCCTCGAGAGTGAAATGCTCCCAAAGCCATTCCCCGCGGGTAATCCGGTCCTCGGTTTCATGGAGAATTTCCGCGAATTCCGGAAGGTCGACGAAGGGATTGCGATTCCCCTGGATGAATTCGAAACGGCTGAAGGAAAATCCGGTGTGGATGAGGTGGTTGCGCCGTCGCTCGTACTCGTCGGGCGGAAAGAGACGATTCCATTCGAGAAGCGTCGAAAGCTTCGCAAAGCGGGTCTGGCTCTGACTTGGGGATTCCCCGAGCTGGAAATCATCACTGTCGCCCGGTTCGTAGCGAAGATCCATATACAACATGACCCGGGCGATGCGGCCTTTGTCCGCGTCGCGGGGCTCCCATGAATTGCTGTCGAAGGACGATTCCGGCGCGTCGGGATGGGAATTGAGGTTCGCGGGATCGGTATTATCAAAGAAAAGATTGCCGCGGGAGGAATTCACGCCCCGGTCGGCCGGAAAGAGATTGTGAAAATCGGTTCCGGGCGTCCGGCTGGTATCCGCGCCGAAAGATTGCGGCCAGACATGTTCGCGGTTCCAGACGGAATTGAATAAATGCCCGGGAACCGACTCTCCGGAGTAGATCAAAAGAATATTGTTTTCATTCTCGGGATCGACATCGAGCGTGCGCGGCGCCGTCCGCATGGCGTCGTAATCGTGTACGGTGTGCCCGTCGATAACCTCGTGCAGTCCCGTTCGCAATTCCTCGGCGGCAAGGTCCGCTGCCGATGCGTAGTATCCGTCCGGAACCGCATAAGGATCGGTCGCCTGTCCGGTGAGAACACCGCTACTCCATGAACTTATTAGGGCCGCAAACACCCCGCGAAAAAACAATTGCCTACCACGCATCCTTACCAGACAGCAGTTGGTCCGGGAGGTTCCATGGTGTCAAGTCCGGGCAAGGGGTCAGACCTTGGATTTTGGTATACGGCTTCCATGCCAAAATCCAAGGTCTGACCCCATTGCCGTTGCTTAGACGAGGAGGATGGACGGCTTTTCGAGGAGGGTGCCGAGGGCGTCGAGGTACTGGGCACCGACGGCGCCGTCGATGACGCGGTGATCGCCGGAGAGGCCGACCTTCATGCGGTACCCGACGGAGATGCGGTCCTCCTCGTCGACGACGGGCTCCTTGCGGGTGGCGCCGACGGAGAGGATGGCGGCATTCCCAGGGTTAATGATACCGTAGAAGTCGGTGATGCCGAACATGCCGAGGTTGGTGACGGTGAGAGTACTGCCGGACATTTCCTCGGGCTTGAGCTTACGATTGCGGGCCTTGCCGATGAGTTCGCGGGCCTCGGCGGCGACGGAGCGCAGGGGTTTGTCCTGGGCGTCGCGGATGACGGGCGTGACCAGTCCCTCGTCAATGGCGACCCCGAAGGCGAGGTGAATGCTCTCGGACTGCAGAATTTTCTCGCCCTGCCAACTGCGGTTGATGCCGGGGACTTGCTGCGCGGCGAGGACGGCGGCACGGAGGATAAGGTCGTTGACGGTGTACTTGACGCCGCCGGCTTGCGGGTCGCGCTCGGCGAGGAACCCGTTCAGGTCCTTGCGTATGCGGGCAAGAGGGCCGGCGTCTACTTCGCTCTGCAGATAGAAATGGGGAGCTTCCTGCTTTGATTTGACGAGGGCGCGGGCAATGGAGGCGCGCATGTTGCTGACCTTAGTGGTCTTCTCTTCGATAGCTGCGAAGGCAAAGGCCGGGCCTGAGGGAGGAGCAGCCGCTGGCGCCGGGGCTC
>CAYFRH010000045.1:0-17939 GCA_964345345.1 uncultured Puniceicoccaceae bacterium | reverse complement strand
TAGGGCCGGGGCTTGTCCCCGCGCCCACAGTGCCCCTCAGCGGCGACGGGGCCCTACAGGCACCCACCGTGTCCCGAGGCGACGCTCAATTCCTCTCTTGCCTCGAGGGCTTCGATTCCCTCACAAAATTGATCTAGATCTCCTTATGATGAGTCCGCATAAAGACCGCACCGAGCTGCGTAAAGCCGCCGAGCATATCGTTGAAGAGGCCATTGTCCAAAAAGACGGACGACCCATCGGAACCGTTGCCTGTACCGACCACCGCGTGGAGGACATGATTAACTACGATCAGATCTTCGTTCGCGACGGGGTGGTCACTTCTTATTATTTTCTTCTCACCGGTCGGGAACAAAGGGTGGCCGACTTTCTCTCCACGCTGGCTTCCATTCGTTACCGAGGTGAAATTTCGAATTGTTTCCGGCCGCCTCCCGGTTCCATGCCGGTGAGCTTTAAGATAACCGAAGAAGGTGACTACGCGGTGGATTACGGGGAACAGGCCATCGCACGCGTAAGTCCGGTCGACTCCGTGTTATGGTGGATCATTCTCCTGCGCGCCTATCACCGCAGCGGGCATGATCCAGCATTTGTCGAGCAGGAGGAAATCCAGTCCGCCCTGCGGGATGCCCTGCACTTGCTGCTCACGCCTCAGACCACCCTGTATCCTGTTCTTTTTGTGCCCGATGGATCGTTCATGATTGATCGTCGTCTGGGAGTGTACGGCCATCCAATCGAAGTGCAGGTCCTCTTCCACAGTGCCCTCGCCGCCGCCTGCGGGTTACTGAATGAGGAGGAAAAAGAGCTGTGCACCCGTACACGTTCCCGCTGTGAAGAGCTTCGCTCCTTCGTTAATGATCATTACTGGCTGGACAGCGAAACTGCCGACCGAATCCACCACTATCGGGTCGAGGGCTACGGCGGAGAGGCGCAGAACCCCCTCAATATTCAGCCCGAAGACCTCCCGCGCTGGACCGTGGCATGGTTGCGCGACGGGGCGGGCTATTTAGCCGGGAACGTGGGACCGGGCCGTCTGGACGCGCGCTTTTTCACCAGCGGTAATCTGCTCGCCGGGCCCACCGGCATGATCAATTCCGAGCGCCATTCGGCTATCCTCAATCTCCTCGAAGCAAAATGGGACGTACTCGCTTCGCGGATGCCCTTAAAGCTTTGCTACCCCGCCTCTTTCGGTCGTGACTGGGTCCTCTTCACCGGGCGCGATCCCAAGAATGCGCCGTGGAGTTATCAAAACGGCGGATCATGGCCGATGCTGGTCTGGCATTTGGCGCTTGCCAGTCTTCATGGAAACCGTCCGCACCTCCTCGAACGCGCCCTTGAGCAGATTGAAGCGCGCGTCCCCGGGGATGAGTGGCCTGAATTCTACGACGGCGAAGGGGGCGACCTCGTCGGCCGTCGCTCCCGCCTTCGCCAGACGTGGACGGCCGCAGGTTACCTTCTCGCGCTTCACCTGCTGGAAAATCCGGAGGCGCGCCATCAATTCGGTTTCGTCCCCTGCTCCTGAGTAAGCTCCGCAATAACGGCTTGCCAGAGCCAGCATAATGCTCTGCACAAGTTGACGGGCATGGGCATTGAAGACCTCAGTTTATTGCGCGACCTGAGCCTTATTGTCATCGCCGGGGCCGTCGGAACCGTGCTTGGCCGGTGGGCAAGAATTCCGGCTATTGTCGTGTATCTGCTGGCCGGACTTCTCCTCGGACCGGCCCTCGGCCTCGTGGCCATCGATCACACCCTCGAGATCATTTCCGAATTGGGAATCGCTCTCCTCCTCTTTCTGGTCGGCCTCGAACTGAGCCTAAACAAGGTCCGCGACGTTGGCAAGGTGGCCGTTCTGGCAGGAATCGGGCAGGTGATCTTTACCGCCGCGGGCGGGATCATCCTTTCCCTGAGCCTCGGCTATGGGATGATCGAATCACTCTTTATCGCGACTGCCCTGACATTCAGCAGCACCGTCGTGGTGGTCAAGTTGCTGGATCAGAAAGGCGACCTGAACAAGCTGTACGGACGTATCGCGGTGGGTATCTTCCTCGTACAGGACCTCGTCGTCATTGTTATCCTGACCTTCCTCGCCGGCTTGATGGCCGATCCGGCTGGCGGCGAAGCGGACTGGTCGTCCGTTGCCATCGGCATTTTAGGCGCTTTTGGGGGAATGGCCCTCATTCTCGGTCTCGCCCTTCTCTCGGCACGGTACCTCCTGCCACGGCCTTTTCACTGGGCCGCCCGTTCTCCCGACACCCTTTTCATCTGGGCCCTCGCGTGGTGCTTCGGCATGGTCCTGCTTGCCGAATTGCTCGGTTTGTCCCTCGAAATCGGCGCTTTCATTGCCGGTTTGGCCCTTGCCCAGCTGCCGTACAATGACGACCTGCGCCGGCGACTGCACCCTTTGATGAATTTCTTCGTGGCCGTCTTTTTTGTCACCCTTGGCATTCGGACGGAGCTGGGGGAAGCGCTGCAGGCATGGCCAACCGCCCTGATCCTCTCGCTTTTTGTCCTGATCGGAAATCCCCTGATTTTCCTGATCATCATCACGCGGATGAACTACAAGGAGCGCACCGCATTTTTCACCAGCGTGACCGTGGCCCAGATCAGCGAATTCTCCTTCATATTCGCGGCCATGGGCGTAGCTTCGGGAATGATCGGTTCGGAGATTCTCTCCATTATTGCCCTCGTCGGCGTAGCCACGATCGTCCTCTCGGCCTATATGATCCAGTATTGCGAGCAACTGTATGCCCTCATTCAGCGGTGGGGCCTCCTGAAAGTCTTCCGTGCGAATCAGGGAAGGGAAGAAGAGGAGCTGCAGGAACGCGGCGGCCACTGCATCGTCGTCGGCATGAACGGATTAGGGCGCTCGCTCGTACGGCGGCTGCTGGATCAGGGGGAAACGGTCCTGGCGGTTGATACGGACCCCGGAAAGCTGGGTGGGCTTGGTGCCGCGGAAACAGTGATCGGCAATGTCGAATATGAATCCGTAGTGGAGGAAATTGGACTCCCGCGGGCGAAACTTGTCGTCTCCGCCCTCCGTATCGAGGACACCAACCACCTCCTCGCCTACCGTTGCCGTGACGCCCGGGTTCCATGCGCGATTCATGCATTTGATATTGGGCTCGTCGATGACCTGCTGGATTTAAAGACCAGCTACTTGATCACGCCCGCGATCGATGCGGCGATCCGTCAACGCCGATGCCTCCGGGAGGAAGGCCTCTTGCCGTCATGACGCTCTTTGCCATTCTGCTCGCGATCGCAGCGGCGGCCTTCGGGCTGGCAAAGGTGCTCCGCCTCCCTTCCATCCCCTTCCTTGTTCTCGGGGGGTTGACTCTCCGCCTCGTTTCCACCCGGACGGGAGGCTCTCTGGCCCCGGACGTGCTGAGTGGCCTTATTGAAGTCGGGCTCGCGGTCCTCGTCTTCACGGCGGGAACGGAACTCAGTCCCCGCCGCATGCGGGGTCGTACGCGCTCAATCCTGTTTGTCGCCTCGGCGCAATTCTTTTCCCTCGGCATGGCGGGCCTCTTCTGCGCGCGTCTGCTCGGATACGACTGGATTACCGCCGGTTACCTCGGCTGCGCCCTTTCCGCCAGCTCCACGCTGGTCGTCGTACGCCTCCTGCAGGAACGGCAGCAGATGTTCGAACCCTACGGTCGCCTCGTCATCGGCGTCCTCCTTCTACAGGATGTTCTGATTATTCTACTGCTGATTGGCCTGCTCAGCGCACCCGGAGGCTGGTCCGAGGTGCTGCGCGCAATCGGGGCATCAGTCGGCCTTGGTCTCCTCTCGTGGGGAATCCACAACTACGCCATCGGCCTGGTCTGCCGGAAGATCAAACTGGACGATGAGGAACTGATGCTCGGCTCCCTCGCCCTCCTCTTTGGCTTCGGCGCGCTGGCATGGTTCCTCGACGTTAATTTCCTTGTCGGCGCTTTCTGCGCCGGTTTCGCCCTTTCCGCCTTCCCAATGAATGGACTCGTGCGCAGCCTTCTCGGCTCACTTTCGGCTTTCTTCCTCGCTCTTTTCTTTATCTGTATCGGATATTTCCTTACATTTCCAGGTCTCGAAACTCTTGGGCACGGTCTTTTGCTAACCGTGATTCTCATTACCGTCACCGTTCTCCTTGTGACTGTCGTGGCGGAGGCCAGCGGTTATTCCACGCGGGCCTCCATCGAGAGCGCCCTCCTGCTTTCCCAGACCAGCGAGTTCTCCCTCCTCATCGCGCTTGCCGGACTCTATCAAAATCAGATCACGGAGGAGTTGTTTTCCCTCATCGTCCTGGTGACCGTCGCCACCATGACCCTGACACCCCTGTTGGCCCGCGAGCGGGTTGTCCGTCGTCTCATGAGCTGGCACCCGCGCCAGCAAACAAGCGAAGGCAAAGTGGCCGATATGAGCGGGCACGTCCTCCTCATCGGATACGGTCGCAGTGGCCCCAGCCTCCTCGACTCTCTGCAAAAGAACAAGGTTCCCGTGGTTGTCATTGATGAAGACGCCGTCCTTATCCGCAAACTTGCCGCGAGGGGAATTCCCAGCGTTCAGGGTGACGGAGCGGATGCCGCGACCCTGCGACGCGCCAATGTCCGACAAGCCCGAGCGGTCCTCGTCTCTCTGCGCCACAGCGGGGATTCCCATTTCGTCATGGAGTACCTCTCCGGTTACGAAGTACCGGTGTTCGTGCGCACCATGGAACCGGCAGAAGCCGAAGATATCAAGGCTCTGGGCGGGACCCCCATCCGGGCCGACGAAGCCGCCGCGGAACAATTTATGGATTGGCTCCGCCTCAATTTACCGCGGGAACCGGCAAACGCCTCTCCTTGAGAATGTGGACACCAGCTGTCGGCCGGCTCGGAAAATGGGCAACCGCAGGAGGAGGCGTAACCAAGCCGGGAAACAATCCAAAAAAACGTCCCTGAAGGAGAGGGCTCCCCAGCAGGGACGTACAACCAATGGAAATGGGAACTGGCAAGCAGCGGTTCCGGCTGGAGAGCCGGAAACCGACCGCTCTTAAAACTTATATTTCACGGTCAGAAAGGCTTCCCGGCCCGGGGCCTTGGTTATTAGGGTATTGGCCGCAAATTCAGGATCGGCCCCGAGAAAATAGTCCTCGTCCGCTAGATTTTCGACGCTGAACATGACTTCCCACACGTCGTTGCTCCAGGAGAGATTCGCGTTTGTTACAACATAGGAGTCCAACCGCAGCGTCCGGTCGTAATTATGCCAATACTCGTCGCTGTAGACAAAACCGCCGCTGATCCCGAAACCACCGGGCAAATCCAATGACGCGAACAACTTGATCGTAGTTTCAGGCGTCGAGGGAACAATTCTTTCCTCATTTCCGGAGGGAGTGCTCCCCTCCGGCGTGAATCCGCCAAAAGCACCCGAGAACTGGTTCAGCAGCGAACCGGATTCCAGGGCGACCCCGATTTCATCGCTCCCCTGCCCGGTTGGATCCGCAAGACTGAAGGGCATTGTCCGAAAACCAAGATCACTGATTTTCTTGAGTTCCCGATCACCGTAGGAGGCAATCACGGTAAGGGCATCGGTCACCGCCCATGTGATTTCCAGTTCAATTCCTTCGGCTTCAAACTGCTCGGAAGTAGCGGAGATGTTGTTCACTCCCGCCTGCTCCCACTCGTACCCCGAAAGGGAGGCAAACAATTTCCCTTCGATGAGGGATACTTTCAATCCAACCTCCTTCAGCTCCGAATCCCCGAAGTTTTCCTCACCGGTAATCGCCCCGCCCTGCAAGGGAGTGTACGTCGTGGCTTCCTGATACACCGCGTAAAGGCTGGCTTTTTTGCCAAGTTTCACGATGGGATTCAACGACCAGTTGAAATAATCGGTGTCATCGCTGATGGAATTGGGCGCGATATCGGTCGGGCCGTTCGGGACGGAAGCGTCCCAGTCCGCGAACTCGTACCTTGAGCTGGCAATCAGGCTGAAGATCTCGCCCACATCAAATTTCCCCATGAGGAACGCCCCCGCTTGCGTCAGTTCTGATTCCACGGCATGGCCTCCCGGGCCTCCGGCGCCGAATCCTCCTCCCCAGTAATTATTGCCGCCGATCAGGGGGTCGGTCTGCGCTCCCGAAAGAATGACCGAATTTGAGGAAATCGTATCGTTCGTGATGTCGCGGCGAGCAAACGGTTCCGTCCAGAAGTCCTGTAACTGGGTCGCTTCCGTGTACCGCAATTCAAGCCCATACTTAAGGTCAAGCGTACCGGCTTCCCCGAGCAGAAGCTTGCTGTCCGCTTCCAGCCTGTCGTTGAGGACAAACTGATCGGTCCGGATCGAGTATCCATAGGACGAGAGCTTATCAGTTTTCAGGTCCTCAAGAAAAAACTTATTGGTCAACTTGAAGTCGTCGGAAGCATCAAACTCGGTGTCAAAGAAGAAGATGAAGTCCTCCGAGTCCGCGAAATCGGAACGATCGGAAAGGACCTGATTCCCGGTTATTTTCTCCGTGAAAGCGGTCCCGCCGGCCGTGAAATACTCCGGGGTGTACAAATAGCCGGAAGTCGTTTGCGCGACATCCTCGGGCAATCCGCTGTACAAATTCGCCCGGACCGCAGAATCCGAAAGGTCGCGCATTGCCGCCACCTGGGCTTGGCTGACCGATCCGTCCGCAAGGGCGCTATCGACAATAGAGGCGGGCACGACGAGGGACCGGAAAGCGGCCGCTTTCTCAGGGTTATCTTCAAAAGCGCCGGATATAAATACCGTTTGATCAATCAGATTTCGATCGGCCACACCGCCGTTCCCGAGACGTACAAGGCTCAGCGGTTCCCCGACCACGTATTCACCGGAATCAATCAAACGCTGCGTTGGCCGATTCCATCCCGCATTTTCATTCGATTTGTAATTGAAATATTCACCCCCCACAAAAAAACGCAGGTTGTCGCTCGCCCGGATTTTCAAGGAGCTGTAGAGGGATACAAAATCGTTTCCAACGCGGTCATAGAATTTATCCGCCTGCTGCACAGTCAAAGAGACCCGGTACGCAGCAGGCGTCTCTCCCATCAATAGGAACGGAGCCCCATAGTCGGCCTGCAGATTAAAAAAGTCGTAGGTCCCGACCTTGATCGCCACTTCTCCGCGTTCTTTGTCAAAAAACGGCGACTTGGGAAGCATGTTGACGAATCCACCCACCTGCGTGGAGAGGAACTGCGCCGGAGCCACTCCTTTGACAACTTCTATTCCTTCAAGCGAGCCAAAGGAAGTCGGCATCTCATTGCGCTGCCATGCCCGCATGACCCCGTTGAAAAAGACTCCGCCTTTCCAGCCTCGGATCGAAGGAGTTCCCGGCACGCCGTAGAAATTGACCTGCTCCGTACCAGCGCCAACCTTCGTCAGGTCATCAAAATCCTCGATACCGAACTGATCCATGATTTCCGGTGTCAATACATTCACCGCACGCGGAGTATCAAGGTTTGTCATGTCGCTGAAAAAGGCACCGTCAACGAGAGAGTCCGTGGGAAGAAGGGAGTCGGCATCTCCGATCGCCGTTTCCTCGGCAATGAACGCCTCCAGTTCCGTAGGACCGTCGGATTGGCCGTAAAGAGCAACCGATGTGAACCCGGCGAGCAAAGCCAGCGGGGTCGCTTTCAGTAATTGGGTGTTTGATTTCATGTATGCATGCCTTTCTGTTCGTTTGTAGTTGTGTCCGGGATAGCAAGCAACCCCTGTGCCATCCTGCCGGTTTTTCGTTCATTTTCCAATTCATGGAATCGCGCGGAAATGGCATTAAACTGGCTTGGGGAATGGCATGGCTCCCAGGGAACTGAAATTCGTCATTCTTCTGAGTGTATTCATCAGTTGCATTTCGGTTTTGAACGTGATCAGCGCCAAACTCTGGCAATTTTCCGTATTTGGATGGGAGCTGAGCATTTCAGGGGGAATACTGGCCTATTGGTTTACGTTTCCGGTAACGGATGTAGTGGCGGAGGTATTCGGGCACCGACGTGCCCGGCTTGTCGTCTGGCTCGGATTTCTTGCCAACCTGCTGGTTGTCCTGATCACACAGATTGCCATTCGCCTTCCCCCGGCTCCGGTTTACAAAGACCAAGAGGCCTTTTCCACCATTCTCGGAGCCGTTCCGGTCATTGTCGTTGCCAGCCTTGCCGCCTACCTCATTGCGCAAAGCCACGATGTCTGGGCCTTCCGCTTCTGGCGAAAAGTAAGCAAGGGCCGGCACCTATGGTTACGAAATAATCTCAGTACCATGTCGTCCCAGCTCCTCGATTCGCTCATTTTCAACGGGATCGCCTTCGGTCTTTTCGGCTCGGGCGACATTTCCGTGCTTGCTCTCCTCAACATGACCCTCGGCTACTGGCTTTTTAAGGTGGCCGTGGCCCTTGTCGACACACCGGTCGTCTATCTCCTGGTGTACTGGTTCACGGGGAGCTGGTCGGTCGCGCGAGAAGACAGCGTCCCCGATTGAACGACCAGAGAATATCCTCGGGAGTGGCTCGGGTAAGCAGAGCCGCGAGCAAATTCCGCGAATAGCGTAAATGTCCCGCGTGGCCGTCGACGACGAAGAAACTTCCCGGCAGTCCTTCCTCGAGGTGACCAAGGAACCTTTCTCCCGGAACATGGCGGATATTCGATGTCGCCATCGCCAGAATCTTTTCCGGAGGGGGATCGACCGCGTTGCCGTATTGCGATTTCGCCAGCCGGTAGGTGAAGTCCAATTCCGGAAGCAGATTCGGGCTGTTCAACAATCCGTTGTCCGTCCCGAGGAGAAGCGGTACATCCGCCTCCAGCAAAGCTTTGAGCGGCGGAAGAGGCAGCCCCAGAGCGGCATTGGCCCGCGGATTCACGACCGCGACCGCGCCACTTGCTTTCAGGAGGGCAATCTCCTCTTCATTGGCCACGGTAAGATGAATGACCAGATGGGGACGAAAAACATCAAGAGCCCGCTCAAGGTCGCCCCGTCCAGTAATGCGGAGACTTTCCTCCCGGTAAGTGGTATTTTCAAGACAGTGAATCGCCCGAAGTTTTCCCTCCGCCTCACTCAATTTTAGCAGTTCGCGCCACGTTGGATCCGTCAAATCATTGATTGTGCTTTCGCTGACCCCGTCCGCTGTGCGCAAAATTGCTCTGATTTCTTCCCAAACCGGTTTGCTGGGACGCCCGGTATTTGCCGAAAGTTCCGCCCCCGAAAAAGGCAGTTGCGCCAGTTGACCGAGAATAATCGAGGTAATCCCCGTTGCTCCGGAAGCTTTTCGCAAAAGTTTCGCTCCCTTCGTTCCCTGTTCCCGGAAATCAATATGACCCACAGTCCCGGTCGTGGCCATGTGTTCCAGAGCCGCGTGAACAGCCGCGTACTGAAACTCGCTGTCCACGGTCTCCAACTCCCGGTATTTCAAACCGTCCGGCCGGAAAAAACCTTCTTCGAGCGTCAAATCCGTAGCCCCATCGGCAATAAAGCTGTCGCCCATATGGGTATGACTGTTCCACATTCCCGGAACAACAATGGGACACCCGCCCTCCAAGCTTTTTCGCTCCTCTTCCCGCTCAATCTTTGTAATGAGACCGTCCTCACAAACAAAGCGACGGCAGGCAAACGGCCTGAGCTCAGGGCCCACAAGAACAATACAATTTTCCAGCTCAAATGGCTCTCTCATCATTCCCTTGATTAGCCTGAATAGTTTATTTCGTTAGGCTTGATGACGGAGCCGCAAAGGAGGTCAGGGGTAGTTCCTGAGGAAAACGAGGAGGTCTTCAACATCGCGGCTGTCATAATGCGGAACCGCCGGCATTTTCGCGGCAGCAGGATTGGTCCCGGCGGGATCGTACAGAATGCGGGTGAAGTAGTCCTCCGCGTGCAGGGCCAGCGCGGAAAGCATGGAGGCCGACCGGGATGAAACTTTGCCGCCGATTGGATAAGAATCCATTTGGTGGCAACTCGCGCAATTGCTCTTGAAAAGGGTAAGGCCGCGGGCCGCGTGTTCCTCCATCTCTTCCGACAAATCCATTTGCTCCATCAACTCCCCGACAGTCACAAAGCGGAGTGACTGCACGCCCCATGGATTTTTGTTTACGGGATCCTTCAGGTTTCCGGGTTCCAGAAGTTCGATCATAAAGGGCCCCCACTCTGGCCGTTCCTTTGCCGCACACCATGCCGCCGTGGATTGGCCTTGAATTTCCAGAATAAGGAGAGGTCGGTTCTGTTGCAGGACCTCACGGGTGTAATTGCTTTGGTACCCGTCGGAACAATTCGCAAGCAGGTAGTCCCATTTCTTTCCATAGGAGAGGGAATCAACAAGTTCGCCAAGAAGAACCCCCCTGACCGGCACCGGCTCCCCGGCCGTTTCCAAAGCAATGGATGTTCGTAGCCAGGAAAGCTCTTCCACCACCTCCGCATCAACGCTGAAAAGCTCTCCCCCTTCACCGTCAAAAATCGGAAGCGCGGATATCGGGACCGGCTCTTCTGCTTTGTCCTCCGTCTCCACCTCAATGTACACATCCTCGACAGAAAGTGGTTTCTCCAGAAGCTCGATTTCCCGCAATTGTTGAATCTGCGTACGGATCCTTTGCGTATCGATGTGGCCGATTTTCTCCGGGGAACCCTCCTCTCCGGTAACGAGTCCGTTTTCCATCATGGACTTGTGGACAAATTCCATGAAATCGGAATCCATTTTCGAGTTCCGCTCCTTAATTACAGCATTGGCGCGGGTACGATCCCCGAAAAGGTACTCCCGCCAGCCGCGAATGGAAGCGCGATGAAAAGCTTTCACGACATCGGGATGGCGCCGATAAAAGGACTTCGAGGTAAACCAGACGCGATAGGGATTGAAGCCGGACTCCGAAAGCAGGATGGTCTCCGCGTTGGCCCCTGACCGTTCCACATAAAACGGCTCATTTGTAATGAAGCATTGCTGCACAAATTCCTTATCGGCAAGGAATCGACTCATCCCGTAGTCCAAAGGAATGGTGGAAAAATCAATATCGTACGTGAGTTTCAGGATTTCCATCATTGGCGATCCGGGAGCGGCCATGACGGAGCGGCCGTCGAGATCGGCAAGGCTTTCGATGCCGGATTCCTCATGGAACATCAGGGCCTGCGGATCCTTTTGCATAAGGGCTCCCACAATGGCGAGGGGCACGCCCCGGCCGCGGGCGACGATGACCTCGTCGCTTCGTCCAATGCCAAAGTGGGCTTTTCCCTGGGTCACCCGCTGCGTCGTCATCGCGTTTGGACCGCCGGGCAGGATTTCCACTTCAAGTCCTTCATCCGCATAATATCCTTCGGCAAGGGCCTGGTAAAAGCCGCCATGTTCGGGCTGCGCATACCAGTCCGTCTGCAAAACGACCTTAAAGGGCTTTTGCGTTTCGGTTTTGGTCGAATCCGCCTCTTCTTGTCCTTCCCCCCCGCAACCGGAGAGAAGAAGAAGAGAACAGGTACCGCTGAGGAGGAAAAGAAGGGTTTTCATCATGTTTCGCTTTCTTGCTTCACCATCGAGTCATGCCAGTTATGAAGCGCCCACCAGTGAAGAAGGTTGACGCAGCCGACAAAGACAAAGCCGAGGATACAGGCCACCAGCGCGGTAGCGAAAAGGGCCGGGATTTTCAGCTGGGAATTGTAGACAATGGTCATAAACCCGAGCCCCGCACTGCCTGCGGAAGAGGAGCCAACAAAGATATCCCCGGCAATGGCTCCAATAGGGGCAAGGGTACCGGCAATTTTCAACCCGGTCAGAAAATAGGGCATTGAATACGGGACCCGCAAAAAGAGGATTTCCTGCGACTTACTGGCATTGCAGACGCGGAAAAGATCAATCAGGCTCCGGTCCGTGGAAACAAGCCCCATGGTCGTGTTCGCCACCACCGGAAAAAATCCGATCATAAAGGTGACGGCGGTTATGCTGGGCAGCCCCTGCCCGAGCCAAAGCACAAATATGGGCGCAAGAATGACCACCGGCGTCATCTGCAGGACGAGGACCCATGGATACAAGGCCTGTTTGACCAGTACGGAAGAGGCCAGGAGCATGGCGATCAAATAGCCGACGGTCACCGAGAAAAGGAACCCGATCACCGCCGCCGTAAACGTGTTGGCAGCGGCCTGCAGTAACGCTTCCCCTTCCTGTTGGAGGGCTTCCCCGATTTCATGTGGAAAGGGAAGCATGATTTTCCGGACGCTGTCCGCCTCGGAACGGGAAAGCTCGGAGGAAGCCATCTGATCCCAAACCATGTAATGACCGATTCCATACCAGAGTAAAAAGATCAAAAGGCCCGAAAAAAGGGGCATGTACCAGACACTGTGTGTGCTTGCTTTCATGACGCGTTCATGACAGCACGGAGCGCTCGCGTTGCTCCGGCGAGGGTTTGCAGGTACTCCGGCCTTTCCCGTAGCTCTGCTTTTCGTGGATAAGGGAAGGGGACCTCGATAATGTCGGAGATCCGGCCCGGATTGGCCGAGAGAACCACAATGCGTGTGGAAAGAAATACCGCCTCCGCGACGGAATGCGTCACGAAAAAGGCCGTAAAGGAATCTTGTTCGCGGATTTCCAGCAGGTCTTCGTTCAGGCGATCCCGCGTCATTTCATCAAGAGCGCCGAAAGGTTCATCGAGGAGCAGGATTTCCGGCCGGACACTGAGAGCCCTTGCGATCGAAACCCGCATTCGCATCCCACCCGAGAGCTGCCATGGAAAATGGCGCTCGGCTTCCTTTAATCCGACAAGTTCGATCATTTGCCGGGCCCGGTCTCGTCGGCGGTCGCGAGCGTCTCCCCGAATCCGGAGAGGGAGTTCGACGTTGGCAAGGACGCGGGACCACGGTAAAAGATTCGCTTCCTGAAAGACATAAAACATTTCCTCGCGCGCATTCACGGGTTCCATGCCATCGACAATCAGTTCGCCCGAACTTACCGGACTTAAGCCAGAGAGCAGTTTCAACAGCGTCGATTTGCCGCACCCGCTCGGGCCGATTAGAGAAATGAACTCTCCCTTCTGAACGGTCAGGTCCAGTCCATCAAGGACAAGAGGTCCTTTTCCATAGGTTTTACCAACCCCGGCGAAACGGACAAAAGGTTCCGGGATCACTTTTTCACCTCCTCCAAATGCAGTGCCGAGACGTGGTTGGCGTCGTGCAGGACCACTTGGGTGGCCCGGGCAAAAGCCTGCGGTCCGGGAACGGAATTAACGGGTTGGGCGGTGTTCGGATGTCTTGCCAAAAGGGGGTAAGCGGAGCTGCAGATATCGAGGAGAAGGGACTCTCCCGGCCCAACGGAAAATGCGATATCGTCAAGAAAGATCCACAATTCCGCCGATCCATCCTCTTGCAGGTTTTCCGGGAACAGCTGTTCCGCCCCGAGGCAGAGGAACTCACTTTTCTCTCCCCGCCTGACCGAAAGACGGGCGATGAATGCCGTATGCCCTGCCGAGGAATGAACATGAAGGCGGCACCGCGGTTGGCCCGCAAAAAACCGCCGCCGCAGAAACGGCTTCGAGCGGTAGACAAGAAGGTTATTTCCCTCCTGACTTCGATGAAGATCGACCGGACCCCAGACATAATTTCCACCGCCTCCTCCGGGGCCCGGGACCGGCACTTCCGGATCGTAAACAAACCGGTCACCCGGCATGAAATCGGGTAAAATCGTATCGCTCAGAAATCCATCGCCGAAAAGGGAGTTCGCGTTTCCTTCGCTTCCCAGATAATAAACCTGCTCCGTTGTTCCCTCGGGAGGCCAGCGGTCAGCCTCATGCCAGGCAAGATCCCCCATTGAAAAATATTCCACCGCCGGCGCGGGAAGATCCGGGCGCGAAGGTTCCCCGCCGCACCAGAAATGCATCCAGTCCGCGAGAAGCTCGTCGACGGGATACCGGGCCTGTTCTCCAAGATCGACCTCCCCGACCCGTGTTCCCCACGGAATATGTACCCACGGGCCAACGACAAGTTTTTGTCTGTCGGCCGCGCGCGCAGCCATGGCCCGGTAGCCCTCCATGCTCCCGCGGGTGTAAAAATCATACCATCCGCTAAGGTGAAAACAGGGAATCTCCGCGATTTCCGCAGCTTTTCCCAGCATGTTGAAAGATTCCCAGTAGGCATCGCGCTGGTCGTGCTCAAGCCACTCCCGCACATATGGAGCATTCCCCTCGTCGGTAAGCGGCCGCACTTCGCGCAGAGGAAACTGTCCGATAAGGGTTCCCGGATTCCGAAAACTTGCCTCCAATTCTTTATATAGTTCCCAAGCCTCCTGCCGACGCGCGTCTTCGCGCAACATCTGGTTACCCCAGCTTATTGTCGTTTGTAGTTGCAAGAGTCCCGACCGGTAAAACCAGCCTCCGTACAGGTCGAAAGCCGTCATGTGGGGAGCGATGGCCTTCAAAGACGGGGGTCGCTTCGCGGCAGCCAACAGCTGCGTGCTTCCCTGATAGGAAAAGCCGTACATTCCCACCCGGCCGTTCGACTTCTCCAGCCCGGCCGCCCACTCGATGGTGGCGCATCCGTCTTCCCCTTCATGCTGAAAGGCATGGAATTCACCTTCGGAGCCGCCGCGCCCGCGCACGTCCTGAATAACAACAATAAAACCTTTGCGACAAAACCACGCCGGCTGGGCATAGACCACCGTGGAGGCAATATCACGGCCGTACGGCTGACGCATCAGCAAGACCGGAAACGGTCCGTTTCCCGGCGGTGTATAGACATCCGCAACAAGCCGGGTTCCATCCGGCATAGGGCAGGACACCCCGTAGCATACGCTGATGGCTTCAGTGGATCTTTCCAGAGAACCGAGCATCCGATGGGAGGGTGGAGAGATTAGCGGGGACCTGTGCTATCAGGCCATCGCATTTTCGACAAAGCGCTTGTTCTGATGGGTCTTCAGCTTGCCGGGATTTAACAAACCTTTCGGATCGAATCGATCCTTCATGGCAAATTTCTCCTCAAGGTTTGGATGTCGTCCACCCTCCTCCAGATAGAAGGAATGGGGATTGGCAATGGAAACCCCGATTTCCTCGCAGAAGGAGATGATCTCCTCAAGGCGTTCCCGGTTTTTGTAATAGACTTTAGGAAGGCCTCCGACCCGAATGTCTTCGGGGCGCGCCGGTAACCACTGTCCTCCTTCGTATCCGGTTTCCCATGCCGTCCATTCAAGATGCTGGAAAATTTCCCCGGGAAACCTTTCCCGGAGGATTCTTATCTGCTCGCGGAAATTGTCCCCGTGGCCAGTTTGCAGGTACGTGTAGTCGGGGTCGGCCTTAATCGCCCAAAGGGTCCCGTGATTCCAGGTGTAATCGGTGATATAGGGAGGTTTCAGGGGCTCCGGCAACAGCTTGTCGTACACACAAGCAAGTCCGTTTTCCTCCGCATCCGCTTTAACCGCGTCCGCGTGGGAATCATCGATCAGCAGAAAGGTAGTATGTTCCCCCTCGATCAAGTGCTTTTTCAGCGGTCGGAAAAAGCCGGGGACGGGGTCTTCGAACTGCGTGACCAAGCGCTTTGGGATTTCCACCTGACGCGCGAGCGCATCTGTCCAATCGATGAGCTTTTCCCAATCTGCGGAGGAAATGATCATCTGCCGGTAGCTGTGCCGCGGAGCCAGCCGCATTTCCACTTCGACCATAATTCCAGTGGTGCCGTAGGCATGCAGGGCAAGAATAGCCTCGCGTTCGTGATACGTCACCCGCTTTGGCTCGGCCTCCACACTGAGCATGGTTATGGATTTCACATTATCGGCGTTGGCGATCCCTCCCCACGTAATGGAACCGATCCCCCCGGACCCTCCGGCAAGAAAGCCGGCGAGGCTGCTCTTCACCCATGTCGATGGCATACAACGGAATTCATATCCGTTCTCCCTTGCCAGCATTTCGATCTTGCCGAGGCGCGCGCCCGGATCGGCCCGGACAACGCCATCAGCCACCGAATGCACTTTGTCCATTCCGCCGGTATCGACAACTAATCCTCCACAAAGGGGAACACATTGCCCGTAATTGCCGGTTCCTCCGCCGCGAATGGTCAACGGCCATTCCCGACGATAGGCAAGAGCAACAACCCGTTCGAGAGTTTCGGCGTCCTCGACCCGAACGGCTGCGGCGGCCCGTTTTTCCTCAAGGGATTGGCGCAGCACCGGCGAATACCAGTAGAAATCCTTGGAGAGCTTCTCCACTTTTTCATTGTCCTGCACGAGGCTCGCTTCTCCCACGATTCCGATCAGCTCCCGCAGTCCTTCCTCTGAAATGGAAACAAATTTCAATGCTGTCATATATCGTACCTAAGCAGGTATGCTGCCAATCATTCCAGAGGCATTCTGGTATTCAACTTGCTCTCGAAATTTTATGATTCGAATGGAGACGAATGAAGGGTGGCTTCTGGTCACCCACCAGGACCATGCCCGGCTCGCCGGAGAGATCGGAAGCTTCTGGGGCAACGAGACCTTTGCCGAGCCCACCCCGCGCGCAAACGTCTTGCTTGCCGTTGCCCGACACGATGATGCATGGGCCTCACGCGATTCCGCGCCCGCTCTTGCCGGGGACGGGACGCCGGCGGCCTTCTCCAAAGATTTGGTCGGAACCTACTCCGCTTTTGAAAACATTGATCTCGCGGAGTACCTGCATGTCCGTGGACAGGCTGCGAAAGCGGTTGCCGGCGAAGATCCGTTGGCCGCTATCCTCATCAGTATGCACACGGTGAACCTTCTGACGGACCAGGCCGATCTGAGCGGCCTCAGCCCCGCCGACCGGTCCCTTCATGCGGAATTCATCCAATCGCAGCAAAAGCTCCAAGAGGATCTGGCCCAGGCACTTCCGCCGTCGGAACGGCCCACGGCGGAAACCTTTCAGACCGCCTTTCATTTTCTCCAGGCATGCGACAGTCTATCCTTGATGGCCTGCGCCGGGTATCCCGCCTCCATGGACCTGCGCCACCGGCATCCGACAAACAACGGCGAAACCCTTCCGGTACATGCGGTTCCCGAAGGCTCCGGAAGTTATCGCCTGGAACCCTTTCCTCTTCAGGATGAAAAATGCCGCTTTTCCATACCCGCCCTCGCCGTTAAAGGGAATCGGTTTTCCTCCAAGAGCGAATTCGAGGAAGCCCTGCATGGCGGTCACCGACAATTTTTGGAAATTACCGTTCACCGATAAAAACGTCCGCACATCCGCCAAATGAGTAGATTCAATCATGTCTGTCGAAGCAGAATGAGCAAATTCGCCCAACTATTGGTCGCGACTTTCATCGTCGCCGCCAATCTTGCCAAGGCTGACGCCCTTCCCATCCGCATGCAGCTGGACTGGATCTTCAACGCACAATTTGCGGGTCTTTACCAAGCAGAGCACCAGGGGTTCTTCAGGGAAGCCGGCCTTGACGTCGAACTTGTCCCGGTGGACCCGGATCAGCAAACGGTGGGGGCCGTCCTTGAGGGGGATCTTGCCTTCGGGTCGGCCGAGAGCAACGTCATCCTCAAGGCCCATGCGGAGGGGGCACCTTTGCGGGTGCTCGCGACCATGTTTCAGGACAGTCCGCTTGGATGGATGTATTTGCAGAATTCACAAATCCAGACCTTCGCCGACCTCGCCGGTAAACGGATCGGCATCCACCCCGACGGGGAAAAGGTCCTCTCCGTCGTTTCCAGAAAAGCCGGGATGCAGCCGAATGATTTTCTCCTTCCCCACGTGGGGTACGACATCAAGGTTCTGCTGGAGGGCAAGATCGACGCCATGCAGTGCTATGCCATTGACGAATTCGTCACCTTGCAGATGACCACCGGAGGCGAAGGCCGCCTCTTCATGGCCAAGGATCTTGGATACAAAGCCTATTCCCAAGTGATTTTCACGACTGCGGAAACGCTGGAACAACATCCCGCAGTCGTCCGTTCGTTTCTGCGCGCCGTTCAGCGAGGCTGGACTTACGCCCTTGATCACAAGCAGGAAACGGTGGATCTCATCCTGCGTGAGTACAACTCGGAGCTTGATCCCCGGCATCAACTCGCTTCTCTCCAAAA
>CAYFRH010000044.1:0-19156 GCA_964345345.1 uncultured Puniceicoccaceae bacterium | reverse complement strand
CGCATCCGCTCTGCGGGGCGCTGGGAAACGGGCGGGAGCCCGTTTCTACCCTTGGGCGCTGGGTCGGGGCACTGGGAAACGGGCAGGAGCCCGTTTCTACCTTTGGGCGCTGGGAAACGAGCAGGCGAGAGCCTACGTTACCGGGAGTAGAAGCTTGAAGCCGGCGTTCTTTTCCCCTCGACTTCTCCACCTTCATGAAAAAAGGGAAACCTTCCGTTACCACTGCTGAGAGCGGCTCCAAGCCACCGCCGTCTCCCTCCACCGAGCCGGAACTCAGCCTCGTCGTTCCCTTTTTCAACGAGAGCGACGGCGTGGAGTCCTTCTTCGAGGCAACCCTTCCCGTGCTGCGCAAGGAGGGCATCGCGTTTGAAATCATCTGCGTGAACGACGGCAGCCGCGACCTGACCCTTCCGCGCCTGCTCGAGCAACGAAAGAAGGAGCCACGCATCCGCATTCTTCACTTCACGCGGAATTTCGGCAAGGAGATCGCCATTTCGGCCGGCCTCGACCACGCCCGCGGGCACGCCGTCATCCCCATCGACAGTGACCTGCAGGATCCGCCGGCGCTCATTCCACATCTGCTCGCAAAGTGGCGCGACGGACACAAGATCGTCAACGCGCGGCGGGCCGAGCGCATGAGCGACAGCTGGCTCAAGCGGGGAACGGCCGCAGCCTTTTATCACATTTTCAACAAGATCAGCGACACACCGATCCCGGAACAGACGGGAGATTTCCGGCTCCTCGACGCATCCGTGGTTGCGGACCTGAGGCGGCTTCCGGAACGCGACCGCTTTATGAAGGGGCTTTTTGCCTGGGTCGGACATCCCACCGCCGAAATTACCTACGAGCGCCCGGCGCGCGACAAAGGTCGCACAAGTTGGAATTACTGGAAGCTGTGGAATTTCGCCCTGGGGGGCATCATTTCCTTCAGTCGATTTCCCCTGCGGATCTGGAACTACCTTGGCCTCAGCATAGCCGTACTGAGTTTTCTCTACGCCACCTTCCTCGTTTTGCGCACGCTCCTCTTCGGTCGCGACGTTCCCGGCTACGCCTCCCTGATGGTCGTCATGCTCTTTCTCGGCGGCATTCAGCTGATCGGCATCGGCATTCTCGGCGAATACCTTGGGCGCGTCTTCATCGAAAGCAAGCGGCGGCCGCTCTACCTCGTCCAGCGGCGCTACGGTTTTCCGGACAAGGAGGACGACGAGGATGCTTAAACTCCTCGGCCGCCATCCTTTTTACAGCCTCTTCCTCCTCTGCTTCGGCACATGGATTCTCTACAGCTGGCCGGCCATGACCACGGCGTGGTGGTTCCAGGACGACTTCAACATGTATGATCCCATGTTTTCGTTTTGGGACGCCCTGTTCGGCGGCTGGCACAATGCCCGACTCCTCCTCGGCCCGGCCCATTTGCCAATGCGCATGGACGCACCGCCCGAGAGCAACGGCATCAATATCCTGCTCCGCTTCTTGCAGGCGGGCCTGCACGCCTGGGTCGGGACCCTCATCGCTTTCCTCCTGCACCGGCGACTTCCCCTTCCTGGCGCGATGGCCTGCGGATGGCTGTTTGTCACGTGGGGCTACCATGGACAGGCCAGCCTCTGGTGGTCGGCCAACATTTATGTCTACGGGGCGCTCTTTTCGCTCCTTGGGACATGGGCGATTCTCCGCGGTACCGAAGACGGACGTTCCCGCCTCCGCTGGCTCGGGGTCCTTGCCCTTGTCGCCTCCATGCATACCAACCAGGCGGTGGCTCTGGCCGGACCGATGGTATTCGCCATTCTTGTCCTTCTCGAATGGCTGGAAGAAAGCCGCTTGGATTTCCCCCTCGTCCTGACAAGAGCGGGATGGCAGGTGAGCGGCCTCGTCGGCGGCCTTGCCATCTCCCTTATGCAAATGTGGATCGGCGGCGTCGACCGCGTCTACGACAAAACCCTTGGGGAGCGCCTGCAGTTCGTCAGCGATCAGGTCCTGAATTTTCTGTATCGGCTGGATCTTTACAACGGCCTTCTTCCAGCCGGACATTTTCTTCTCCTTGTTATTGGACTCGCCGCCCTCCTTTCCGGCCGTATGCGTCCGGGATACAAATCCGCCCCTCTTGCCGCCGGGATAGTCCTGCCGGCGATCCTCGCTCTCGCCGCCGTGGCCGCCCTCTTCGCCTCCGGCTCTGTCTGGCCATCCTTTCGCGTGATGTACCTCATGCCGCTGGTCCTAACAGGGTCCGTTGCCCTCGCCTTTTTAACGGGCAAACAATGGCCCGCCCTCCGCTGGAGTGCTTTCGTGCTGGTCCTCTTCACCGGTCTCGCCTCCTTTCCTCACGCCCGCCAGAACGCCCGCGACCTCGTCGCCCTGTACCGCAACGACGTACGCGTGCTCCACGATCTTCAGGCCTTCGCCGACCGGCACGGCACCGGGCGCGTCCTCATCATGGACTGGCAGCGCTCGCGCCCGTGGCAGTGGTACCCGAATCCCTACCAACTGGAATCTCACTACGGCGACAATGTTCGTTCCATCCTGCAGACGGAATGGTCCAATTATCGCGTTATCTGGTACTACACCGACCTCGAACATATGCCCCATGACCGTTGGGAACCGCTGCGCGAAAAACACGCCGATACTGCCCGCAACCTGCCACACGACCGTCCGTTCCGCTTTCACTACATCGACAAAGAGGATTTCGTCCTTTTCGTGCCGCGGTAAAGCGGGATGTTCACTCCCCGGACAACAAGCCATCGACTTTATGAACTGCACATTTCAGCTACTCCACGGCCGGGCGGAGAACCTCCTCGCGACCCTTTCCGAGCAGGTCGATTTGATTGTGACCTCTCCACCTTATCCCATGATAACAATGTGGGATAGCTCCTTTACCTCGGTTCAGGAGGATATCGGGGAGGACCTCGCAAGCGGCGACGGCACCCGGGCTTTCGCCAGAATGCACGCCCAGCTCGATCAGGTTTGGCAAAACTGCCACCGGGTCTTACGCGAAGGCGGTCTCGTCTGCGTGAATATCGGCGATGCCACCCGCACAATTGATGGGGACTTCCAATTGTACTCCAATCATGCACGCATTATTGAGGCGTTCCGGAACCTCGGTTTTACAGTTCTACCCGATATTCTCTGGCGTAAACAAACCAACGCTCCCAACAAGTTCATGGGCTCCGGCATGTTGCCCGTCGGAGCCTATGTCACCTACGAGCACGAATACATCCTTATTTTCCGCAAGGGACGCCGCAGAAAATTCACCTCGCCCGAGGAAAAAGCGCTTCGCCGGAAAAGTGCCTTTTTCTGGGAGGAAAGAAACCAGTGGTTTTCCGATGTCTGGGAAGACTTGAAAGGAACGCATCAGGCTGTGCTGACCGAAGCCGAGCGCAAGCGGAGCGCCGCCTTTCCCTTTGAACTCGCCTACCGGCTCATCAACATGTTTTCCGTGCAAGGAGACGTCGTCCTCGATCCTTTTCTTGGTACCGGGACCACCCTCGCCGCCGCCATGACGGCCTGCCGGAGCGGGGTCGGGATTGAGTGCGAGAATTCCTTCCTCTCCTCCGCATGGCATTACCTCCAAGCCATGCCCCGAAACGGAAATGATCTTCTCGCCAACCGGCTCGAACGCCACAAGAATTTTGTTGAGGAAAGAAACCGCAAAGGAAAACCAATCAAACATTGGAATGACCATTACCAATTTCCCGTTGTGACCGCACAGGAAAAAGAAATCCGATTCCCTGTGCCCTCGGAAGCAAAGGAAGCGGGAGAGGGCCGCTTGCTTGTAAATTACAACGAATTTTTGCAGCCGGAACCTTTGTCGGCTAGATCCAAAATCGGTTCGCAACCTGAATTATTCAATACAACATACGCTTCGTTCCTCGCCTAATGCGAAAGCCGGACAAGATGGTGATACGGAACAAGCCGCCAAAAGAACCGACATGCCGCTGGCGCGCTTTACTATTCCGTCAAGCAAAGATCCGGACGCTCGGCAAGCAAGCGGGCCTTGAGGTCCTCGTTATTCCGGGTGGCCTGTTGGCGTAGAGTGGGCGGAGGCTGGATCCGGTCCTCCGCAACAGGCGGAAGGTCGAGGTTACGGAGAAGCTCGCGAAAGGCCTCGCGCTGTCGCGGGACAAATTCCTCGTAGACGACCACCTGTGGGGAAAGCGCTTCGCGGGTAAAAAAGGTGTCCCATGCGGCATCCTCCTCCCGGACGCGTTCAAGGCAGCGGACGAGGGCCTCCTCGGAATAGGGAGCATTCTCCTGAGGGCCGGCCTCGCTGCGCCATTTGTCGGTCTGCTCCGCCTTGTAGAGGGAAACGGCTTGGGCCACCTTGTCCCTGCGGCGAACCCAGACGATCCCCGGATCGCGCAGAAACCTGAGCGGGGAGGCGGCTTCCTGCGCGTGAAAGGCGGCAAAGACGGGCCACATCATTTTCAGACTGATGCGACTGTCGGCGGAGGCTTTTTCGTGGCGAAGGGCCTCGAGCAGCGGCCCAAGGCGCTTTACCCCGGGCACGCCGAGGTGGGCTGCGTCGGCCTCGAGCGTCCCGAAAGCAAACCACTCCCCGGTCCAACCGAAGAGATAGCTTCGGAGGAACCACTGGCAAAGGAGTTCGCTGCCGGAACGCGGGGTGGCGGCGATGAAGAGATCGCGGGTCATCCTTTAAACAGGATGGGCCCTCACCTCAGGTCGAAGCAAGGAGGAAGGCAGTCCCCACCTGCCGCATTGACAGCGCCGAAAAAGGGAGAACGCTCAAACCTTTCCTCTGAGTGGTAATGCGGCGCGATGCGATCAACAAGTGGCTCCCTGTCGCCTTCTGGACCATCCTCCTGATCAAGCTCTTTCTCGTCGCCGATCAGGAGATCTACGGGCGTTCTTTCGACGACCTCGGCTATGCCCGCTCCGTGCTCGACCATTATTACGGCACAAACCCGAATCTGAACTGGCAATTTATCCGCCCGCTGGGCTTTCCAATCTTCGGAGCGCTCTGCATGGAGACCGGACTTCCCTACCGGATCTGCATTGAACTGTTCTTTCTGGGAGCGGCGGCCTTTTTCTGCCTTGCTCTGCGGCAGCTAACCGGCAGCACCCTGACGGCCTTCCTCGCCCTGCTCGCCCTCGCCTTTCATCCGTGGGTACTGACCGGATTTAACCAGTACATGACGGAGCCCTACTTTCTTGCCCTCCTGCTCTTTTTCGCCGGGATCCTTCTGCGGTTGCTGGCAAGGACAGAATGGCAACTCCGCGATCCTCTGCTCTGGTCGGCCGGACTCCTCATGGCCGTATTGACGCTGACCCGGCGCGAGGAACCCTACATCTACGGACTGCTGGCGTCCGCCTTTGCCTTGCGATTCCTGTACCTTCGCTTCGGCAACAGGTTTTCATGGAAAGCGAGCGCGCGGCCGATGCTCTACATTCTTGTGCCGATCCTCTTTTTTAAAGCCCTTCTACTTGGAGTCAGTGGGGTCAATTACCTGAAGTGGGGGATTTTTGCTACCAATGAACAGGAGGCGCCGGGATTTTCGCGGTTACTGAATACCCTGTACCGGATCGACACACCCGATCCATCGCTCTGGGCGCCGGTGACACGGAAAACCCTCGAGATGGCAATGGAGGAAAGCCCGCGCTTCGCCGAGTTGCGCAAACCGATGTTTAACCGGAACAATCCCCACCTTGCCAACGGCGAGGCAACGACCGGACGGAAAGGCGAACTCGGGGCGTGGATGTGGTGGCGGCTTTACGCCTCCCTTGCCGCCACCGGCATCTACCAGTCCCCCGTTGTCGCCGATCAATGGATGCGGCAGACGGCCGACGAACTGGAGCAGGCCTTTGAGGATGGACGACTACCCGAACGAACTTTCTCCACACCCTTCCCCATCGATCCGAATATCGGAATCTGGCTGCCGGAACTGCCCGCTCGCACCATGGACGCGCTTGGCCGGCTCTTCAAAGGCCACCGGCCCCAGGACTTTATTGCCGGGGAAAGCAGCATCACGGCCGTGACGCGGCCTGTTTTCAACGAGGCGGCCAACCGGCGAAGCGCCCACCTTGCCCGGCACATGGTGGACGTGCGCGGGTACGCCTTTTGCGCGGAAGGAGCCCTCGACTTTATCGCGCTGGAGACCGAGACCGGCTCCGTCCTCGCCTCCACCTCCCCGGATGGGATCGTCTACTGGAAGGAGGACATTATGCGGGACCTCACCGGCGGGGAAAAAATGTTTCCCATTGCCTACCGGCTGACCCACCTTGCCCGCAGCGGGACCGCCCTCTACCTCAGCTTCTGGAAAGACGGCGAACGGCTTCACCGCCATCCCCTCGATCGCGAAACCGTTCCTTACCGGAAAATCACGGAACCGGCGGACGGAACCCCGGCGGTGGATTTCTCAATTGATCACTACCAGCATCCCCTGCGTGAACGGGGAGATGGCATGCGCGCCATGCTGGAGGGCTGGGCTTTTTGTCGTGCCGGAACCATTACACATGTTTCCTTCCGCAACGCGAAGGAACAGCTGTTGCAGGTGGAGGAATTCGCCCTCGACTGGGGCCAGGATATGCGTGACTTTTTCTCTGATCAGACCGGCCATACGCCACAATCCCCCCTTGGCTTTCATATTGATACCCCCGTGGTGGACCTTTCGCCGGTCACGGTGCAGTTCTGGCGTAATCAGCGGTTGATCCATGAAATGCCCCTGCCTGTTCTGGAGGACGGGTATTACAATACTGTTGAGGATACGGTCAGCGGAATTCCTCTCACCGTCGGAATCGCGAAAGGCCAGGTTCCGGCGGACCTCGAGACTGCGGCCACTTTCCGGGAGGCCGTCCGCCTTCATCTGATCCGCAACTACTACGGCTATCTCCTCGGTCTGGGACTGGTTTCAGGATTGTTCCTATCGGCCTTCCGCAGGTGGAAAAATGAATACGTCCTTCCCTTCCAACCCGTAGCAACGGCGGCAATGCTCCTCTTCCTGCTCGCCCTGCTGCTCGGCCGCGGCCTCTTTTACGGCCTTGTCGAAGCGGCCGTGGTCCCCGACCAAAGCCGCTACATGGACTGCGCCGCGCCCTTTGCCGGCGTCACCATCGCCACCGGATTCGCCATCGCCGTCCTCTGGGGAGGCAACCTTGCGGGCAAGCGATTTCCAGTTGCCCGCCAACCCGAACCGGACCCACCTGTCCAGGCCCCATGACAAACTCCAGTGAGGCATTGGCTCCCTGCGTGGAATTTCTCCGCTGCTTCGGCGGCCGCCGCGTCTTCGTCACCGGCCACACCGGTTTTAAAGGCGCCTGGCTGGCCGAATGGCTGCTTGCCTGCGGGGCGGAGGTACACGGCTACGCGCTTCCCCCGGGGGAGAACAGCCTGTACGAACATCTCGGACTTGAGCAACGGTTGGTTTCCCGACATGCCGACCTCCGGGACGCCGGGACGCTGCGGCGGGCGCTGACGGAAGCACGGCCCGATTTTCTTTTCCACCTCGCCGCCCAACCGCTGGTTCTCGAAAGTTACGCGGAGCCTGCCGCCACATTCGCCACCAACGTCACCGGGACAATCCATTTGCTGGAAGCACTTCGGGAAATGGACCACCCCTGCGTGGCAGTTCTCGTTTCTTCGGACAAATGTTACCGGAACGATGGGCGCGGGCAGCCCTTCCGGGAAAACGATCCCCTCGGTGGGGACGATCCCTATTCCGCCAGCAAAGCGGCGATGGAAATCGCGGTCCATTCATGGCGCCACTCTTTTTTCCGCAACCACGGAGTTCGCCTTGCCACCGGCCGCGCCGGCAATGTTATCGGAGGGGGCGACTTCGCCGCCAACCGCATCGTCCCCGACTGCGTGCGCGCGCTCCGAAACGAAACCGTGATCCCGGTGCGCAATCCCGCCCACACGCGTCCATGGCAACACGTCCTTGAACCCCTGAGCGGCTACCTCCGCCTCGCGCAGGTCATGGCGGAAGGTTGGGAGGATCCGGAACAGCGGTACGCCTTCAACTTTGGACCCGCCGACGAGGGCAAGCGGAGCGTGCGCGATCTCGTCGAAGCCATCCTCACCACATGGCCGGGAGAATGGACAGGAACGGCACTTTCCTCCAAAACTCCCGAAGCCCCGATGCTCGACCTCTCCATTCAACGGGCGCAGGACCTTCTGGGATGGAGGCCCCGTTGGAATTTCGAGGAGACGGTGGCAAGAACCATCCGCTGGTACCAGCGCGTTCTGGATAACCCGGAGACCGCCCGTGAACAAACCCTTGCCGACTTGGCCGCCTTCACCGAGGCTCAGCGAAAATGACTTCCCCCTTCCTTCAACCCGGTGACCTCATCGCCTGTCCGGAGGCCCTTGCCTCTTCCGGGACGCTGGCCCTTGTCCTTGAGCACCAAGGAGACCGGATCGAGCTGGTCGCGGTAACGGACGATGAATCCGCCGCCGAAGCGATCAGTTGTCGTAGCGAAGCCGGAAAAAGCCTCCTCCTCGATGCGGGCAACTGCCGGACAGTGGCGGATGCCGACTGTCCCGCCACGACAGTCGACCGCATCGAAGCCGACGACCTTCTGGAGGTCCGCAAGGCTATCGCCCTGTACTGGAGTCGACGCTTCGCCATCAAGGCCCATTCCGGCAGGCCGACATGGGTCGGAAACTCGGAGGAGGCGCGGTTCCGGCCCGGCGAAGATCCGGTGCCCTACGCCGGACGCGTCTACAATGACCGCGAGATCGGGCGCGCCGTCGGCAGCACCCTCGATTTCTGGCTCACTCTCGGCTCCGAAGGGGAGGCCCTGCAAAAGGAACTGGCCGCCTTCCTCGGGGTGCGCTCCACCGTGCTCACAAACAGCGGTAGCTCCGCCAACCTCCTCGCCCTCAGCGCGCTGACCAGCCCGAAACTGCCACGGGACCGGCGGCTGCGGCCTGGAGACGAGGTCATTACCTGCGCTGCCGGCTTTCCCACGACCGTCGCTCCCATCCTTCAAACCGGGCTCGTCCCGGTCTTCCTCGACAATGACCCGCTGACCCTCAATCCCCGCATGGACCAGCTGGAAGCGGCTTTTCGTCCCGGGAAAACAAAGGCCGTCATCTTCGCCCATGCCATGGGCAACCCGTTTGACCTGTCCGTCCTGCTGCCCTTCTGCCGCAGGCACGGCCTCTGGCTGATCGAGGACAATTGCGACGCTCTCGGCAGCTACTACCGCTTCCCCGACGAGGAAGGAAACTTCCGCGAGGGCATGACCGGGACCTTCGGGGACCTTTCCTCGCAATCTTTCTACCCGCCGCATCATCTGACCATGGGCGAAGGTGGAGCCGTCAATATCGTCCACAAGGCGAGCCTGAAGAAACTGGTGGAAAGCTTTCGCGACTGGGGAAGGGATTGCTGGTGCCCCAGCGGTCAGGACAATACCTGTAACAACCGCTTCGGCTGGCAGCTGGGCGACCTCCCCAAGGGTTATGATCACAAGTACATCTACAGTCATTTCGGCTACAACCTGAAGCCTCTTGATCCGCAAGCCGCCATCGGTCGCGTTCAGCTGGAGCGCCTTCCGCGCTTTATCGAAGCCCGCAAGGCGAACTGGCATTACCTGCGCAGGGGACTCGACGATCTCGGAGAATTTTTCGATTTCTGCCTGCCCGGCCACGCGTCGGGCTGGTCGGCGGAGCATGGCTATTTGTGGCCCGAAGCAGAGACCCGCCGCTGCGATCCGAGCTGGTTCGGCTTTCTCATGCTGATTAAGGAAGACGCGCCCTTCGACCGGCCCGAACTGGCCCGCTTTCTCGACAAGGCTCGTATCGGCCACCGAACCTTCTTTGGCGGGAATCTCGTCCGGCAGCCCGCTTTCGTCCATTGGCAACGCGAATTTCCGGAGGCCTTTCGCGTGGTCGGCGAGCTGCCCGGCGCCGACGCCATCCTGCAACGCGCCCTTTTCGTCGGGGTTTATCCGGGGCTCACCCGGGTCATGCTCGACTACGTCATAGATCAGCTTCACCGCTTTTGCCGGCAGAGCACCACCGGAACCATGGCCAGGGAATCATGAAAGTTGTCATTTTATGCGGCGGGCAGGGCACGCGCCTGCGCGAGGAAACCGAATACCGCCCGAAACCCATGGTTGCCATCGGGAACCGGCCCATGCTCTGGCACATCATGAAGTACTACGCCCATTTCGGGCATACCGAGTTTGTCCTCTGCCTCGGCTACAAGGGCGAAATGATCAAGGACTTCTTCAAAAACTACCTCTGGAACACCTGCGACGTGACCCTCAAGCTGGGAAAGTCCCCGGATGTCCGCTATCATAATTCCCATGCGGAGGAGGACTGGACGGTCACCCTTGCCGAGACGGGGGCCGAAAGCATGACGGGGGAACGTATCCGCCGCATCCAGCCCTACGTCGAGAACGAGGAAACCTTTCTCCTTACCTACGGGGACGGACTCTCCAATATCGACCTTTCCGCCAGTATCGCCGCTCACCGGGAGGCCGGAACCGCCTGTACCATGTCCGCCGTTCACCCCGGAAGCCGGTTTGGGTCGCTTGAACTCGAACCCGGGGGGGCTGTCGGGCGCTTTGCGGAAAAGCCCCAACTGGAGGAAACCTATGTCAACGGCGGGTTCATGGTCTGCGCACCGGAAGTCTTCTCTTACCTTGAAGGCCTGCCCAATCCGGTTTTCGAACAGGAACCGCTCACGCGCATGGCCGCCGACGGCAAGCTTCACGCGCATCGTCACGAGGGGTGGTGGCAATCAATGGACACCTACCGCGAATCGCAGTTGCTGAATGAATTATGGAGCAGTGGACGCGCCCCGTGGAAGGTCTGGTAGCGTTTTTCTCATGCGCAAGCGAATCAGCATTATTGCCCCCTGCTACAACGAGGAAACCAATCTTCCGCGCCTGTACGAGCGGGTCACGAAGATTTTCGCGGAAAACCTTCCCGCCTACGACCACGAGGTCATTCTCCTCGATAATTGCAGCGGGGACCGCACCCGGGAGGTGGCACTGGAGATCTGCGCCAAGGATCAACGTTGGAAATACCTTCGTTACTCGCGCAATTTCGGCTTTGACGCCTCCATCACCGCCGGCCTCGACCATGCCGGCGGCGACGCCGTCGTTACTCTCCTTTCCGACTTGCAGGACCCGCCGGAATACATTCCGGAAATGGTCAGGAAGTGGGAGGAAGGGGCGGAGATCGTCAACGGCGTCGTGCAGGAACGCAACGACGACAACTGGATCAAAAGCCTCGGAGCAAAAATCTCTTACTGGCTCATTTACCACCTCAGCGAGACTCGCATCACACCGGGAGCGACCGAGTACCGCCTCCTCGACCGCAAAGTGGTCCTTGCCCTGCGGCGTCTGCGCGAACCGGACCGGTACCTGCGCGGCCTCGTCAACTGGGTCGGCTTTCGCCGGGTCTTTGTCCCTTACGACCGCGCGCCCCGGGCGGAAGGGGAGTCCTCGGCCGGTCTGCTCTTCTGCATCCGCTACGCCCTGAACGCTATTATCTGCTTTTCCGCAAAGCCGCTGCAAATGGCCACCTACTTCGGACTGATCATCACGGCCGGCTCGATCCTCCTCGCCCTCGCCTACCTCGGGATCTATCTTTTCCGGCCCGATTTCGCCACCCTGCCACCGGCCGGGATTTCCACCCTCGTCCTTCTCATTCTTTTCGGCATCGGCATGCAGTCCTTTTTTCTCGGCCTGATCGGGACTTATCTCTCGCGCGTGTATGACCAGGGCAAAGGCCGCATGCTCTATATCGTCGCGGAGCAGCACGGCTTTCCGGAAGAGCACCCGGAATCCTGCCGGACACAGCCATGAACAATCCCGTCACGCAGGCATTGCCGGCGGTGTACGCGAGCGATTTTGCCGCTCTCGCGGAACGAATCCCGACCGACGGGCTGACGCGTAGTGAATGGATCATTACCGGAGCGACCGGAATGATCCCGGCGTGGATCACGAGCTTCCTTGCCTGGCTCGACCTCGAAGGAGACCTTGACCTGCGCCTGCGCCTGGTTGTTCGGGACCCGGCCAAGGCCCGCGCGCGCTTTCCGTGGCTGGACGCGCCCGGATCGCCTTCCCCTTCCCTTCACATTCTGGAAGAAGGACGGCTCCGCCAAAAATGCGCCTCCTCCGCGCATTTTCTTCTTCACGCCGCCAGCCCGGCCACCTCGAAAGCCTGTGCCGCCGATCCCGGGGGGCTCTTCGGGACCAACACCCTTTTGACAGCGGATCTTCTGCGACAGGCGGATCCGGTGAATCTGCAGGCCGGGCTCTTTTTCAGCAGCAGCGAAGCCTACGGCCAGCCGGAACCGGAAGCGCCCCGCAGCCTCTACCCGATGGCCAAACGCGCGGGGGAAGCATTATGTTATCACTACGCAAGGGAACGCGCGCTTCCTCTCCGGATCGCTCGCATCTTCCATACCTACGGGCCGGGAATGAACCTTGGCGGGGACGACCGCGTCTTCGCGGAGCTTCTCCGCAACGCCCTCCACGGCGAAGCGTTGCGCCTGAAAAGCGACGGCACCGGCCGACGGGCATTTTCCTATATCCAAGATACCGTCGCCGGCGTTCTCACCTTGCTGCTGCAGGGGGCCAACGGTTGCCGAGCTGATATTGGCAATCCCAACGGCGTTCTGCAAGTCCGCGAACTTGCGGAACTGCTTGCCCGCATTGCTCCCCGGGCACCGCTTCCGGTAAAGATTCAGCCTGAAAGCAAACGCCACGAAAGCGCCGCGCCGGATCAAATGCCCGATACCGCCGTCCTCGAAAACCTCGGCTGGAAAGCCATGATCCCGCCGGAAGAGGGGTTCCGGCGAACCATGAAAAGCTTTTCCTGATTTATTATGAGCCTGCAGAAAATCCTTCACGCTTACCGCCACGGTGAACTGGACAAGACGGCCTTCATCGAGGCGATGTCCTCGCATCACAAGGTCCTCCATGAATACGCTGATTTTCTTCGTCACACCGACCTCAAAGCTCTGCGTCTGGAAAGGGGTCGCGTTCTCGCAGAGTGGGATTATCCCCCCATTAGCTTACTCTTCCCGGAGGTGGAAATGCGGTCTGCTCCGGTGGAAGCCCTGAATTTCGGCGCCTACGAAAAAGCCGAATTCGCGACCCTCGACCTGCTGGCCGGTTCCTTTACCGATGCCAACCCGGCCGTGCTGGATATCGGGGCCAATGTCGGCTTTTACAGCCTCGGTCTGCAGCGCCTCTACCCCCACTTGAGGATCCACTCTTTTGAACCCATCCCCGCCACGGCGGACACCTTCGCTGAAAATCGCCGCCTTAACGGCTGCGGGGAGATCGAGCTCCATCGGCACGGCGTATCCGATAACGAAAAAAGGGTCTCCTTTCATGTCCATCCGCAAATTTCCGTTGCCGCCAGCGAGGCCAAGCTTCTTGACGGAGAGGGCGATGTTGAAATCGAAGTTCCACTGCGGCCCCTCGACGACATACGGAAGGCTCTACCCCGTCCGGTCCGCCTCATCAAATGCGACATTGAGGGAGGCGAGTTTTTCGCCTTCAAGGGTGCCCAGCGCTTGATCGAAGAGGACAAACCTGTCGTCTTCTCCGAAATGCTGCGTAAATGGAGCGCGAAATTCGGCTACCACCCGAATGACCTGATCGCATGGTTTAGCGGGCACGGCTACATGGCCTACGCCCTCGTCGAAGGAACCGCTTCGCCGCTGTCCGAGGTTACCGCCGAAACGACAGCAACCAATTTTTTATTCCTTAACGAGGAGGAACACGCCCGCCAACGGGATCTGGTGTTGCCCTGAGAGGGTTCGTCCTCAAGGTACGAAAGAGATGGCTTCGGTGAAGGCAACGGACTATCTGGCGGCGTTTCTTGAAGTGCAGGGCGTGGACCGCGTCTACGAGGTGGTCGGCGGCATGATCACCCACATGCTCGACAGCCTGCACCGGCGCGGCTCCGTACGGATCATCAGCGTCCATCATGAACAGGCCGCCGCCTTCGCCGCGGATGCTCACGGGCGCATACGCGGGCGTCCCGCCGTGGCCATGGGAACCAGCGGGCCCGGAGCGACCAATCTCCTTACCGGGATCGGTTCCTGTTATTTTGATTCCGTACCGGCGATCTTCATCACCGGACAGGTGAATCGCCACGAATTGAAAGGGAAACGGGGCGTGCGTCAGCTCGGCTTTCAGGAAACGGACATCGTCACGATGGCCGAGCCGATTACCAAAGGGGCATGGCTGGTGCCGGAGGCGGAAGAATTGCCCACCCTGCTCGCGAAGGCCTTTGCCCTCGCCGTGGCCGACCGCCCGGGCCCGGTTCTTCTCGATATCCCCATGGATGTCCAGAATTCCGTCCTCGCCGATCCGCCCGTGCCGGAGGATGTCGTTTCCCCCGCCCAGGCTCCCCCCGGACTCCGCGCGCAACTACCGCAAAGCTTCTTTACCTCGCTTGCCGCGGCGGAGCGTCCTCTCGTCATTGCCGGTAGTGGAGCGGCCCATACGGATAACCGGCGGCAGGTACGGCATATGCTGGAACAGCTTCGTGTTCCCGTTGTCGGTTCTCTTCTCGGGTGTGATCTCCTTCCGCACGGACATCCGCTTCGGGTGGGCTTCCACGGTTCCTACGGCAACCGCTGGGCCAACTACGCCATTGGAAGGGCCGATTGGCTTCTCGTCATTGGCAGCCGGCTGGATATCCGCCAGACCGGAGCGGATACAGACAGCTTCCGCAAGGATAAGACCATTTTTCATGTCGATCTTGACGGTGCGGAGGTCAACAACCGCGTCCCCGGGTGCCACTGGATCGAGGGCCATCTTCGCTCCTTTGCCAAGGCCATTCTCGATGCGAAAACTACAGTCCCCAATTTGCAACTACAGACCTGGCAGGACGAAATCAAGGAACGGCGCGCCGCATGGCCGGCGGAAAAGGAATACCACAGCCAACACGCGATCAATCCCTGTTCTTTCCTGCAGGCCCTCTCTCGTCACACCGGAGGGAGGACGGCTGCGGCATGGCTGGCCGATGTCGGCCAGCACCAGATGTGGGCGGCACAATGTCTCGAGTTGACCGACAACCAGCGTTTTCTCACCAGTGGCGGCATGGGCGCGATGGGTTACGGATTACCGGCTGCCATTGGAGCCTGTCTCGCGGTCGCGGAAAAGCCGGTCATCCTCATTGCGGGTGACGGTGGCTTTCAGCTCAACCTCCAGGAACTGCAAACGGTGGTTCGAAACGAGTTGCCTGTGAAGATTGTTCTTTTCAACAACCAATGCCATGGAATGGTGCGTCAATTCCAGCAAAGCTACTTTCATGAGCGCTACCGCTCAACCCTCTGGGGATACAGCGCCCCGGATTTCGCCGCCGTCGCCAAGGCCTACGGCCTTACCGCCCGCAGCATTGATCAGCCGTCGATGATCCCCGAAGGCCTCGCCTTCCTCTACGAGGACCCGCGCAAACCCGTCCTCCTGCAGGTAATGCTCGATCCCCTTGGCAATGTGTATCCGAAAATCGCCTTCGGGCACCCCTTGACCGAAATGGAGCCCCAGGCCAAACCAATCGCCATGGAGGGAACCTGATCCGCATGAGCTGGGAATCATTTCTTCTTGCGGCCGCCGCCTTCCTTGCCGGCTTTGCCGTTCATGTGGCCTTGTGGCGGTTCCGGAGACCTTCCGACGATCTCCGCGCCCTTGCCGCCGTAATCCTTGTCGGCCCCGCCCTCCTTGCGACAGCGGGGGGTACCTTCCTGCTGCCGGAATCGACAGGAACGGAGACCGCATTCGCCGCCCTCGGCGCTCTCAGCCTCGGGCTGGCCTACTTGTGCTGGTACCCGGCCGCTCAAGCAGCCTCGCCGACGATGGTCCTTACCCTTCTGGCCGGACGGGCCGGCGACCGGGGCGTCACGAGAAGGGAAATGGAGGCGGCCCTGCCGGAGGACCGCCTCGTCAACGAGGGACTGGAAAATCTCTTTCATGAGCGCTTTGCCCGAATCGATCCGGAGGGCCGACTCTGGCTCGACAAGCGCGGGCGTCGCACCCTTTACCTGATCCGTTCCTTTCGCCGCGGCTGCGGTTTCCGGGATCCCCATGGTTGAACCTCGCATGCCCGATCTGTTCGCAGTCCTTGTTCTCGTGCTTTTCTATCCTGTACTCGCTGCTCTGGGTACACGCGCGCAGCTTCATCTCTTTCCCCGCTTGCGGAACCATCCCGGACAGGGAATCTTTACCCGCTCGGCTGCGGCTGGATTCGGCCTTCTCTTCCTTCTCGGCCTCCTTTGGACAGGGCCGGAACCCGCCCTTTCCGCCCGTGCCACCCATCTCGCCGTAATTCTCGGCTGCGAGGCCCTCGTCCTGATTTCCCTCTTCTGCGTCTCCGAAAGCGGAAGGCGGTTTTACCTGATTTCCCTGATCGACCGCGAGGAGAATCCGCGGCTTTCGTCCTTGAAAGTTCACTACGGACGCCGGCAAATGCTGGAACGCCGGCTGGAACGGCTGCGCGCGTGGAACGTGCTCCGGGAAACGGGCGGGCAGTGGGTTCTGCAGCGGCGCGGAGCATGGCTGTATTCCTTTTTCTTTTACGCATGGGGAAGGCTCCTCGGCTACAAATGGTTCGACCACGAGGCCTGATCCCTCCAGATTCCCATATTATATCATGAGCAACACCGTCCGCGTCCTGCTTATTACTTCCGCCCTCGCCATTCTCGGCGGGACGGTCCTCGCCATCATGTCGGCCTTTTCACCCGGCGGCCTTTTCACGGGCGTAACCCTTATCCTGATCGGAGCGGTTGGCCTGTTCGCGGGAATGCGGGCGATCCCGTCTTCATAACTCAGTGTACTTGCGGGAGTTGCCGCGGGCCTTTTCGACGGGATACTTGCGGGCGTTCTCTCCCATTTTCGCCTCGATGGCGGAAGCGAGGTCCAGTCCCGTGATATTGGCAAACTCGAGGGCGTAAATGACCACGTCGGCGAGTTCGTCGGCAACCTCTTTCGAATTTTTGGCCGTTTGGTGGCTTTGTTCCGCGTCCGCCCAAAGAAAGTGCTCCATTAATTCACCCGCCTCGGCGGCCATCGCCATAGAGAGGTTTTTCGGGGCATGAAACCTCTCCCAGTCGCGTTCCCGGGCAAAGGCGGCCACTGCCTTTTTCAATTCCTTGAGGGTGCGGACTTCATCGAGGGAAGCCGCTTGGCCTCCTTCAGGCTTCCCGCTCATTCCCCGTTCTGTTCTCATCCTCGCCCTCTGCGGAAGCGGGGGCCTCGGGATCAGGCGGCAGAGGAGGTTCTTCTTGCCCTTCCTGCAGCGGCTCTTCCGTAGCCTCAGGGTCCGGCACAATTGGTGATTCCTTCTCCCCGGAGGAAGCCTCGGACGCCGCAGGAGATTCGTTTTCAACGGCCGGCTCGTTCTCCGTTGCCGACTCCTTCTCTACAGCCGCCTCGCTATTGCCAGAAGATTCGTATTCCGCAGTTGCTTGCTCTTTCGCCGGGGATTCGCTCCCGACATCGGGTTCGCTCTCTTCAGTAGATTCCTTTTCCGCGGCCTCCGGATGTTCTTTGCCCTGCTTTTCCTTTTCCACCCGGTTGATTTCCTCTTGCCGAACAGGGGGAACAAAAAGCCGGCCATCACTGTATTCGATGACATAACCTTCGGATACGAGGTAACGCAGGTCGTTCCGTAGTTGGGCGAGGGCCTTTTTTTCGTCCTCGCTGAGGGAAGGCTTTTCCTGCTCGGAAGGAGGTTCCGCTTCTGCTCCTTCCTGAGGGGCGACCGGGGACGGAGCATCCGCGCCCCGAATACCGAGAAAGGTTTTCGGCAGGTCCTTGGCCGGAAAGTTTGGATGGGCCTCAATAAAATCGATCAGTTCCTGAAGATTGTCCGCCATCACCTCGTCGGGCCGACGGAACCGGCGCTTCACCGCGCAGACATACGACACTCCTTTGGAACCGCGTTTGTAGACCGCGAACTTCAACCGGCGCAGTCGTCCCCGCAGATGATTGGCGGTATCGAGAGGAAATCGCTTCTGCTGCTCCAAGTGGTGTTCGACGGAAAGACGGATGGGATCGCGATCGGGCAGGCGGGACAGTACGCGCCCGCTGAAGCGGGCGGAATAAGCAGGCCGGACGAGTTTCTCCTTCGAATGGGTGAGCAGGTACAAGCGCGCGTCCTCGGGAGTGGTCAGTACGGTATCTTCCTGCCCTTTGACGCGGTAGTGGGTCTGCGTCTTCATGCGCTCCAGCCACGCGTTGATGTCCTCTTCTTCGCGGGACGACTCCAGCCGCTCCACCATTTTATCGAAGGGAACCCGCTGCAAATTCGCCGCATGGTGCTCCTTCAACAACGCCTGATAGCGGTGAAAGTTCGGCGGGCCGATAATCTCTCCCGTCATGCCGCATTTATGGACCATCTGAAAAGAACCGGAGGGAGGTTCCGCCTCAACCGTTTCCAGATCGAAAAAGTCGCCCAGAAAAAAGCGAAAGACATGACTAAGGGCCTCTTCCTCACTGCGGAACGGCAATCCGTCGGGCACGGAGGCGAACAGGCGCGCCGGTTCACCCTCCTTTTGCAGGGGATCCCGGGCCACACACACAAAGCGTTCGGGCTTGTCGAGGATCAGCCGGGCAATTTCAAAAAGCTCATACGTGCGGCAGGAGTGGCGTATGGCGTTGATCAACACTTTAAAGGGTTCTTCCTCCGGATAAAAATCCACCGCTACAACCGGCTGAAAAGGTTCGCTTTCGCGATGGCGCGGCACGTCGCGCTTGCGGGGACCGCCTCCGCTTTCGGAGTGGCGTCTGCGCGGGGGACCGCGACGTCCTCCCTCCTGCCGCCGGGGGCCGGTGCTGCTTCCCTTTTCCCGGTCAGTGCCTCGTTCCTGCGGGGTTTTTCCACGCGGTTTTTCTGCGCTTCCCCAGTCAGGGCCAAGGGAAAGAGAAGACAAACTGCTAAGGTCCAGGCTTTCGTCGCTGGAGTTTGGTTTCGGATCGGATTCGTCGGCCATGATCGGAGAGGACGGAGGAGTTCATTCCCATAGACATCGTCAAGACAGGTCAAGCACGCAACGAAGGTTCGGAACGGAAGCGGGAGCCCGAAAAAATCGCGCAGAAAATCCTTGCTCCCACCGGGTCCCTTCCCTTCGTCTGTTATCTCCAAAGATGCTCAGGTGGTGGAATTGGTAGACACGCACGCTTGAGGGGCGTGTGACTTAGGTCGTGCGGGTTCAAGTCCCGCCCTGAGCACCAT
>CAYFRH010000043.1:15081-19544 GCA_964345345.1 uncultured Puniceicoccaceae bacterium | reverse complement strand
CAGCGAGAATCCAAAAATAATGCCGCAGCCCCTAAGAAGCGACTGCGGCATTACCTCGTAATGAATACCCCAATTGATCGGTTTAACCGATAACCATTCTAACGATACAAAGCAGCCTATGGGAACCAAGCAGGATGGGAGAGGGGGTCGAAAAGGGGTGCGAGTGGTTGCTGCGGCAGGTGGTTGGTCAGGAGGAATGCAGCGGGAGAAAGTCATCAATTTCGAGACCGTACCCTTCGAGGGCGATATGACGCCGCTGGGAGGAGGAGAGGAGCCGGATGCGCCGCAGACCGAGCATGTAGAGGATCTGCGCGCCGAGACCATAGCCGCGGAAATCCATGTCAACGGGCTCGAGACTGCACTGATGGGGATCTCCGGAGGAAGAATGCGGAATCTGTAGCCCTGCGCATGATTGGGTCATGTAGATGAAGGCGCCACGTCCATCCGCGGCGATACGGGCCATGGCGGCTTCCACATTACGCCCGTGCCCGCCGGATTTCGCAGAGAATACGTCGTTGAGGATATACTCGGACTGCACGCGTACGATCGTGGGTGATTCGTCGAGTTCCCCCATGGTGAGCGCGAAGTGAATGCGATTGTCGGTAAGGGACCGGAAAACATGGAGGTTCCAGTCGCCAAAGGCATTCGTAAAGGGTTGCATTGCGATTTGCTCGACCAGCTTCTCGCGATTGTGCCGATACTCGATGAGCTGCTTGATGGAGATGAGCCGCAGTCCGAATTCTTCGCGAAAGCGCAGCAATTCGGGAAGCCGGGCCATGCTGCCATCCTCGTTCAGGATTTCACAAAGGACGCCGGCGGGCGGGAGCCCGGCCAGCTCAGCGAGGTCGACAGCTGCTTCCGTATGCCCGGCCCGTTGCAGAACTCCACCGGGGCGGGCCCGCAGGGGAAAGACGTGCCCGGGCTGAACGAGCTGGTCGGCGGTGGCTTTCGTGTCCCCGAGGATGCGGATGGCCGCGCAGCGGTCGGCTGCGGAGATACCGGTGGTGACCCCTTCGGCGGCGTCGACGGAAACAGTGAAATCGGTGCGGTGGCTTTCCCGGTTGTTCGCGACCATCGGATTGAGCCCGAGTCGCTTCAACTGATGTTCGACGGTGGGAGCACAGATGAGTCCCCGTCCGTGCCGTATCATCATATTGACCGTTTCGGGCGTAGCGCGCGAGGCTGCCATGATGAGATCACCCTCGTTTTCCCGGTCCTCGTCGTCGACGACGATAACCAGCCGGCCTGCGGCGATAGCATCTATGGCCTCTTCCACGGAATTGAAAGGGTCTTGGGACATTGATCTCAGTGCTTAGCGCAGGAATTCCGCCGGAGCAAGATCGCCCTTGGAAAAGAAATCCGGAAGGAAGTTTGCCATTCCGGGAATGAATGTCCTACCCTTTTCCTCGCATGGGGATGAACACATTGGAGGCCGCCAACCGATCCTGCCTGCAACAGGGGATCGAGTTTCTGGAGAACTTGCGTGCCGATCATTACCGGCAAGTCAGCAAGGGCGTTTTCAACAGCACGATCGGAGGACATTTCCGGCATAATCTCGACCATTATGCCGCCTTCCTTGACGGATGGGAGGAAGGAGAAGTCGACTATGACGCCCGCAGCCGCGACAAAACGGTTGAAACCGATCCCGGAATCGCCCGCGATCGCATGCGGGAGCACCTTGAGGCCCTCGCGAATCTCGCCGATGCCGACCTCGACCGAAGCGTCCGCATCCGCATGGATGACGGGGGCGATCCCTCTTTCAGCCAGTCTTCCTTGCGAAGAGAGCTGCAGTTTCTGCTTAGCCATACCATTCATCACTATGCCCTTGTCGTCTCCATCGCGACGCGATTGGGCGTGGTGGAATTCCCGGAAGGGTTCGGAGTTGCGCCCTCAACCCTTCGGCATGAGGCGAGTCTCAAGGCCTGAGCCCGATGTGCACGCTTGCCTGGGGAGGCACCTCCAGAGAGTGGTGGCTGTGCTTCAATCGTGACGAGCGGCGCCTGCGCGCGCGGGCGGAACCGCCCCGACGAACGGAAGTGGACGGCGTTCCGGTGCTCGCACCCCGCGATCCCGAAGGCGGCGGGAGTTGGTTTTCCGTAAATGCCCATGGAGTTGCTCTGGCCCTTCTCAATCGGTATGAGGCCGGAGCCGCCAAGGCCTTCGGACAAAAACAACGGCGCAGCCGCGGCCTCCTTCTGATGGATCTGGCCGCTCATCGCGAGGTCACGCAGGTCCGGGAGGCTCTCAAGGAGGCGGACCTGAACCGGTATGAGCCCTTTCACCTGCTTGCTTTGCAGGGAGCGGCGGGAGGCCACTTCCGGACGGACTCGATCCATGGTTGCCGCTCCGGCACCGCCGAGGCGTTTCTGACGACCTCTTCCTACAAGGCCACGGAGGTGACCCGCCTCCGGGAACAATTCTGGAGTCGCTTCGCAGCCGGGCGGACGATTGGGCTTACCGAAGCAGCGGAGGCGCTCCGGAGCCGGAATCCAGGGTTTCCCGCCGCCGGTTTATGCATGGACCGGGAGGATGCCCGCACAGTCAGTCAATTACGGCTTCAGGTCGGGGCCGGAAAAGCCCGTGTCGCCTATTATGAACGCAGCGGTTCCGTTTTCGCGGCACCGCGGGAAATGGAGCTGTCTCTTACCGTGCCCGCATGATACGAGGTTTTGGTAAACAGAAGCTTTTGCTCGCCTACGGGGCGCTATTACTGCTTTCCTACCTTGTCTGGATGCTGCTGCCCCCGACGTCCGGCCCCGCCCCCGATCAAAAGACAATTCAGCTTGCGAACGAGCGCGGAAAAGAAATCCGCCTTGCCTACCGGGAGTGGGGCAGCGGTCGAGCTCCGACCGTTCTTCTCCTGCACGGAAGTCCCGTCGCCGGCAAATCCCTGCTGGGACTGGCCAAGGAACTTGACGGTGCCGGCTTTCATGTCCTCCTGCCCGACCTTCCAGGCTTCGGAGGTTCCACGCGCGAGCTTTCCGATCTCGGCATTGCCGCGCAGGCGGAATGGATGGAGCGCTTCCTTGCCTCCGGAAATTGGGGTGGAGTGCACCTTGGAGGCTACAGCATGGGGAGCGGTGTCGCCATTGAGCTTGCCCGTCGGGCACCCGCCAAAGTGCGGTCCCTTTCCCTCCTTTCCGGGCTGGGCGTGCAGGAGTTGGAACTTTTCGGTGACCACGACCTGAATCAAGCTGTGCACCGGCTGCAGGTCGGCCTCCTTCTGGCTGTGAAATATACCGTTCCTCATTTCGGTTTTTTTTCGCAGCAGCCTTTCCATCTCGGTTATGCGCGCCAGTTCCTGCACACCGATCAGCGACCGCTGCGCCGTTACCTGCGTCGCTGGAACGGGCCCGCCTACATTTTTCATACCCGTGCGGACGGCCTGATCCCGGTGGAAGCGGCCCGGGAGCACGCCCGCCTGATGCCGCAGGCGAAAACGGACCTTCAGGACGGCGGGCATTTGCTGGTCCTGCGCAGGCCCGGAATCGTGACACGGGAATGGGTTCCGTTTTTGCGCGCGGTCGGGGAGGGGGAGGCTCTCCGCCGGCGGGACGCGCCTCTCGCAGCGCGCACGGCCGCATGGGAACCCTTTGCGGCAGAGGAACGGCAGCGAATTCGCGGCCTTGGGCGCATTCTCCTCATGATTGTCATCGCGGTCGGGACCCTTGCCTCCGAGGATCTTGCCGGCATCAGCGCCGGCCTCCTCGCGGCGTCGGGGACCCTTAGCTATGGCTCGGCGGTGCTGGCGAGTTTTCTGGGTATTTTCATCGGGGACAGCCTGCTGTATGCGGCGGGCTACCACTTCGGGCGTCCGTTGCTGGAACATCGCTGGGCGCGTTGGTTCGTTCCGCGACAAGGACTCGACCGGGCGCAGGCAATGTTTCATCGCTACGGATTGTGGATTATTATTGTCACGCGCTTCCTGCCCGGAACGCGTGCGGCTACCTACTTCTCGGCGGGGGCGCTGCGAGCCCCCTTCTGGCGTTTTCTTTTTGTCTTCGCCCTTGCCGCGGCCCTGTGGACGCCCCTGCTGGTCGGCCTCGCCTACCTTGCCGGCAGTCAGTTGCAACAGTTTTACGGGGCTTACGAGGCGCTGGCCCTTCCCCTGTTGATCGGAGCCGGGTTGCTGGTGTACCTGCTGCTTCACTACCTGCTTCCTCTCCTTACTTTTCGCGGGCGCGCGCGCCTTCGCGGAAAGTGGCTGCGGGCGATTCGCTGGGAGTTCTGGCCCTCGTGGCAGATGTACGGGCCTCTCTTTGTCTACGTAATACTGTACTCACTTTTTCGCTACCGAAATCCCATGCTCGTTACGGCGGCCAACCCGCTCATGCCGCACGGCGGTTTTCTGGGTGAGAGCAAGAGCGATATTCTGTCGGCTTTTGCGGGAGCGGGAGCGGCGCTGCCAAAATGGCGCCTCCTGCCGGCGGGAACGGCAGAAGCCAGGACCCTCGCCTTCGACA
>CAYFRH010000043.1:0-14981 GCA_964345345.1 uncultured Puniceicoccaceae bacterium | reverse complement strand
GGATGAAGGGCAGCGCGGCATCGGGGTGAGGATCGTGGAAGATCGGGCACAGGCGATATTCTGTCCGCTTTTGCGGGAGCGGGAGCGGCGCTGCCGAAATGGCGCCTCCTGCCGGCGGGAACGGCAGAAGCCAGGACCCTCGCCTTCGACACCGCCATGCGGGAGCTTTCCCTTGCGTATCCCGTTGTCCTGAAGCCGGATGAAGGGCAGCGCGGCATCGGGGTGAGGATCGTGGAAGATCGGGCACAGGCGGAAGAGGTCCTTGCCGAAACCTCCCTTCCTGTGTTGCTGCAGGAACACCTCGACGGCTGCGAAGCCGGGATCTTTTACGCCAAAGCTCCCTCATGGCGACGGGGCGAGATCATTTCCGTTGTCATGAAAAAGCAGCTACAGATCCACGGCGACGGACGGTCGACCATCGAGGCGCTGCTGCACCGTCACCCCCGCACCGTCGCGCAGCTTTCGCTTTTCCTGCGCCGTTTCCGCGACCGGCTCGAGGAAGTTCCCCGCGAGGGGGAAGTGGTTTCGCTCGGAAGGCTGGGAACGCACGCCCTCGGTTCCCTCTTTCTGGACGGGCGGCCTCTCGCCAGTGAGCCTCTGCGGAAGACGGTGGAGAGCTGGGCCGAAACCGCGCCTGGGTTCGCTTTCGGCCGCTTCGATGTGAAGGCCCCGGACGAGGCATCGCTGCGCCGGGGTGAGAACCTGCGCATAATGGAGGTGAACGGGGTCACCTCGGAGGCCGCCCACATCTACGATCCGCAGTACGGCGTCGTAACGGCATGGCGTACGCTTGCCCGGCAATGGCGGCTCGCTTATGCCATCGCCGCCGAACAGGCGCAGAGGGGGGCGGAGGTAAGCCGCTTCGCGCCCTTTGTGCGGGATCTTCTGCGTGCGCGGCGACGGCAGCGTGCCTTGCGGGGCCGGTGACCCTTCGCGCACATTCCTGCGGTCTTGCGATTTGTCCCGCCGGAGCTTTTCCTTTGCCTATGGATGTCCGCGAAATCGCCGCCCGGCTCGAGGAAATCGGAACTTTGCTCGAATTGAAGGGAGAAAATCCTTTCAAGATCCGGGCCTACCAGAATGGAGCCCGCGCCCTCGAAAGCCTTGATGAAGATTTGGATACGCTGCTTGCGGAAGATCGGCTCGCCGAGGTCAACGGTATCGGAAAGGCCCTTGTCGAGAAGATCGCCATGCTTCGGCGCGACGAGGAACTCCCCCTTTACAAGGAACTTCGGGAGAGCCTTCCCGACGGCCTTCTCGAAATGCTGGAGATTTCGGGCTTTGGCCCGAAGAAGATCCGCAAGGTTTATACCGAACTGGGGGTGGAGAGCATCGAAGCCCTGAAAACCGCCTGCGAGGAAGGCCGCGTGGCCAAACTTTCCGGCTTCGGAAAGAAATCGGTGGAGAATATCCTCCGCGGCATCGAAAACCGCATCGCCTACGGGCGCCGGCACCTCTGGTGGGACGTGCAGGGAGTGGCCCTCCCGCTGCTGGAGGAATTGCGCCGCCTGCCGGAGGTGGAGCGCGCCGAAGTGGCCGGGAGTTTCCGGCGGGGAAGCGAGACGGTCGGAGACCTCGATTACATCGTCGGTTCTTCGCAGCCGAAGCCGATCATGGACTGGTTTGTCACGCGATCCAATGTTACCGAGGTGACCGCGCATGGGGAAACGAAGTCCAGCGTCCGCTTCGAGGGCGGGCTCCAGGCTGATATCCGCGTCGTCCCGGAGGATCGCTACGTTTTCGCCCTTCATCACTTTACCGGTTCCAAGGACCACAATGTGATGATGCGGCAGCGTGCCCTCGGCAAGGGCCTTTCCCTTTCCGAATGGGGCATTTTTAAGAAAGGGGACGAACCCGCAGAGGACGGGGCACGGGCTTTCGAACGTCCGCTTGCCCGCTCCGACGTGAAAGAGGAAAAGGACCTCTTTGCCGCCCTCGGGCTTACCTTCATCCCGCCCGAGCTGCGCGAGGGACTCGACGAACTGGAGTTGGCGGAGAAGGGCAACCTTCCCCGCCTCGTCACCCATGCCGATCTGCGGGGCGTCTTTCACAACCACACCAAAGCCTCCGACGGCATGGCCTCCCTCGAGGAAATGGCCCGCGCCGCAAGGGAGCACGGGTGGGAGTACCTCGGCATCGCCGACCATTCCAAGGCTTCTTTCCAGGCCCATGGCCTCGACGAGGACCGGCTCCGTGAGCAGTTGGAATGCTTGCGCAAGCTCAACCGGGAATCCGGCGACAAAGCCCACCTCTTTGCCGGCTCCGAAGTCGATATCCTCAAGGATGGCCGTCTCGACTTTGAGAAAGACCTGCTTCAGGAACTCGATTACGCCGTTCTTTCCATTCACGTCTCCATGAGCGGTCTTTCCGGTGAGGAGATGACGCGCCGCATCGTTCGCGCTCTCGAGACCGATACCGGTTGTCGCAAAATCCTCGGCCACCCCAGCGGACGTCTCCTCCTGCGGCGCGAACCGTACGCCTTTGACGTGCGCAAGGTAATTGAGGCCGCCGCCGCCAACGAGGTCGTTATCGAACTTAACGCCAATCCCTGGAGGATGGACCTTGATTGGCGCCACTGGCGCTTCGCCGCCGAAAAGGGCGTTCTCTGCGCCATCAATCCCGACGCCCACGCTACCGAGGACCTCGCCTTCACGCATTGCGGGGTCCTCGTCGCCCGCAAAGGCGCCCTCACCCCCGGCCAGGTGCTCAATACCCGCAGCCGCAAGGCGGTGCACACCTTTTTCAGCAACCCCTGAGGTCTCGGCTAAGGGGTCAGCCCTTGGATTTTGGTATGAACGCCACCTATAATCTGGCGGAAGGCAGTGTTGAGTGGTTTTGGGAATTCTTTCCTGAGTTTTGGCATGGCACGAAAACCACGCATATCTTTTCCAGGGGCGATCTACCATGTCATAAGCCGCGGAAATTATCGTAAGGATTTATTTGAAGATCTCGGTAGCAGAGAGGCTTTTGAAAACTCGCTCTTCGAAGCAGCGGATTTCTGTAACTGGCTGCTTCATGCGTATGCGATAATGTCGAATCACTATCACGCCATTATTGAAACACCTGATGCAAACTTAAGTGAAGGAATGCAATGGCTTCAGGGCACTTTTGCAAATCGCTTTAACCGGTTCCGGGGTGAGCACGGGCACGTATTCCAAGGCCGGTTTAAGTCTCCGCTGGTAGAGCCTGGGGATCCCCTGCGTAGAGTGGTGGATTATGTTCACTTAAATCCCGTGCGCGCTGGTATTCTCTCCGTCACAGATTTGCGTCATCACATGCCATCCAGTTATGCACAGTGTTGGAGGGAGCAAATGCCTTCGCGCTTGGTTCGCACCGGCTTTCTTGGACCTTTGCATCTGCCGAACAATCTGGAAGGGATGAAAGCTTATGAGAAATGGTTGGAGACCCGCGAAGAAGGGAATCCGGAAAAACAGGCACAGCTCCGTGAGGAGTTCGAAGGTTGCTGGATCATGGGAAGTGAGGAATTTCGTCGAAATGTACAGACGCATTTTGATGGGGTTGATCCTGCCCTCGATTGGGGAGGGCTTCAATTACACGAGTTGAGAGAGAGGCAATGGGAAGAAGTATTTCAGAGGGAATTAAGAATCCACAAGATGGAAGAAAAGGACTTAAGCTTTTTTCCAAAGTTGGCTCCATGCAAGATCGACCTCAGTCGGCGGTTGAGAGAGCAAACGACTGCCAGCAATCGATGGATCGCCGAGCGTTTGCAGATGGGCCATCCAAGTAATGTGAGCCGTTATCTTCGACGTATGCCAAAATCCAAGGGCTGACCCCTTTGATACACCCCGGCAACAATGCCGAGGGAGGCGAGGGAGCTGAGGGGCATGAGGATGGCGGCGAGGAGGGGATGCATGTGGCCAGCGAGGGCGATGGCGACGACGGAAAAGTTGTAGGCGATGGTGAAGGCGAAGACGGCGCCGAGGGCGCGGCGGCGGCGGTCGCGAATGTGAAAGAGGCGGAGGATGCCGTCAAGGGAGCGGCCGGTGAAGAAGAAATCGGCGCGGTCCTGGAGGAGACCATGCGGGGTGGCGGGGGTGCCGCGGACGGAAGCACGGTCGAAGGCGAGGGCGTCATTGGCGCCGTCACCGAGGTAGAGGGTGCCTTCGGCAGACAGCTTTTCGACGAAGCGGGCTTTTTCGTCGGGAGACTGATCACCGAGAGCGGCTTTGTCGGGAATTCCGAGTTCGCGGGCCAAGGCGCGGACCTTTTCTTTCCGGTCGCCGGAGAGAATGGTAAGGCGGCGGTCCTGGGCGAGTTCGCGGAGGTCGGCGGCGGCGTCTTCGCGGACGGCTTCGCGAAAAGCGAAGGAGGACAAGGGGGATCCGTCGCGGGTGAAAACGGTCTCCTTCCGGGAAGGAGGGCGATCCCCGGAAGTAGCCCAGGAAGGGCGGCCCAGACGCCAGGATGTGTTGTCGGCGACGGCTTCGATTCCCATGCCGATTTCCTCGTGGAGGCGCAGGGCGGAGGGGGGCGGCTCGTCCTCCTCGGGAAGGGCGAGAAGAGCCTCCCGCAACGCCCGGCTAACGGGGTGCAGGGAGGATTGGACCATGCGACGGAGGACGGCGCGGTCCGCGGGCGAAAGGTTCCGGAGCGTCTCCGGATTCAGCAGCGCCGGGGCCTCCAGGGTCAGGGTGCCGGTCTTATCGAAGACAATGTGGCCGATGCGGGCGAGGTTGCGAAAGAGCCCGCGGGTGCGCACAAACACTCCCGCGTTACGGAGGCGCAGAACGGCCCACTCTTCGGCGAGAGGCGCGGCCACTCCGATGGCGCAGGGACAGGAGACGACAAGAACGGAGAGAAAGACCTGCATCGCGGTCAGCGGTTGGCCTGCCCATCCCCACCAAACCGCTGCGCCGGCAAAGGCGACACCGAGGACGACGGTGAGATAGACGCGCAGGATCCCCTCGAGGCGGCGGTCCCGGCCCTCTCCCTGTGCGGAGGCGAGGAGGCGTTTGAGCAGGGAATCGGCGTAGGATTGGCGGGCCTTGAGGAGGACGGGCTCGAGACCGATATTCTGAGCGCCGGAAGGGACGTATTGCCCGCCATGGAATTCGCGCATGGTGGATTCGCCATTGATCCACTCGAGGGAGAAGCCCCCCCGCAGAGAATCGAGTTCCGCCAGCACAGGCACGATTTCCCCGGGCAGAATGCGAAAACGCATCCCGGCGGTAAGGGTTTCCAGCGGCGCACTATGATCGCCGGAAAGGTCGTCGGCAACCACCTGGACCTTCTGTGGGGAACGGTTGCGACTAAGGAGCTGATGCCGGTTTTTTTCGAGGGCGCGCTCCTGCACCCAGCGGCCGACGAGCATGAGAAAGATAAAAATGGCGACGAAGTCGAAGTAGAGAAAACTTTCCAATCCGAGCCACCAACCAAGCAGGGAACCGCCATACGCGACGGCGAGGCCGAGGCCGATGGGAAAGTCGATATGGAGAACGCCCTGCCGCAGGCCCATCCAACCGCGTTTGATAAAGTAACTCCCGCCGGTGAGCAGGCTCAGGGTGGCGAAAAGCAGGGCGAGAAGTTCGAAGAGGGGGGCGAGGGCGAAATCCGGCTCCATCCCGAGGTACCGCGGCAGGGTAAAGAGCATCGCGTTGAGGGCGAACGCGCCGCACAGGCCCAGCCGCGCAAGAAGACGACGGCTTTCCTCCTGCGGACGTTCCCCGGCCGGACCAAGGACATAGCCGAACCGCTGGATTTCGCGGGCAAAGTCCACCACCGGGAAAATTCCGCTCCGCCACTGCAGGCGTGCCTGCCCGTACTGCGTGTTGATCTCGATCCGTACCGCTCCCGGCTGCTCGCGGAAGAGCCTTTCGATCAGCCACACACAGCCGACGCAGGAAATGCCCTCGAGATCGAAGACCATTTCCGCCGTCTTCGGCGAAACCGCTTCCAATTCGGCCACCCGGGTCTCCAGCCAGGTGAAGTCACGCGGCTGGAAAACGGCGGGAGAGACCGGGGGCGTTTTCGAATCGCGCAAGTCGTAATAATGCTCGAGGCCCTCCTTGTGGAGGAGACGGTGGACATATTCGCAGCCATTACAGCAGAAGGCCGAATCCCCGCGGGCGCCTGTGGAGAAGGGCGTTCCGCAATGGATGCAGGTGCGCGTTGCGGGCACCTCCGCGCGTCCGCGACCGGGTTTCGCGGAATCCGTCTTCACAGGCTGATGCAGAAAAGGCCGTCCTGACCGATTTCAAAGAAGTAAAGGCGAAGGCCGAGGATGACCGCCGCAAGGAAGGCCACCCCGCGTTGGAGACGGGAAATCGTCAGCGGGGACACGGCGCCCTGCCATCGCGAGTAGGCTGCCTGGACTCCGTAAAGCAGAGGCAGCGTCCCAAGACCAAAGAGAAGGAGAAATTCCGCCCCGCGCACGGGCGATTGCGTCATGAGGGCAAGGCCGAAAACGGCGTAGAGGGGAGCGCAGGGCAGCAGGGGAGTGAGGAGGCCAATGCCGAGGCCGGCGACCGGACGCGGCATTCGCTGCAGACGCAGGCGAGCCCTGGCGAGCGCTTTACCGAAGCCTTTCGGCTGCGGGAGCCATTTATCAATACGAAGGGCGACAAAAAGAAAAAAGAGGACGAGCAGGTAGGGCAGAAAGCGACTCAGGGAATGCTGGTAGAGCTCGACCCAACCGAGGGCAACCATACCGATGCCTCCAGACACCGCCCCGATGGTCGTGTAGGAAAGAAGACGCCCGAGATGGTACAGCCCTGCCACGGTGCCGAAGGACTGGCTCGAACCGGCGGCGGGGGTAAGGTAGCAGGCGAGCGGACCACACATTCCCGCGCAGTGCAGGCTCGTCACGAGGCCGGCGACAAAAGCCGGCCACGGGCCCGTGATGGAGGAGGCATCAATCATGATCGATCTTCAGTTTAGTGGCGGATCGCTTCAAGGCAACGGTCAGAGCAAGGGCGACCGAGAAGAGCAGGATCAACATCCACAGGGCCGGCCAGAAAGCCACGTTGGTCGGTTCATCCGCAGGAAGGCTTTTCAGGAAGACCAGATAGAGCAAGGGCGGAAAGAGGACACAGAAACCGATTGTGGCGGTGCGGACTTTGCGCACGATGCCGGCGGCCGTGCGGAAGCCCTCCTCGTCGGCAAGGACCATCGTACAGACAAAATAGCTGAAGGCGAAGGCAAGGCCGCCCTGAAAGAGAAAAAGGACCACGAGCATGACCGGCATACTTCCCAGAGGAGCCTCAGGGTTGTTCGATTTCAACCGTTTCCGGCTTGTTTTCGACGGCAATGTAGATCAGCAGCGTCCAGGCCCCGATGAGGAGAACAAAAGCGAGGAGAACGCCGAGCCACAGCGGCCAGGCAATCGTTCTTCGGCTGGCGGTTTTGTCGGTCATGAGAGAGGATTTACGGCTGTTGCCGCTTGAGCATTTCCGGATTGGGCCCGAGGAATTCGACCTCTTCGAGCATCCGCAAAGCGCCGGGTTGGACCTCCACGACGATTTCGAGGGGAAAAGCCCCGCTGTAGGCTTCACGGGGGACTTGCACGACAAAAGTAGTGTTCCGTTCCTCCATGGGGGCCAGCGTCACCGTACCCGTCAAGCCGGAGGTCTGGACGGGGGAGGGCAGGTCCTCCCGGTTCGCCGCTACCGAGAAGGTCAGGTTTTCTCCGGCCTTGTTGATGAGGCGCACTTGGTACTGGTTACGGACGAAATCCTCTGTCACATAGAAAGGGGAACCGGGCATACGGGTGACGGAGGTGGTGGCTTTTTCCACCGAGCTGAAGGAAAACCCGGCCACCGCGGCGCCGAGCAGCAGCAGGGCGGTGTAGAGAATGGTGCGGGGCCGAATCCATTTTGTGCGCCCGCCTTCCAGTTCGGCGTCACTGGCGTAGCGAATGAGCCCGCGCGGCCGCTTGACCTTGTCCATAATCTCGTCGCAGGCATCAATGCAGGCGGTACATCCGATGCATTCCAGCTGGGTTCCCTGCCGGATATCGATTCCCGTCGGACAGACCTGGATGCAGCGGTGGCAGTCGATGCAGTCCCCCGCCTCCGGGTCCTTGACCGGTCCCGGCGGCTCGCCCCGCTTGTAATCATAGGCGACATTCTTCGTGTGGTCATCGAGGAGGGCAGACTGGAAGCGGCCGTAGGGACAGATGATGATGCAGAGCTGCTCCCGGAAAAAGGCGAAATTGAAATAGAGCAGCCCGGTCGAAACAACGATGAAGAGAAAAGCCTGCCAGTGCTCCAGCGGGGACAGGCGCATCCATTCCCAAAGTTGCGGAATGGAGATGAAATAAGAGAGGAAAATGTGTGCGATGATAGCCGCGAGGATAAGGTAGATGCCGTGCTTGAGGATGCGCTTGCGCAGCTTGGCCGGATCCATGGGAGCCCGGTCCAGGCGCTTCCGCGCGGTTCCGTCGCCGTCGATCCAGCGTTCCACACGCCGGAAGACATGCTCCAGAAAGACCGTCTGCGGGCAGGCCCAGCCGCACCAGACGCGCCCGAGGAAAGCGGTTATATAAAAAAGAAGAAAAGCCAGACCGGAGACGAAAAAGAACAGCAGCCACGCATCCTGAGCGGCCAGCGTGAAGCCGAAGAGATGGAAGCGCCGTTCCATGACATCGAGGAAAACGGCGGGGTAGCCGTTGATCGGGATCCAGGGCAGCAGGATGTAAATACCGATGAGAAGGAGCGCGGTGATCCGGCGCCAGGTCGTCCATTTGCCGCGCACATCGGCGGGATGGATGAAAAAGCGCGAACCGTCCTCGTTGATCGTGGTGACGGTGTCGAGGTTCGGAGTCTTCGCCTTCATGGGGGAATGCTTACAGCCCGACGGGCGGGTTCAGGGTGGTGTCCGAAGCCATACTGTCGCGACTGTGATGACTGAGCACATACGCGACTACCTGGCTGACTCTCTGCGGCCCTAATTCGCCTACCCATGCCTGCATGCCGGCCGATTTGTCGGGAGAACCGTTGGCGACGACACTGTAGACGCTGATGGGCCGGTTGCCCCACTTCCATTCGTCGTCGACGAGGTTTTGTCCGACACCACCCTCAAGGTTGGGCCCGTGGCAAGCCACACAGTTGCTCTGGTAGGTTTCCTTACCCCTTTCCACGAAGCCCGGGTTGTTGGCCATCTGCCAGAGGGTGTCGTTGCTGATTTCACCAATGGAGGCGAGGCGGGCCTCCTCGACCTTGGCCATTTCCTGCTGCACTGCCTTGCCGTCCGGGGTCATGATATCGGCATTATACCAGGAAAACCAATACACCACGGAGATGATGATGGCTCCGTAGAAGGTCCACAGCCACCAGTTGGGGAGGCGGTTGTCGTATTCCCGGATGCCGTCGTAAACGTGGGGGCGGAGGTTTTCCCCGCCGGCCTGCTTCGGGTCATTGCTCATTTTCGGGAGGTTCCTTGCGTTCGGATTCGAGGGGCAGGCTGGACATGTGTTCGCGATGACGGCGGCTCATGCGGATGGCCCGCCAGCAGAAGTAGAGAAAGGCGAGAAAGCAGAGAATAAAGGCGACCATGGTAATGATCGCGGACCAGTCTTCGAAAGTGATTCGATCCTTCATGACCTTGCCTCAGTTGGTGGCCCGGGCCGATTCCATACGGGCCCGTGCGCTTTCCACGTCTTCGTAGGTGCCCAGTTTCTGCAGGTAGGCGATAAGGGCGACGATCTGTTTATCGGTGGAGGTTTCGCGGAAGTCTCCGGCAAGGTTGTCGACAATGCCGGCGGCCTGTTCCTCGACGCTCTGGTAAATTTCCTCCTTTGTCCAGTCGGGATAAGGTACGCCGAGGGTGCGCATGGCGGCGATCTTGCCGGGAAGAGCGGCGTAGTTGGTTTCCTTTTCAAGCAGCCAGGGATAGGGAGGCATATTGGAGCCGGGAGAGATCTTCCGCGGTTCGCGCATGTGGTCGAAGTGCCAGCCATCGGGACGCTTGCCGCCCTCACGGGCGAGGTCGGGGCCTGTGCGCTTCGAGCCCCACTGGAAGGGATAATCATAGATGGATTCCCCGATGCGGGAATAGTCTCCGTAGCGGAGGACATCGGGCTTCATCGTGCGAATCTGCTGGCTGTGGCAGTTGTAGCACCCTTCGGATACGTAGATGTCGCGACCGGCCAACTCCAGCGGAGTGTAGGGAACCTGCACGCGATCCTCGAGATTTTCCGCCTTCTGCACGACGAGGGTGGGTATGATCTGGATCATGCCACCAATGGCCACGGCGATAAAGACGAGGATGGAGAACGGTGCCCAGTTGCCGAGGAGCTTCTCGTACCAGTCACTCCAGCGCGCGCTTGTCGCCTGGAAGTGGACGATGGCGAGCAGGGAGAAGAAGGTCGTAAAGGCGATCCCGGCCAGCAGGAGAAGGCCGTCGCCGAAGAACCAGAGGGAAAGGCCGAGGATGACCCAGAAGGAGTAAAACATGGGCCAGTTGAAAACCGTGCCGGCGAGGCCGATGGAGCCCTCGATTTCGCGCGTTTCCTCCTCATCGACGGCTTCCACAGTGATCGTGCCGTTTACCGGTTCCGCGCCCCTGATCGTCATATAGATATTGACGACAAGGAGAATCCAACCGGCGAGGTACAGAGTGCCGCCGACAGCCCGCGTCAGCATGAGGGGCCGAATCGCGTTCAGCGTATCGAGAAAGTTCGGGTAGGCGAGGACGGTGCCCTCCTGGACTGTACCGTTGAGCATGAGCCCCTGCGAGATGCCGCTGGCCCACATGGAGGCGACGTAGAGAAGGATTCCGACGAGGCCGATCCAGAAGTGCATGTTGGCCATGCCGATGGAATACAGTTTCGCCTTCCACAGCCGCGGGGCGAGGAAGTAGAACATGCCCGCGGCCATAAAGCCGTTCCATCCGAGCGTACCGCCATGCACATGCCCGATGGTCCAGTCCGTGTAGTGGCTGAGATAATTCACCGCGCGGATCGACAGGAGCGGACCCTCGAAGGTCGCCATTCCGTAAAAGGTCACCCCGGCGGCGAGGAACTTGAGGACCGGATCGTAGCGCAGCTTGTTCCACGCTCCGCGCAAGGTAAGAAGGCCGTTGAGCATGCCGCCCCAGCTTGGCGCCCAGAGCATGAGGGAGAAGAGCATTCCCAGGGCTTGCAGCCAGTGGGGAAGGGAGGTGTTCAGGAGGTGGTGCGGGCCCGCCCAGATGTAAATGAAGACGAGGGACCAGAAGTGGACGACGCTCAAGCGGTAACTGTAAACCGGGCGGTCCGCCGCCTTCGGGATGTAATAATACATGATCCCGAGAATCGGGGTGGTCAGGAAGAACGCCACCGCGTTGTGTCCGTACCACCACTGCACGAGCGCGTCCTTTACCCCGCCGAAAATCGGATAACTGTGCACTAGCGACGTCGGCAGGGCGAGGTTGTTGACGACGTAGAGCAGGGCGACCGTGAGTATGGTCGCAATGTAGAACCAGATGGCGACATAAAGGGTCGGCTCGTTGCGCCGGGCGAGGGTCCAGAAGAAATTGACCGCAAAAACGACCCAGATCCCGGCGACCGCAAGGTCGAGCGGCCAGATCAGTTCGGCGTATTCCTTGCTTTGGGTCAGGCCGAGGGGAAGGGTGACGGCGGCTCCGACGATGATGGCCTGCCACCCCCAGAAATGGATTCCGGTGAGGAGGTCATTCGCCGTACGGCATTTGCACAGCCGCTGGGTCGAATGGTACATGCCGGCGAACATCATGTTCCCGACAAAGGCAAAAATGGCCGCGTTTGTGTGCAGCGGCCGCAGCCTTCCAAACGTCAGCCAGGGCAGTTCGAGATTGAGAAAACTAAAATTCAGCTGAAAGGCGATAAGGAGGCCGGCGAGCATGCCGACAAAGCCCCAGATAATGCCCGCGAGCATGAAAAGGCGGACGTAGTGGTCATCGTATTCGATCGTTTTCGCGGTCGGGGAGGCCTTGGTCATGGGAGGAAGGGCCGAAATCGGTTAAACACGCTGGATGGTGGAATTAGTGGGATTTGGCGGAGGGGGGATTCTGATTCCTGTCCTCGTCGTCGAAAGGAAGCAAAGCCTCCTGTTCGGAGCTACCAAAGCGTTTGCGGCGGCGTTCCCCGAGGAAAAGGACAAGAAAAAGGCTCACCAGGAGCAGGCTCAAAAAGACCGTCAGCAGGAGAACCCTCATTTATATTCATCTGTTGGTTCCGCTCCCTGGGCGTCAACGCTAAAGCTACCGGTGGTAGGAACGGTAGAGTTCCATGGCCTCCGGCAGGGTTTCCCGGAGCGTCTCCATCCGCGTCCGGTAGGAGGGATGGGTGGAAAGGAACTCCGGGGGCTTTTTCCCGCCTGCTTCCTGCATTTTTTCCCAGAAGGAAAGGGCTGCATGGGGATCGTAGCCGGCGCGGGCGGAAATCAGAAGGCCCAGCCGGTCGGCCTCCGACTCATGGTACCGGCTGTAGGGGAGGATCACGCCGACCTGCGTTCCGATGCCATAGGCAAGGAGGATCTTGTTTCGCTCGTCCTCTTTCATGTCCTTTGTGAGGACGGCGGCTCCGACCCCGCCGAGGGCTCGCAGGGTCTCGGCAGACATGCGCTGGTTGGCGTGCTCCAACTCCACATGGGCGATCTCGTGGCCGATGACCGCCGCGAGTTCGGCATCTGATTCGACAAGCTCGAGAAGGCCGGTAAAAACGCCGATTTTCCCCCCGGGCATGGCAAAGGCATTGGCGCTCTCTTGTTGAAAGAGAACGAATTCCCAGTCGGCGTCCGGCATGTCCTCGCTGGCTGCCTCGGCGATGCGGCGGCTCACCCGTTCCACCATGGCCACTGCCTCCGGATCGTCGGCGCGGGGAAGTTCCTGTTTTAGCTGGCTGAACTGCCGTTCCGAAATACTGGCAAGATAATCTTCCGAGTAGAATTTCGGGCCGGTGGCGCAGCCGGCCAGCAGGAGAAGAGCGGCAAACAGCGGGTGCAGGACTTTTTTCATAAGGAGGACGGATGCCGCCGCAGGGCGGCGATATTCGCTTCAGCCTGGGCGAGGTAGAAGTTGGGCCCTTCGGGATACGGGTCGTTGAGCAGCCGGTAGACCCCGGCGTAGTCGTCCTTCAGGCGGGGAAGGACAAACTGTTCCCAGAAGGACGGGGTTGCATTGACGAGGGTGTCGAGATTGGGAAAAGGACGTTCCGTTTGGCTGAGGCCACGTAGCTTGTCAATTTCCTCAAATTCATCGAAGAGGGCGGGGAGCTTGCGCAGGTATTCGGGGTCCGCCATCTGGGCGAGAAAGTCCGCTGAGGCAAGCATCTGCGCGAGGATCTTCTCCGAAGGGCTGACAAAGGGCATCGCCTCGATAACGGCGCGCGGGCCTGTCGCCACGATCAGGCGCTGGACGAGCTTGACGGCGGCATCCGGCCAGTTCAGCCGAAGAAGAAACCGCCGTGCGATGCGGCAGCTGCGGGCCTCGTGAACGAGGGTGAATTTCGCTCCCGTACCGGCGGGATCGTGCTGCTCTTTCAGGTAGCCGGTATCATGGAGCAGGCAGGCAGCCATCCCGAGAAGAAACTCGGAATAGCCTACCGGAAGCAGGGGCTGGTTCCGGACCAGCGAGGCGAACATGTCCGACCAGCAGACCGCCACGCAAAGGGTATGTTCAAAATCATGGTAGGCCGTGTCACTGGCCTGGTAGGGGGAATGCTCTCCCCTGAAGAGGGCCTGCACCTTCTCGAGCAGGTGATCAATACGCCGCAGGTCCTGGCGCGGGAAGCAGGTTTCCCCGATGGCGTGGATATGATCCCGGACCGTCTCCGGGCTCTGCGATGCTGAAAAAGGGGTCATGCTTAAAGACCGGTTATCCGAAGGCTATATCCTGGCCTGATCGCGCTTTCGCGGGCAATGTTATTTCGCGCTTCCGTGAAATTGGCTTGATGAGCCCGCCGGGTATCCTATCTCCATTTGTGGAAATAGTCTGCCCCTGATCACGAAGCGAACGCGACGCCCGAGTCTATGAATTTTGGATTAACCGGTGGAATTGGATGCGGGAAGTCCACCGCTCTGCGAATGTTCGGCGAATCCGGTGCGCGCACGGTGAATTCCGACGACCTCGTGCGCGAGCTGCTCGCCTCCGATACGGAATTGATCGGATTGATCACCTCCGCTTTCGGGAAGGACCTTCTCGACGCGGAAGGAAAGATTGACAGGGCAAAACTCGGACGTAGGGTTTTTTCCGATCCCGAGTCCCTGCGACATTTGGAAGAACTTGTTCATCCACGGATCCGAGCCATTTGGATGGAGGAAGTCAGGCAACAACCTCCTCTGCTTGTGGTGGAGATTCCTCTCCTTTTCGAAAAAAAACTCGAGAAATTCTTCGATTGGACCGTCTGCGTAAGTTGTCAGCCTGACCTGCAGGAAAAGCGTTTGCGAGCCCGGGGAATGAATCCAAACGAAATACAACAGCGTCGCGGGCGCCAACTTTCCCTTCCTGAAAAAATGAAGCGAGCGGATACGGTATTACACAATGATGGAGATCCCGGCTTTCTGCGTGAACAGGTCCAATACCTTCTTGCCCTTGCCACGGAAGGCAGCCTCCACCGCTCCCAATCAATTAAATCCAAATGAGTTCCGAACAAGAAAACCTTGCTTTTGATGAAAATCCGGAGAGCACTCCGGCGAAGAAGACGACCCGGAAAAGGACTGCTAAAAAGACGGTTCCGAAAAAAAAGACGGCCCGTAAGGCGGTTCCCCGGAAAACGACCTCCTCCCCGGATAAGGACGCTTCCGCGGAAAGCGGGAGCGACGCCCCCGCGATCAAGGTGCCTTCCGTGCCGCCTCCTGTCGAACCGGAGGTTCCGGAACGGTTTTCCACCGATGATCCTCCTCCTCCCGCCCCGGAGGACAAGGAACAGAAGGAGAAGGCGGAGGAGCCCCCGCCAGCTCCCGTCCCGGAGAAAGAAGAGGTGAAAGAAGCGAAGGAAAACGCTCCCGCCCCCGCCTCCGAAAAACAGGACGATGGAGGCAGGGGCGGGAGCGTTTTCCTTAGCT
>CAYFRH010000042.1:8705-19559 GCA_964345345.1 uncultured Puniceicoccaceae bacterium | reverse complement strand
GTCGTGCTGCCGCGTTCCGGATCCGAAAAAATCGTGCCGCCGGCAAGGGTCAGGTCTTCATCCACATTAAGCGAGGAACCGCGGTTAAAGAGGGTCAGCGTGTAATCACCGAGGTCGAAATCCGCATCGACCGAAATCGAGCCGAAATCATCGACTAAACTGAAGTTTGAAGTCAGCGTCACGTTGGAGAACCGGGTATCCGAATTTGAATCGGTTCGGAAACTACCTCCGGCTCCAAACGTCAGGTCGGCATCGGCAAGAAGGGCGCCGTTTTCAAATCGGAAGGTTCCGTTGGCCACGTTTAGATTCCCCGGTTGGAAGATTCCCCCCGATTGCCGCAGTTCTGCGCCGCCAAAATTGAGTAAAACAGAACCAACGGCTACCTCGTTCGACAATTCCACTCGATATTCGGGATCGGTGGCATCGTCGATTACCACATCGTAGATGCGGGACAAAGAGTTGTTTGGGACCAAAGGATCGCTCGACCACAAAGACGCATCGCCCCACGAACCTTCCCCACCCAGCCACGAGGCCGTGACTTCATTCGGAGGGGCCACTCCCGAACCGTCATCCAATTGCAGGATCACATTGTCGACGCCTAGCGAACTGTTCCCGGACCAGTATTCGGCACGGATGAAAATCGCATCCAAAGCACCGAGTACCGTCGCGAAATCCGACGGAACCGGCTCTGCCGAGAGATTACCCCAGTTTCCGCCGTCCCAGGCATCGGCCTGATTCATTACTCGCCACCGCGAATCCGGTTCAAGTGGAACGATATAACTGGTCCAACCATTTGGCGAAGGGGCGAACGCATGGCGGTAAATCAGGCGCAAGCCGCCGCCCTCCAGAACCACATCGTCGGCGGTAAAGGTGCTGCTGGTTGTCGTGGAAAAAATATCGTAGCCAAAGGCGAGGCCGTCCGCGTTCGACTGGTCGCTGAGAAACTTGGAAGGAGCGGAATAATAAGCAATATCCCCGCTCGCGGTTTCTTCGACCGCGAAATAGCCGCCCGGGTTGCCCCCGGCGGACTCCCACCGGGGATTGCTCGTGTCGCCGAAGGCTGACCAGCCTTCCAACTGAGCCGTCGCATCCTCAAAATCGCTTTGAATGGGGTTGGTCGCGCCTGCCGCCGAGCTGTGGGCCAGTGTAATTGTAAGGAGTGAGAGTAGTACCGCAGACAACTTAGGAGCGTATTTTCCTCGGCCTTTTTGAAACGAAAAATCTGAGTTCCAAAGATTGCCCATGGTTTTGGGGATTCCAAAGCGCAGAATAATAGTAAAATAAACCTGCATCTTTGAAAATCCACTACTGGCAATTCCTCGGGATTGGGGTGGTTTTGCTTGGGGGATCTGTACTGTTTCCATTCCAGTTAACTCAGGGATTACGCGACTCTTTTCTGGATTCACAAATTGTTAGTTTTCAGACTTATATGGAAATAGAAAGGGCCTTATTAAAATACCTTCTAAGAGCAACAATTACGGCGACGAGAAATGACGGGCAAATCTATTTCGTACGTTGTTTCGTTGAGAAAGGCTTTTGGTTTCATAAAAAACTGCAAAGCGGAGACATGTGGTGTAATTTGGATTTTATACTAAAACTCTATTTTATCCTAAGTGAATTTAGTATAAGTTTAGCTAATCCTAAGAATTTGGACTTTTTTCCGCGACGTTATTCATCATCCTCCGGCTGACGACGAAGCTCCTTTTCCGTAATTTTTTTGGCGTGTTTTGTTTCGAGAACAACCCTGTGAGGAAACTTGGGTTCCTTGCATTCATGGTACTGGCCGTTTGGATTTGGCAATCCAACGGTCCGGTCCAGGATCGCGATCCCACGAGTGGAGGAGAAGCGGACGGGCTCCCGGCCCCGGGGGCGACTACCTCGGCTCATCCAAAGGGTGACCACCCCGTTGGGCTATCGCTCCCGGAGCCCACCACGGCATTTCGTCGCGCCCGCCCCGAGGCACGACTCCTGGCCAGCCGGGTGACGGAGAACCTGGATGGCGGGAGCCTTCGCCGCATCCGCCTCTGGTCGGTTCGCGAGGGGCCTTACACCCGATTCCGCACGGTCGAATACTGGCGAGTGCCGGCGGACCCGCGGGCAGGGGTGCCGGAATTTCTCGGATCCGAAGCCATGCTGGCCGACCATCTCGCGCTTTCCGTTACGCCTTCTGCGGTCGAAACCACGGTGGCCGAACTGGATGCTATGGGACTGGACGTCGTCCGTCGCTATCCGTTTTCCCCGGTTTGGCAGGTGCGTCTTTCCGAGGCGGGTCTCGATGCGGTTTCGCGGTGGCGGGAGCGGTTGCGCGGGAGTTTGGGCGGCGCGGCGTCTGTTACGGTCTCTCCCGACTACCTTTTTTTTCCGACCGCCACGGAGCCGAATGATCCGCGTTACGCCGACCAGTGGTTTTGGCCGGTGGTCGACGCCCCAAGTGCATGGGAGCTAAACACGGGGTCTACAGACGTCATCGTGGCGGTCATCGATTCCGGACTTTTCACCGACGAAGACGCCTACACGGTCCACAATGATTTCCTCTACGCCGGTGGCAACAATCTCTGGATCAACCCGGAGGAAGATCTGGACGGGGACGGCGCCCTCAACGACTCCGGCGACCTGAACGGGATCGACGACGACGGGAACGGTTTGATCGACGACCTCTCCGGGTGGGATTTTTACAACGACGACCCGATTGCGGAGGATCTCGCCGGACATGGAACCGAGGTTTCAGGGCTGATCGGCGCCGCCGGCGACAACAGCTACGGCATTTCCGGCGCATCCTGGCGGGTGGCGCTGCTCCCGCTGAAGGCGGGCGACTTCGAATACCCCTGGAGCGTTCTCGCGCATTGCCTCGACTATGCGCGGAGCCTCCGGGAGGCGGGGCACCCGGTGCTTATTACCAACCATTCCTACGGTGACACCCTTTTCGCCCCCGAACCGCTTTACGAGCAGGCTTTGGAGCGCGCACGGGATGCCGGTCTGTTGGTGGTCGCGGCGGCGGGCAACGGCGGTTTTGATTTGGATAATAGCGCGGGGCGCTTCCTACCGGCGGAGGCGGCTCAGAAAAACATTCTTGCGGTGGCCTCGACCGATGAAAAGGACCGGTTAGCAGCGTCTTCCAATTTCGGAGAGGAATCCGTGGATCTGGCGTCACCCGGGGAGGCCATCCTGACCCTCGACCGTAACGGCGGCTTCCGTCAGCGGAGCGGCACTTCTTTCGCCGCCGCCCTCGTTTCCGGGGCGGCCGCGCTCCTCCTGAAAGAGAATCCGGATCTCGATTACGCACAGATCCGGGAACTCCTTATGCGTAACGGCGATTTTTCGGCGGAACTCGACGGCAATATCGTGGACGGGCGCAGAATCAACTTTGCTGCCTCCGTTGAGCTCACAGCGGTCACCGCCGAGCCGTACGCCTACTGGCAATGGCGACATTGGAGGGGTGACTTTGTTGGACGTCCGGAGTCGCAACCGGAGGCCGACCCCGATGGCGATGGCGCTTTCAACTGGCTCGAATACCACCTTCAGACCGATCCGCTCAATACCGCTGGAACCAACAAATTGCCGACGCTTGCACAACCGCGGCTCGAAGCAGTTGCCCATGCCGGGTTGGGACTGCCCGAGGGGCGCTACGGGCGTTTACGGTTTCGTCGCAACGCACGCGCCCCAATTGAATCCATGCGCTTTCTTTCGGCTGTGGAACTCGAAGAGGCGGTTGAATGGACCGTCGAGACGCCGGCTCTTCTGGAAACCGTGGCGATTCCGGGAATGCCCGAAACCGAAAGGGTCAAAGCCTTCTTCGATCTACCCGAAGACATGGAGGCGAAGTTCTTTCGTGTTGAATTTCCGCATACGCATGTGGAATAGGACGGCGTAAGGGGTCAGACCTTGGATTTTGGTCTGGGGCCGATACGCTATTGGCCGGATATACCTGTGATTGTGTCGGGTAGGGCCTCGCCTTGCGCGAGGGCCCCGGTGCCGTCGGTGAGGCACTGTGGGCGCGGGGACAAGCCCCGGCCCTACAAAATGGTTCCGGTGCCCGTAGGGTTCCGCGTTGCCTGTAGGATTCCGTTACCTGTAGGGCCTCGCCTTGCGCGAGGGCCCCGGCGCCGCTGGGAGGCACTGTGGGCGCGGGGACAAGCCCCGGCCCTACAGGCAACGCGGCCGTAGGCTGGGTGACCATTATCTTTTGGATGGCGTAAGGGGTCAGACCTTGGATTTTGGTTAGGGCCGACGCGCTTTTTTCTGTTATCGAATTGGGAAACCCGAATCGGAAAAATTCCACTTCAGGGTGCCCATTGACATTTCGGGAGGGGACTTCATGCAAGACATGGCAGACTACGTACAACCGGAATTCACAAAATATGCTGAACATTGCTCTCTTTGGCCCTCCCGGCGCGGGTAAAGGCACGCAGTCGGAATTTCTCATCAACCAATACAACCTGACGTACATTTCGACCGGCGACCTTTTGCGAAAGGAACTTGCGGAGGGTAGTCCCCTCGGGGAGCAGGCTCGGGAGATCATTGCCGCGGGTGGTCTGGTTTCCGACGAGATCATTGTGCAAATCATCGAGAAGACGATCGCGGAGAACGCGCAGGCGGATGGTTTTCTTTTTGACGGCTTTCCGCGGACGACCATCCAAGCCTATATTCTGGAGGGTCTTATGATTAAATTGGGAACCTCGCTGACCTTCCTGATCGACCTGCAAGTGCCGGAAAACGTCTCCGTGGAACGCCTCGTCACGCGGGGCAAGACCTCTGGACGAAGCGACGATAACGAGACCGTCATCCGAAACCGGCTTAAGGAATACCACGAAAAGACTCTACCGGTCCTGCAATTTTACAAAGACAAAGGCGTCCGGCACAAAGTGGATGCGACGCAAAGCATTGAGGAGGTTAACCGGCAGGTGCTTGAAATCGTAAAGGAGGAGCAGCGTAAGCGGCTTTTCAACGTTGTCATATTTGGCTATCCGGGCTCCGGGCGGGGGTCGCAGGGAAAGGCGCTTGCCGACCACTTTGGGCTCGAGTACGTGGCCACCGGGCGGATGTTGGAAGAAGAAATCGCCTCGGGTTCCGAGACCGGCAAACGGATCGAGAAACTCTACGAAACCGGCGAGCTGGTTCCGGATGAAATCGTCGTTCCGCTAATAGAACAACGCCTTGAAAATGCCAAAGGCGTACGGGGTTATATCTTTAAAGGGTTTCCACGCACGCTGGTGCAGTCGTACATCCTTGAAGGACTTCTGCGGAAGCATGACGCGACCATCTCCCGGGTAATTGAAATCGAAGTGCCCACGCTGGAACTGATCCGGCGTCTGGATGAGCGCAGCAAGACCGACCGCTGCATGCCCTACGACAGCAGCACCGCGAAGATCGTCAAACGGCTCCAGGAACACGAGAGCAAGACCAAGCCCGTCATCGAGAAATTCAGCCAATTGCACGAGGTCCACAAAATCGACGGCATGGAATCTTTTGAAAACGTTTTCAAGCGCGTCGCCGACATCATCGAGCCGCCGGTCATCTAAAATGCTCTTTCCCTCGATTTCCACCGCTTCCGCAAGCGATTTTCCGAGAATACTCCGCTCCTAAGCCGAAGACTACGCGACGAACGACAACGAGGAAAAGTTTGTCCGCGACGTTATCGCCGCATGGACAAAGATTATTAAGGTTGACCTCCTGAAGCTCGACTGAGGCGGCCGGCGAGAAGGCCCTAGGCAGCAATTATGACGAAACAGAAGGCGGGGAGAATAAAGGAGAGGCGCACCGATTCCAACATCAACGACCCCATCTGCAACCCGTCGCCATCAATAATGCCGCCCTGAAGCCTTGGCAGCAGGGCACCGCCGACAATGGCGAAAATCAGCCCGGCGGAGCCGAGCTTGGCGTCGTTAGGCGTCAACTCTCCGAGAGCAATTCCGTAAATGGTCGGAAACATGACCGACATGCAGGCTGATACTGCAATTAGCGAGTACAGCCCCGGCATGCCGCGGAGGAAAATGGCGCCTATCGTAAAGGCAAAGCCAGCGGCGGCGAGGACGGCCAACAGGGTTCCGGAGTGGACATACTTAAGGAGCCATGTCCCGGCAAACCGGCTGCCGAGGAAAATCACCATGGCCAGGATGTTGTAGTTCTGGGCCTCGGCGGCACTGAGGCCCAGGAGCGTCATCCCGTAATGGATGATAAAGGTCCAGCACATGATCTGCGCGCCGACGTAAAACGTCTGCGCGACGACGCCGCCAATGTAGCGGATATTGCCAATGAGGTACCGAAAGAGCGGTCCCAGTCGAATTTTTTCTTTCTCTCGCCCGGTGTCGGGCATCTTTGGCAGAAGTAGATTGACTTATAACACGAGCACTATCCCGGCAATGGCAACATAGGGAATTTTTACGATGGAGAGGTCATGCGCCATCATGGCCTCGTGCGCTTGTGGGTTTTCGGCGGCGTAGGTTTCCATCGTTCAGGTGATAAGGCCATTCACCTCGCTCGGGAGCATTTCCGCATATCCGGGATGGGCGGCCCTCTCCTCGGCGCGAAACTCCGCCACCTGCAGCCTTTGAAGGATAAAAGTGCTTGCGACAATCATTCCGGTGAGCGAACCCACCGGATTGAAGGCCTGAGCAAGGTTTAAGCGCCGGGTCGCGGTCTCTCGCGGACCCATGGAGAGAATATAAGGACTGGCCGTCGCTTCCAGAAAAGCCAGACCGAAGGTAAGCACATAAAAGCCCAAAAGAAAAAAGGTGAAGTTCATCGTGCCGGCGGCCGGAATTGTCATCAGGGCGCCCAGCGCATAAAGAATCAGCCCGATCACAATGCCGCCTTTGTAGGAAATCTTCCGGATGACCAGCGCCGCCGGAATTGCCATGGTCGCGTACCCACCATAGAAGGCCATCTGCACGAGGCTGCTTTGCGCGTTGCTAATCAGAAAAATCTCCCGAAAAGCCCGGACGAGAGGGTTCGCCACGTCGTTAGCGAAGCCCCAGAGGGCGAACAGGCTCGTTACCAGAATGAAGGGATACAGGAAATGTCGGGGAACCGTAGAGCTTTCGGAAGTCGAGGAGGGGGACATTTATTGCAGAAGACGTGACCTATACCGGCTGAATTCGAACATTTTTTTCGGAAAACTCGCTTCTTTCATTGAAAAAGGGGGGGAGTGGGGTTTCGTGCATTTTGTCTCGTTCAGAATGCCCCAACTACCAAAACGCTAACCTCCAAAGATATAAACAATGCAGGAACTCACCGTTGGCCAATACCAATTGGTCTATAACTTCTTCTCCTTCACGATCGCCGCGATGGGAGCAACCACCCTCTTTTTGTGGTTGAACCGTTCGCAGGTATCTCACTATTACAAGCCTGCCTTAACGATTGGCGGGCTTGTTACGTTTATTGCTGCCTACCATTATGTCCGCATTCTGGGCAGTTGGGATGGCGCTTACGAAGTGGTGAACGGAACGATTCAGTCTACTGGAGTCGCCTTTAACGACGCCTACCGCTATGTGGACTGGCTGCTGACCGTTCCTTTGCTTCTTGTCGAGCTGATCCTTGTCATGCGGCTCTCGAAATCTGAAACTGTTTCGAAAAGCGTCCGACTGGGCTCTCTTGCCGCATTAATGATTCTTCTCGGATATCCCGGGGAAATTTCTAATGCTGCCGGAGTCCGCTGGCTATGGTGGTCACTCTCCATGATCCCTTTCCTTTGGATCGTATATGAGTTGTTTGTTGGTCTGAAAGCGTCGCTTGACAGCCAGCCCGCAGGCGCGCGCCCCCTTGTGAACACAGCCCGTTTTCTGACGATTTTCGCATGGGCCTTCTATCCCATCGTTTTCCTCTTCCCCATGCTCGGCCTGGAGGGTGGAGTCGCCAACACATTCGTACAAGTAGGGTATTCGATCGCGGATATTGTTGCCAAGGCTGTCTTCGGTATTCTCATTTACTTCATAGCGGTGAGAAAATCCGAAGGAGACGGAGTAGGTACTCCAGCGTCTGCGTAAATCTAACCTTAAAAGCCTCTAAGAGGGAAGGGTTCTATCCCCTTCCTCTGAGGCAGCGAATTCTATGGCGACGATTCGTGCAGTAACCCGTTCCCCGTCCTTACCCCTACGTAGCGTTTTATCCCGGGTCTTACAGATTGAAACTGAAGCGGACCGGGGCTTTTTGCGGGAATCTTTGGAATATCATTTTTCCGCTAAAGGGGGCGAGAATCGCGCCCGAATCGCCAGCCATGCCGCTTTTGCGTTGGGGCTTGATGAAAATGACGCCTTCCTCATTGCGGCTTCCGTGGAGTTACTTCATAATGCCTCCCTCATCCAAGACGACCTCCAAGACCGCAGTGAGGATCGAAGAAAACTTCCAACGGTTTGGAGAAAGTTCGGCGAATCTACCGCCATCGCGCTGACTGACTTTCTTATCTCTTCCTCCTACCGTCTCCTCGCGGATTTATCACGTCCTGAAAAGTTACCCGCGTGCTTGGACTGTATCCACACAACCATTCATCAGTCCCTTCAGGGACAGACGCGAGATCTGCGAAACAACGAGGCGGTTTCCGCCAAAGACTGCCTGGAAATAGCGGCGGCAAAATCTGGCCCTTTATTTTCGTTAGCCCTTGAGATGCCGCTTAGGGCATCTGGAAACGCATCCTTTACCTCTCTGGCTCGGAATGCCGCCTTTGCTTTCGGGAAAGGGTATCAAATCTACGACGATTTAAAAGATTATGAAGCAGATAAGACCGGTTTGGCGGGAGCTAATCTGGTGTTAGTACTGGCCGAAAAACAATCTTTGACCAGTGCCATCAAACAGGCCCGCTTGCAGGCCTATAATAATTTAAGCGAGGCGCAAACCGCTGCTTCACAATTGCCATATGGATCGGGGCGGGAATTAGTGCGTCTTGCTCATCGTTTACAGGGCAAACTAGAGGAGTTGCCCGGTGGCTGAAGCGGTTGTCATCGGCGCCGGCTTTGGCGGGCTGGGCGCTGCCCTACGCTTACGGGCGAAGGGCTATGACGTAACGGTGGTGGACCGCTGCGAACGTCTCGGTGGCCGGGCACAGGTTTTTGAGCGCAACGGCTTCCGCCACGATGCCGGTCCCACCGTCATCACCGCCCCCTTTCTTTTCGACGAGCTCTTCGGCCTCTTTGGAAAAAACCGGGAAGACTACATCACTTTCACTCCCCTTGACCCATGGTACCGTTTCCACTTTCTGGACGGACGGACGTTTGATTACGGATCCACATTGGAAGGCACGCTTCAAGAGATCGAGCGGTTTAATCCCGGCGACGTGGACGGATACCGGCAGCTGCTAAAGCACGCAGAGAAAATTTTTGACGTCGGTTTTAGCGAACTCTCCGACAAGCCCTTCGATTCCGTCGCCACCATGTTGCGCCAAGTTCCGAATCTTGCCCGGCTCGGTTGTTATCGAAGCGTATGGGGAATGGTTTCTCATTACTTGAAGGATCCGTGTCTGCGGCAGGCATTTTCCATTCATCCCCTACTTGTTGGCGGCAACCCCTTCGACACCACCTGTATTTACTGCCTTATTCATTACCTCGAGCGAAAGTGGGGCATTCATTTCGCCATGGGCGGCACTGGCGCTCTTGTTGATGCGCTCACCGGGCTCATGACTGAGGAGGGAATTCGTATCCAGCTTGGCGCGACAGTGGAAAAGCTTGCGACCCGCGGGAATCGTGTGAAGGAAATTGTCCTTGAGGACGGGCGGCAACTTAGCGCCGATCTGGTTGTTTCCAATGCCGACCCCCAGCATCTTTACCGGAACATGCTATCCCGCGACAGCATCCGGCCTTCAGCGCGGCTGAAAACCAAGCAAGGCCGCCTCTCGATGGGATTGTACGTTCTCTATTTCGGTACGACAAAACAATACCCCGCGGTCGCTCACCACACCATCTGGATGGGGGCGAGGTTCAAAGAGCTTTTACGGGATATTTTCAAGGCGGATGGATTGCCGGAGGATTTTTCCCTCTACGTTCACCGTCCTACTGCGACGGACGCAGACTTCGCCCCGCCCGGCTGCGATTCCTTTTACGTGCTGGCTCCGGTTCCCAATTTGCAGGCGAACATCGACTGGAAACAAGAGGGGCCACGGTTGCAGGAAAGGATTGTAGCGGCTCTGGACAACTCCCTTTTGCCAGGATTACGGAACGTAATCACAGATCCGTTTTTCATGACACCCCGCGATTTCGAATCGGATTACCTTAGTTACAAGGGATCCGGGTTCTCTATTGCCCCTCTGTTCAGCCAATCAGCTTGGTTTCGTTACCATAATCGAGCCGAAGGACCGGAGAATCTGTTTCTTGTCGGGGCCGGAACCCATCCCGGCGCGGGAGTTCCCGGCGTCCTCTCTTCCGCCAAACTGGTTGACCGGATCATACCGCCGGTCAAAACACCGCCTTCCTCCAAATTGCTTCCGGTATGAATCCGACCGGAACCAAAGCGGAAAAGTGGTTTCCGGGCGAGGGCTCACCCGTGCCCGCATCGCAGGGGAGCGCGCACGCCGTTTTGCGTTTCCACGGGAAGTCCTTTCACTTTGCCGGAAAGTTTTTATCGGGAAGGGAGGCGGAAAATTGCGCCCGATTGTACCAATTTTGTCGCTACGTTGACGATCTTGTCGACGAAGGCGGGAATGTGGACGAAGCTCGCCGAAAAGTGAGCGCTATCCTGAAAGACCTTGAAAGGGGCAGCAGCGGTGATCCCGTTGTACAGGATTTCCTTCTTCTGAGCCGGGAAAAGGACATTCCCCCGGAAGTCCCTTCCGAATTATGCAAAGGCGCTTTGATGGATCTCTCCCTCGCGCGCATTAGCGGGCAAGTCGAGCTTCTTCGCTATTGTTACCGTGTCGCGGGCACCGTCGGT
>CAYFRH010000042.1:0-8605 GCA_964345345.1 uncultured Puniceicoccaceae bacterium | reverse complement strand
TAGCGGGCAAGTCGAGCTTCTTCGCTATTGTTACCGTGTCGCGGGCACCGTCGGTCTTATGATGAGCCGTGTGCTCGGGGCCTCCGATCCCCGGGCCTCCGCCCACGCGATTGACCTTGGGATCGGGATGCAGCTGACCAATATCGCCCGCGATGTAGTGGAGGATGCGAGACGCGGGCGCTTGTACCTTCCCGAGAGCGAATTAGCCTCCCTGCGTCTGGCGCAAATTGCAAGTGCCACTCCGGATGCCCGCAAGCCCCTCCGCAGGGCGGTGAAAAACATTCTCTCGCTGGCGGACCGTTACTACGCTTCCGGGGAGAACGGGCTTGGATATCTTCCCGTAAGAGCGCGTTTGGCCATTCTGATTGCGGCAAGAGTGTACCGGTCGATTGGCGACGAAATCGCATTGCGGCACTACGCTCCATGGCGGGGACGCGCGGTGGTGACCACGAGAAAGAAAGTCCGGATCGCGGGCAAGGCCGCAGCCGCGTTTCTTACGCAGCGCCGGATCCACGTACCCGCTCCCATCCATGAGAAAAGTTTACACTGCGACCTCGTTGGTCTCGCGGGAGCTAATACGCAGGGAAAGCCGCGTTATGTCCACGCGTTGTGAGCTGCTAATCCTCGGCGGCGGTTGCGCCGGACTCTCGCTGGGAAGACAATTGGCCATTATGGAAAGGCGCGGCGGCGCAATTCCGGAAACGACCATTCTGGAACCAAGGGAAACCTACGAACATGACCGTACATGGTGTTTTTGGCAGCCGGACGGCAGTCCTGTGGATCCGCGCATCCTCTGGGAATGGCCTCGGTGGAGTTTTTCCGAAAAAGGCGGCGAACGTTTTGTTCATGAAGGAGGAAGCTGGCGATACTGCTGCCTTCCTTCGGACCGGTTTTACCGCGAGGCCGTTCGCTGGATACAGGGCTCCTCCCGTATCCACTTGAAACGCGCCACTCCGGTCCTTTCCGCCACGGTTGGCAACAGGGGACGGCATCGCATTGAAACCCCCGAAGATCGCATGGAAGCGAAAATGGTCGTGGATACGCGTCCTCCGGCCCATCCTGGGAAGCCTTTATTGCTGCAGCAATTCGTCGGGGCGGAAGTAGAGAGCCCACAGGAGCTTTCAAAAACTGGATGCGTCGGGCTGATGGAAAACATGCAAAAGGACGAATACGGGTTCCTTTTTCACTATTTTCTTCCTTTTTCCGAAAACCGATACCTGCTTGAAGTAACCCGCTTCACTCCGGAAAAGGTTCCATGGGATCGGATGGAGAAGGATCTATCCGATGCCCTCACTACCTATTCCCTTTCCAACGCCTCGGAACGGCGTCGTGAAAAAGGGGTCATCCCGATGGGCTTGCCTCCCGGAAAGGACGTGTCGGGCCCAAACTGGGCGGTGGCCGGAACGCGGGGCGGAGCCATCCGGCCGGCAACCGGATATGGTTTCCAGCGTATTTCCGACTGGGCGGAAAAATGCGCCCGCGCGCTTGTCGAGGAAGGACGCGTCCTCTCCCAACCGCCCTTTCCCCGAAGCCTTCGCTGGATGGATGATCTTTTTCTCCGTCTTCTCAAAAGAAAACCCGAACTGGCACCGCAGCTTTTCATGCAGATGGCCGGTCGATTGTCGCCTGGAGAAAGTGTCCGTTTTCTTTCCAACAAGCCGAGTCTTCACGACAAGTGGCGGGTGATTCGTTCCCTGCCCGCGCAACCATTCCTTGAGCAGCTATGGCGTCGCGCGTAACGGCATTGCGGGGACAGCGGCTATTTTTTCTCGGTATGGCCGTGGCGATGGGGCTGCTCGCCATCGGCTTCTCCGGCGTTCCCTTTTCATGGCAAGTGCTCCTCCTTGTCACCCTCGTCGTCCTTGCCGGACTACCGCATGGAGCGCTGGATCCGTTCGTCGCGCAGAAAGCGGGATTCTGGCGTAACGGGCCGGAACTGGGACGGTTCCTGATCCTTTACCTCGGGATCGCCGCCCTCGCCCTCGGGGCCTGGATGGTCGCCCCGGGGCTATGTCTTGGTTTGTTTCTCGCCTACTCGGCATGGCATTTCGCCGGCGATTGGCGCGAGGAACTCTCCGGGTGGGAGCGGCTTTCCTATGGAGCTTTGATTATCACCGGACCGGCTTTGTTCCATCGCGAGGAAGTAGAAGCTATTTTCGCCGTGTTGAGCACCGAAACGGCTGCCGCCGCTATTGCCCATACTTCCTTCGTAGTCGGTTTCGCGGCCGTGGCCGGTAGCCTCGGCAGCGCTATTCGCCGTCTCCCCGAAGGCAAACCCGCAGGATGGGAAGGATTGGTTCTGCTGGGTTGCGTCTGCGTGCTCCCGCCCTTGCTCTTTTTTATCGTGTATTTCGCCGGTCAGCACAGTCCACGTCACCTATTGCATGCTGCTGAAGGACTCTCCCGCCGCGTGGCATGGCTGGGAGGCGGATTTTTCACGATTCTATCCGTTCTTCTTGGCCTCTTGGCTTTCTGGATGCTCGCCCCTGCCGCGATGGATGAGCGCCTCCTGCGCATTACCTTTATCGGTCTCGCGGTCCTGACTGTTCCGCACATGCTGCTTATCGAGTACGCCGACGGTTGGCGCGGTGGAGACACGAAGGCTGGCTGAATTGACGAAAGGAACCGGGCGGAAATTCCCTCAGGTATCGAGGAGGTCGGGGAGTTGCCGGAGGTCCGTAATTGTCGCCTCCGGAGAGACCCCGCGAACGAGGGGATCTCCAATTCGCCACCGCAGGGATCGCCGGTCGCCCGCGAACAGGGCGGTACGAAAGCCGCAGGCGGCGGCCGGAGCGATGTCGTTGCGCATGTCATTGCCGACATAAAGGGTTTCCTCCGGGCGCAGGCCCCGCCGGAGCAGGGCGGCGGCGAGTTTCTCAAAAAGGCGGCGGGAAGGCTTTCCCTCCCGCTCGCGATAGGACCAGACCGACAGGTCTTCGTTGAAGCCGAGGTTCGCCGGGCTTTGACCAAAAAAGGCGGTAAAGAGAAGAGGCGTGTAGAATTGCGCATTGGAGACAATGCCAAGGGGCAATTTTTTTTTCCGCAGCGATTCCAGTACTGTTTCAAGGCCGGGCATCGGCCAGCAGGGGTTGACGCGCAGTTCATATTCGACGGCGGCTACCCGTAAATCGCCCTCTCCCCGTAAATGCCCGTCCTTGCGGAGAAGCTCGGCAAAACTTTCCCATACCTCCTCAATACGGACTTCCGGAAATTCCACCTCGGCCCTGCGCCGGTCGCGATGTTCCGCCAGAGAAGCGTGAAACCGGGCCGCGAGCGCGGAGTGTCCGGCAGTTACGCGAAATCCCGCCGAGGCAAAGGCGGCGGCTAAGGCGGGGGAACGATCCTCATCACGGGCGAGGCTGATGTCGCCGGAGCCGGAGATTAAGAGGGTCCCGTAGACGTCGAAACAGAGCGCACGAATGCCGCCAAGGGGAAGGAGGCACGGTTCCGTACCGGTCGGTTCGGGTTTCATCGGCGAGGAACCCAGCCGCAGCCGATCAACAAGTTGGCTGTCCATTCGTTACATTCGCGGCAGGCCGCCAAATCCTTCCGGTCCCGCCGGCATGTCCATACCGGAAGGATCCATACCCTGTTTTTTCATCTGCTTCATCATCTTCTTGCCCTTGGTTCCCTTCATCATCCGCATCATCTTCTTCATTTGCTGGAACTGCTTGATGAGGGCGTTCAAGTCCTTCACCTGCATGCCCGCCCCCCGGGCAATACGGGTGCGGCGGCTGCCGTTGAGAATGTTTGGATTGCGCCGCTCCTGGGCCGTCATGGACTGGATGAGGGCCTCCGTGTGCTTCATTTTCTTTTCCTCTTTGTCCCCGACCTCGACGTTGTTCATGCCGGGCATCATTTTCATGAGGCCGCCGAGGGAGCCCATCTTTTTGACGGCCTGCATTTGCTGAAGGAAGTCTTCAAAATTGAACTCGGCGCGCTGCATCTTCTGCGCCATTCGTTCAGCCTCCTCATGGTCGATGGTATCCTGTGCCTTTTCGACGAGGGAGACGACATCGCCCATGCCGAGAATACGGTTGGCCATGCGGTCCGGATGGAAAAGCTCGAGGTCGTCCACCTTTTCGCCGGTTCCCATAAGCTTGATGGGGACCTGCGCGATGGCCTTCATGGAAAGGGCGGCGCCGCCACGGGTATCGCCGTCCAGCTTGGTGAGGGCGATGCCGGTCAGCCCGACCTTTTCATGAAAAGTCTTCGCGACATTGACTGCTTCCTGTCCGAGGGCGGCGTCGGCGACGAGAAGGTTTTCGTCCGGCTGGACGGTATTCTTCAATTGCACGACCTCATCGACAAGGGTCTCATCGATTTGGAGGCGTCCGGCGGTGTCGAAAAGGATGGCGTTCGCCCCCTGGTCTTTTGCCCAGTTCCATCCGCGTTTGCCGATGGCCTTGACATCCTCCTTCCCCCGTTCGGCGTAAAAGAGGAGGTCGTTGTCGCGGGCGAGGGTCTCCAGCTGGTCGATGGCGGCGGGACGATACACATCACAGGCAATGAGGGCCGGCTTGTAGCCCTGCCTGCGCAAATAAACCCCCAGCTTCCCGGCGAGGGTCGTCTTCCCGGATCCCTGCAAGCCGAGGAGAAGGAGGCGCAGGGGCTTCTTTTCGACAAGTCCCGTGGTGTCCTCCCCGAGGAGCTGCGCAAGCTCATCGTGGATAATTTTCACCACCATTTGGCCGGGGGTGACGGATTTCAGGACCTCCTGTCCTCTGCAGGACTCCTTCACGCGGTTGACGAAATCGCGGGCGACGCGGAAATGAACATCGGCCGCAAGGAGGGCCTTGCGCACTTCCTGCAGGCTCTCATTCATGTTCTCCTCGGTCAGTTTGCCCTGTCCGCGCAGATTGCGGAGAGCACCGCCAAGGCGATCCGTCAAGGTTTCCAGCATAGACCGATAAGAAGGAAGAGCGCTTTCGGGGAGTCAAGCGGGGAGGTCGGCCGGCGTCTCGGCAATCGCTCGCAGGCCTTCCGCCGCAAATGGGCAGGCAGCCGTAAAGGAGTGCTTTCCTTCGTCTGTGGCGATCTCGAGCCGTTCCGCGTGCAGGGCCTGGCGGGGAAAGCGGAGCCGTTTCCGCAGCTCCGGCGTCCAGCCTTTCTCAATAAAGGCGAGGTAGGCTTCGGGATCACCTCCGTAGATCTTGTCCCCGGCGACCGGATGCCCCAGCCATGCGGCATGGGCGCGGATCTGGTGTTTTCGGCCCGTCTCCGGAATGACCTCGGCAAGGGTGCAGTCTCCCCAAGTTTCGAGGGGTCGGAAATGCGTCACTGCTGCTTTGCCGCGCCCGCCGAAAGAAATACGCTGCTGAACGTGGACAGGGCTTTCCGGGTCCGCCTCCAGATTGCTTTCGCAGGTGCGCTCCTCCTTCAGGTGTCCGCGTAAGAGGGCAAGATAGCGCTTACGGGTGCGGCGGCGGGCGAAGGCGGTCTGCAGGCGGCTTGCGGTGCGGTGGTTGCGGGCGAGGACGACGAGGCCGCTGGTCTCCCGGTCGAGTCGGCTGACAAGGTGAACCCGATCCAGCCCGCGGATCTCACGGATTGCCCCGACGAGGCTGGAGAACGGTCCCGCCTTGCTGGGGTGGCAGACCACCCAGCCGGGTTTGTTCAGAACAAGGAGGTCCCCGGTTTCCTCAAGAATCCAGTCCTCGAGTTCGGCTGGTTCGATCAGGGGTGGTTCCGCGCCGGGGAAAAAGGCTTCGTGCGGCATAAGAATTTCCTATTGTTTGTTCATGCGGACGCGGCGGAGAACGGCCTTGGCGATCGGGCCCTGCCATGCCCGCGGAAGCCGGCAACCGGCAGCTACGAGGAGTTTGTTGGGCCAGCCGCTGACGGGGCAGGCCGCGCCGCGCGCGAGCTTTTTCAGGGCGAAATCCACCACCGCCTCCGCCGACTGGCCCATCCCGCTGAGAGGCGGTTCCGCGAAGCCCGCCCGCTCGAAAAAGCGCGACTCCGTCGGGCCCGGACATAGCGCCATGACAGCGATGCCGTCGGGCTTTACTTCCGCCCGCAAGGCGAGGCTCCACTGCAAAAGGAAGGCCTTGGTCGCACCGTAAACGGCCATGTAGGGAGTCGGTTGCCATGCCGCCGTCGATGCGACATTAAGGATAGCCCCGCCATGTTCACGCAAATGCGGCAGGAGGCGCGCGCTCAGCTCCACCGCCGCCTTGCAGTTGACTTCCACCATAGCCAGTTCCCCGGCGGGTTCCCGGTCCTGGAAAAGTCCATAACTGCCGAATCCGGCGTTGTTGATAAGGAGCAGTTTTCCCGCCGGCCGGTTCTGCCCAAGCCAGTTTTCGATCTCATTAAAGGCATCCTTCCTTGCATCCGGATCAGAGAGGTCACAAGCAACCTGTCGCCGATCGTGGGCTTCCGAAAATCCTTCCGGCGGGGTGCGAGAAAGATTGCAAATCCGGATTTCGGGGTTATGGTTTCCAATAGTGGTTATGAAGCATTTACCGATTCCTGAAGACCCTCCAGTTACGATCAAATGGGAATATGGAAATAGCGTTTTCGCCAGCTTGCTCATGCCATTGCATCCAACGCAATTGTTCGATTCCCGGCAATGCTCTTTTACTGTCTTCTTCAGGCAACGTCCCGGGCGATGGCGATTTCCCTGCTGAACTCCGCCACCCGAAATTTGAACTGCGCCTCTTTTTTTCGCGTCCACGGGTAAGCGTACATCGCGGACGCATGCAACAAAACCCATAACCGAAAGGAAATACGACATCATGAATGATCGAACACAGGATATCATCATCTCCGGTCATAATCTCGATCTTACCGAAGCTCTCAAAAAAGTCGTCGTGGAAAAAATCACCAAGCTTTTCGAACACGAACCGCATATTATACGTGTACGCATTGAACTGAGCAGCGGGAATACAAAAAACAACGGACAAAAGGAGTTTATGGCGAAAGGACATATCGAGATTCGGGGAAAGGACCTCATCTCTAATGTGTCCTCCGATGATCTCTACAAATCGATCGATCTTCTCGAAACGAAACTTGACCGCATGTTGCGCCGCCGGTCCCGGCTGCGGGTAATGAAGCGAAAGCAGCCGCACGACGTGGAGATTCCGGCAGCTATTCCCAAGGCCAGTTCCGCCTAAGAACGGACCGATTTTTCCGGCCTTTTCAGCACCCTGTTGCCTTCACGGCAACGGGGTGATTTATAGATGCGAAAAAATTCTCTCTCGTGCTGACTCGAAATGGTATAAGCCCGCTATTTCCTGGAAGGGGTAACAGGTTTGTTACCTGAAGAGGCTGGTGCCTACACCGGTTCGTCCTTGCCATCTAAGCGATGCAAGAGCGAAAGTTAAGTATGCCGAAACCACTCATTTATGCGGTGATCATTTTGGCGATGCTCACAGCACACACCGTCTTCGCGGCAAACAAAACTTACCACTTTGACCCTGAGGCTTCCTCTGTGGTGATCGATGTTCCCCGAGCGGGGTTTCTTAGCGTCCTCGGTCACGATCATAAAATCGTCGCCGAGATTGTCCGTGGCCAATTGGTCCTGGATGCTGAAAGGAAGGAGCCGCATGACCTCGCCGTGGAAATCCCTGTTGCCTCCTTCCAATTAAGGGATGAGGAGATCGGCGAAGGAACCAGTGACAAAATCGACTCCAAAATGCGCAGCGGCGAGGTACTGGACGAATCCGGGCATCCTCTCATTCGCTTTACGGGGAAAACCCTTTCCGCGGTTTCCGGGAAGCAGTGGAAAGTGGAAGGGGAACTGGAAATTCGCGGCGTCCGGCGCACCATTCAATTTCCGGCCATGGTCAAAGTATCGGAGAATCAAAGACGCCTGCAAGCCGATGGGTCCCTGTCTCTGAAGCCGGAAAATTTTGGTATCGAACCGGTCAAGGCACTTGCAGGCGCGGTCCGTACCGCCTCCACTATCCAATTGAAATTTAAAGTAATCGCCATTGCCAGTCCTGATTGATATGATTTTTTCCAGATCCCTACTTTTACTTTTCTGTCTTCAAAGCGCCCTTTCCCTATCGGCCCAGCTGGGAGACGAGCATCTCAATCTCGACCGTCCGGAAGCCTGGACGATGCGCTATTTTACCGCCAGCGGACTCATGCTGGCAAATGGTCCGCCCGGCGACCTTGAAAAGGGGAACTTCGCCCTGGGCCTCGAAATGGTGGACCTGCCCCGACTGGATGAAGCGGAGCGCACCGTGGGCTTCAACGGAACCAAAGAAGAAGACCTCAACAAAGCACCCTTCGTCGTCCGTCCGTTAGTTCATTGGGCCATCAGCGATCAGATTTCCCTGACAGGCACCTATGTTCCTCCCGTGGAAGTGTTTGATGGGCTGGAGACTCATCTCGCGGGGTTGTTCGCCCAGTACGATCTCCTGGAGACAACGGCGTGGAACATCCGTCTTCGCATCGGGGGGCAATGGACGCAGGCGGATGGCGATTTTACCTGCTCGGAAGCGATTGCCGGTGTCGAGGATCCCGCTCGCAACCCGTTTGGTTGTATCGAGCCCTCAAATGACACATTCTCCAGTTTGACCGGAACCGTGGAGACCGTCTTAGCCTACCGCTTGCCAACGACCGTCCCGGCGAAAATCCACGGGACTGTTGGTTA
>CAYFRH010000041.1:0-19955 GCA_964345345.1 uncultured Puniceicoccaceae bacterium | reverse complement strand
CGTGACGGTCGGTCCCCTCACGAACATTCGCAATCTCATGAAGTCCGGTCCCGATGAAGTGTCCGAGCTTTCCGGCAAGGAGCTTCTGACCAAGAAGGTCCGCGAGTTCATCATTATGGGCGGACAGTTGCCGGAGGCGGTAAAGGCACGCTACAATATAAAAGCCGACGCGAAGGCGGCCTCGTTTGTTTTTGCAAATCTGGACGTTCCGATCGTTTACGCGGGATGGGAGGTCGGCATAGCGATCAAAACGGGAATCAAGGTGGGAGACATGGACCCGTCCCATCCCCTCCACCGCGCGCATCGCCAGTATTTCAACAACGCCCCATGGGAGGTGAACGCAGACTGGCTGACCGAGGAGGAAAAGGGCAAGTTCCGCAGCAAAGCCAGTTTCGACCAAGCCGCCGTTCTGTATGCCGTCAGGGGTCGCGTCGGCCGCTACTGGGAACGGGTCGGGGACGGCTACAACGAAGTGGATCCCGCAAGCGGAAAGAATCGCTGGGTGACTGCGAAGGGCAAGGAGCAGTCCTATTTACGGCTCATCGTTCCACCGGAAGAGCCGGCCAAGGAGATCGAGAAGATCATGATCGGGGACATGCCCTGATCCCCCCGACTCCCCGGCTTCCCGTCCGCCGTGGAGTTTGCTGATGCGATGCAATGTATTTGAAATTCAATGAAAGACCGTTCATGATGAAAACCACACCTTCTCGAATCCGGGCTTCCGCGTTTTTCCTCATCGCTCTGGCAGCCTTTTTCACCAGTGCCTGCGGCCCGTCTTCTTCCTCTTCCTCCGCCTCATCATCAGACAGCCGGGAGAAACCGGAGATCGCCCTCATTATGAAGTCGCTTGCCAACGAGTTTTTCGGGACCATGGCGAAGGGAGCCCGGGCGCACCATGAGAAGCATACCGAGGAGTACGCCCTGATCGTCAACGGGATCAAAAACGAAACTGATCTGGGCCAGCAGGTAAACCTTGTCGAGCAGATGGTAGCGCGTGGGGTGGACGCTATCGTGATTGCGCCGGCGGACTCCAAAGCCCTCGTCCCTGTGCTCCGGCGGGCCGAACGGGCCGGAGTGCTCGTGGTCAACATAGACAACCGGCTGGACGCCGGGGCCATGCGGGAGGCGGGCCTCACAGCGCCCTTCGTAGGGCCGGACAACCGCGCGGGAGCCCGCTTGGTTGGCGAGACCCTCGCCCGTAATCTGCAACCCGGTTCGGATGTGGCCATCATCGAGGGGGTTCCCACCGCTTACAATGGCCAACAACGCCGTCTCGGGTTTGAAGAAGCGATGCAGGCTGCCGAGATGAACATCGTCAGCGTACAGGCGGGCAATTGGGAGCTGTCCCGGGCGAACACCATCGCCAGTGCGATGCTGAACCGTTTTCCCGAGCTTGCGGCGATCCTCGCGGCCAATGATAGCATGGCCCTTGGGGCCGTCGCGGCCGTGGAAGCAGCCAACCGCGAGGAGGTCCTCATTGTCGGCTTCGACAACATTTCGGCCATTGGGCACATGCTCGAGGATGGTCGCGTCCACGCCACCGCCGATCAGCATGCCGACAAACTCGCGGTCTACGGCATCGAAACTGCCCTCGGGATCCTCGCCGGAGAAGTCCCTCCGGAGGACCGTACAACCTCCGTTGATGTCATTACGCGCGAAACTCGCTGATGGCAAAGCGCCTGGAAGTGAGGGGACTCTGGAAATCGTACAACGTTCCGGTCCTTCAGGATTTTGATTTCACCCTCGAGGCCGGAGAGGTGCACGCCCTCGTGGGCGGCAACGGGGCCGGCAAATCCACCTTTGCCAGAATCCTTTGCGGCCTTACGCACCGGAATGCCGGCGATTGCTTTCTCGATGGTGCGCCCTACGCACCCCGCTCCAAGCAGGAGGCAACCGAGGCCGGTATCATCATGGTGCTTCAGGAGCTTAACGTGATTTCCACCCTTTCGGTGGCGGAAAACCTCTTCTTTGATCGGCTGCCCCATCGCTGGGGAGTGATCGACCGGAGGCGCCTGCGTGAGGAGGCCCGGACCGCTCTCGATCGCGTCGGTCTGAAGGACCTGGACCCCGACCTTCGCGTGGCAAGGCTCGGGGTCGGTACACAGCAACTGGTGGAGATCGCCGCCGCGCTTGCCCAGGACTGCCGTGTCCTTATTCTGGATGAGCCTTCTGCGGCCTTGACCGCCACCGAGAGCGAAGAGCTTTTCTGCCGCATCCGCGATCTCCAGAACAGCGGAGTCGGTATCATTTACGTCAGTCACCGGATGGATGAGATCCGTCGCATCGCGGACCGGGTAACGGTTCTGCGTGACGGCCGCTGCATCGGCACCCACAAGGCGCGTATTGTTCGCAACACCACCCTTTTCGAGGAGATGGCGGGGAAAACGGAACCGCGGCAGGCTGCCCCCCGTCCGACCCGTTCCACCGCAGCCCGCGTCGTTTTGGATGTGCGCGAGATCCAGGCGGGCGATCGCGTAAACGGAGTCAGCTTCAAGGTTCGTGCGGGTGAAGTGCTGGGGATCGCCGGCCTCGTTGGCGCCGGACGGACTGAATTGTTGCGGACCCTTTTCGGTGCCGATGCAAAGGAGGACGGGGTCGTTCGCTTGAACGGAGAACCGGTTGACATCCGTTCGCCGCGAGATGCCGTCCGTGCGGGCATCGTCATGATCCCCGAAGACCGCAAAGCCGACGGCTTGCTTCTTCCCCAATCCATCCTTGCCAACGTCACGCTCGCTTCCCACGAACGCACTTCGCGGAGAGGGTGGATCAAGCTCCAGGACGAACAACGTCTCACCGAGGAGCAATGCGCACGTCTGGACACGAAGCATGCGGGTCTTGAACGTCCCGTCGCAGAGCTCAGCGGAGGGAACCAGCAGAAAACGATCATGGGCCGCTGGTTGCTGCGCGAGGCCCCGGTCCTTCTTCTCGACGAGCCGACCCGAGGGGTTGACATTGCCGCCAAAAAAACCCTCTACCGCCTATTTGAGGATCTTGCCGCCGAAGGTCGCGCCATTGTCATGGTGTCGAGTGAACTCCCTGAGCTCATGGCCGCCTGCAATCGAATCCTTGTTCTCTCCGCCGGCCGTCTGGTGCGCTCCTTCGAGCCGCCCGACTGGAGCGAAGAGGCCATCACGGCGGCTGCTTTCCACGGCCATCTGGAGTCAGCCGAGGCAACCCTTTGTCGGGCGCAAGAACCATGATTGCCTCCTGGAAGCGTTGGGTTGGCGAATATGCCACCCTTTTCGGCATCTGGCTGGGTTTGCTGGCCTTCTTCGCCTTGACAAGCGATCGCTTCCTGACCCCTGCGACCTTTTCCAACCTCGCCTCTCAAATCCCCACCCTGACCGTCATCGCGGCGGGCATGACCTTTGTCATTATTACAGCGGGCATCGATCTTTCGGTTGGTTCCGTGCTGGGTTTTGCGGGCTCCGTTTTCGGGATTTGCGTGGCTTCGGTCGGCATGCCCATCGGTCTCGCTTTGCTTTGTGCGCTTTGTGCCGGTACCCTTGCCGGCGCTGTCAACGGGTATATCAGCGTCCGATTCCGGGTGCCCGCCTTCATTGTCACCCTCGGTATGCTGGAAATCGCCCGCGGTCTAAGCTATCTCCTGACCGGTTCGCAAACCATCTATCTGGGCGATGCTCTGCAGGGCCTTGCCCGCCCCCTGCCCGTAATCGGCCTTCCGCCATCCTTCCTCATCGCCATCCTGACGGTGGCGCTTCTTCAGCTGATCCTCGTCCGGACCGTTTTCGGCCGTCGGCTCATCGCGATTGGCACCAACGAAGAAGCCGTACGCCTCGCCGGCATTTCAACGCGCGGGCCCAGAATCGCGGTTTTCGCCATTACCGGATTCCTCGTCGGTCTGGGAGCCCTCTTTTACACCGCGCGGCTCGGTTCCGCAGATCCCAACGCCGGGACAAGCCTCGAATTGTCGGCCATCGCCGCCGTTGTCATCGGCGGCACCAGCCTCATGGGCGGACGCGGCTCCGTCATAAGCACATTCCTCGGCGTCCTCATCATCGCCACCCTGGAAACCGGTCTCGCCCAACTCGGCGCCTCGGAGCCTTTCAAGCGTGTGGTTACCGGCAGTGTGATCATTGCAGCAGCTGTTCTCGACGGTTGGCGCAGCGGACACGCCCGCAGCTTGCAGTCCCTTGTGCAAAGAATCGGTAAGAAATACAAAGAGACCGCTTCGCGAAAGAACGAGGCATCCCCACGATGAAAGCGGTAAGCCCGGATAAACGGAAGCGTCGCTCATATAAACCGGTTTTCGCAAACGCTTGTTTACCGAGAAAAAGGTGGTTTTTTATCACACCAATTAGCCATCCGCGAATGAAAAAACCACTTCTTGTCTCTTTCCTCCTCGCCCTTTTAACCACGCTTCCGGCCGAGCCGGTCAACATCATCTTTGACACCGATATGGAATCGGACGTTGACGACCTAGCCGCCCTTGCGATGTTGCACGGGCTGGCGGGCCAGGGTGAGGTCGAAATTCTGGCAACGGTCAGCTCCAGTTTGAATCCGTGGTCGGCACCGACGATTAATGTCGTCAACACTTACTACGGACGGCCTGATATCCCCATCGGCAACGTAAAGACGAAGGGAGTATACCGGAATTCGCGCTATGCACAGACGATCGCCGAAAACTACCCGCAGGCTCTCGGAACTGGCGAGGACGCCAGGGATGCGACTGAGCTTTACCGGGAGGTCTTGAGCGCGCAGCCGGATGGAAGCGTAGTGATTCTCTCGGTCGGCTATCTGACGAACGTGTCGAAGTTGTTGGCCAGTCCCCCGGACGAGATCAGTCCGCTGTCCGGAAGGGAATTGGTCAAGAAGAAGGTAAAACACTACATCTGCATGGGTGGTCGCTACCCCGCGCAACGGCGCACCGGAAAGTGGGGAAATTTCAAACCGGATCCCGAGGCCGTGCTTCATGTTGCCGAAGCATGGCCGACGCCGATCATCTTCACGGTCGGAGGAGACTTCGCCCGTTCGATTCCAACGGGAAAGATCCTGTTCACGGAGCAGGTGGAAAAGGGAAATCCGATTACCGAAGGTTACCGTATTTTCCTCGAAAGATGGGACCGGAATCATCACCACAGCGCGGACCTGATTGCGGTTTATGTCGCTGTGCGCGGGCATCAGCCTTATTTTGTTATGAGGGAAAATGGCCACTTCCATATTTTTGCGGATGGAACCTGTATCTGGCGATTCCGGCCAAATCGGCCTGATCATTTTGTTGTCCACGATTTTGCCGAAGGCGTGGATCCATTGAAGGTCGCGGCTGATTTCGATACCTTTCTCAAGCCATGAGCGATGTTTCCGACCCCTCCCTGAACTCTTGGTTCATTCCCGTTATTTTTCCAGAAAACATGTGCTAAAAATTTAAATACAAGCTGATTTATGAAACGAATCCTTTTTATATCTTTTAACATGGTGTTGATACCCTTATGTGGTTCTCCCCAACATTATGATCGTTCCTCTAACGGCGAAAGAGAAGAAGTTCAAAAGAACAGAGTTTGGATAGAAAATTTAAAGAAGGGAATCAACAGTGAAGAAGATATGATTAATCGTATTTCTGTTTCAGAAGAGAATCCTTTTTATTGGCAGTACAAGGATACACCTGTTATGTTGCTGGGAGGAAGCTGGCAGGATAATCTTTTTAACCATCCGATGGGTTTGGAGGCCCATCTCGATAAATTATCGTCGGTAGGGGGTAATTATGTACGCAATACCATGAGCCATCGTAACGTGGGCAATGTTTTTGCCTATGAACGCAATCAAAACGGTCTTTTTAATCTGGATCGGTTTAATGAGGAGTACTGGAGACGGTTCAGAAATTTTCTGGAATTGTGCTACCGTCGGGACATCATCGTACAAATCGAAATCTGGGAACCACATGATTTGTGTGGGGATCACCAGTCCTTTGGTGGATGGTCGCACAATCCTTTTAACCCGCAGAACAATATCAATTACACGTTAGAGGAAACTGGCATGCCGGAAACTGTTAACTACAGACCGGGCGAGGAGCCAAGTGACCATCCGATTTTTCGTACTGTTCCCGAATTGAACCACAACAAGCTGGTGCTGAAATATCAGCAGGCTTACGTGGATAAAGTGTTATCGATTGCTTTTCAGTATCCGAATACGTTGTTTTGCATCAGCAACGAAAGCGGCGAAGTAATGGAATGGAGTAATTATTGGGCCGATTATGCACACGCGGCAGCCAAGGCAGCCGGGATAAAAGCACACGTTACGGAAATGCGGCGGAAACCAGACATAAGATCCATTGATCATCAAACGGTATTTGATTTTCCTGAACGTTATACGTTTCTTGATATTTCGCAGAACAATGGCCATTATGGGCTTAAGCAAAAACATTACGACAATATCATGTATGTTCGTGAGTATATCTCAGGGAATCAACGCCCGGTAAATAATGTAAAGAACTATGGGTCCAACCGGCATGGTGAAAATGAATCCATTGCCCGTTTTTGCCGGATGGTTTTTGCTGGATGTGCCAGCGCACGTTTTCACAGGCCGCATCCCTATGAAAACCCGGCAGCTCATGAAGCATCATCGGAATGGGGACTCGGGCTTAGCTTCCAGGCACAGCAAGTGATTCAGTCCATGCGCTGGGTAATAGATCAAATTGAATTTGCCGCCACGCGTCCAGCCAACGATTTGCTACTTGATCGTGAAGAAAACGAGGCCTACCTTTTGGCCCAGCCTGAAGAACAATATGCCATTTATTTTCCCAAGGGTGGTGAGGTAACCCTCGGTTTAACTTCTATGGGAAAGTCATGGGAAATCAGGTGGCGGAATGTTCTGGATGGACAAGTTCGGGAGGTAGAACGTATTGAAGGCGGGGCTTCTGTTTCAATTAAGACGCCTGGTCGGGGACATTGGGTTGCCGTCATCCTACCAAAGGAATGAAGGTTCTTTGTTACGACGGAATGGTTCGATCTATCAAAGCGGAAGGAGAATCGATGTGGGGAACCCGGGGCGCCCGTAAATCCCCGGCAAGCCCTTCCATCTCCGGAATGAGCTCTACCTGTTGTTGAGCGCAAGGGAGTAGGCTGTCAGCGGCGGGTTCTCCGATTTCCAAACAACTTCGTAGGATGAAATTGAGTAACCACCCAAGGCTTTATCTGACGCAGGGTCACTACAACAGGCTCAATGAAAAGGTGGCCCATCCCGTCGCGAAGCAAGCGAGGCATAATCTGAGGTTGCTGGCGGAGCAGTATCTGGATGACGGGGTGATTGCGTTTGATCCGACGGTGCATAATGCCCATTTGATTCGTGCACGTAAAATGCAGTCCAGGGTGGTGAGCCTTCTGGCGGAGTATAAGCGAACGGGAAGGGCGGCCTACCGGGAGGCCCTTCTTAGGGATGTGAAGAGAATATCCGAGTGGGAGTACTGGTCGTGGCTCGCCATGCGGGAAGGGGATCCCCGTCCGGAGGCGATCTTTGATCTCTCGTATGGTGAAAACTCGGCGACCCTGGCCCTTGCCTTTGACGCCTTGTACGACGAGTTGTCAGCGCCGGAACGGGAACTCTTTGTCGAGACGGCGCGGACACGTTCCTTCAAGCCTTTTCTGTATTGGATGCGGGCAGAAGAAAAGCCTAAGTATTTCAAGCATCCGCAGACCAACCACAATACCGTCTGTTGCGGCGGCGTCGGCATGCTGGCCCTGGCAATGGGGGAGTTGTGTGAAGAATCTGCATCAATCCTTGAATTCGTTGAAGAAAGCGTTGCACCTTTTTTCGAGGCCCTTGGAAAAGACGGCGGATGGCCCGAGGGGATCGGATATTGGAATTATGGCATGCGCTACGGGTTCATGTATCTGCTGAGCTGGGAGCAGTCCACCGGGAAGGAGCATCCGCTCCTGTGCCTCCCGGGTACGGAAGCGACTCTGAAGTTTCCCCTGTTGTTCTCGCCCCATGGGGTTCCATGCAGTTTCGGAGATGGCAACCGGTTCTCCGTCAAACCTTTCCATTACGCGGCGGCGGAACGCCTTGGGGCCGACGCGGTCCTTGCGGAACTGGATCGCCGGATGCTGGCGAAAACGATCCCGGGAACCGCAGATGGCCCTTGGCCGGATGATGCCGAGCTGGCGCTGTTGCATTCTGGAGAGACGAGGGAGGGCTCTCCCGATGGGTGGATCAACCATTGCCTTCTCGACGGATTGGAATGGGCTTATTTCGCTGACCGGCTACCCCGGAGTAGGCTCTACCTTTCCGTTCGCGGGGGCACGACCCAAGTCCCGCACGCCCATCGGGACTTGATGAGTTTCTTTCTGGTCGCCGGCGATGAAAAACTAATCGAGAATGTCGGGGTCGACGATTACATGGACACGACCTTCAGCAAATATCGTTTCGATCTCTACGAGACTTCGGCACACTCCAAGAATACCGTCTTCATCAACGGTGTGAGCATTGGGGACAAGGTGAAAGCGAAGAGCCGGTTGATCCAGCGCCGGGGTGCGGTCGGCTTGCGACTGGATGTGACAGAGGCAATGGGATCGATACGCTATGGTCCGATGGCGACGTTTTGCGGTCGTGCGATCCTCATGGTCAAGAAGCGCGGTATCCTTGTCATTGACCGGGTGGTCGCCGCGCATCCGGCATTGGTGGAATCCCGCTTGCACACATTTTGGAAGACCACGTTTTCCCAAGCCGGAGCCCGTATTCGCGGTAAGAAACACCAGCTCCAGGTGTCATTCGCGGCGACGCAGGACTTTCGCGTTAAGCCGGGTATGGGAATACCATCGCACCCGGAAAGGGCTCCCGATACAATGATTCGCTGCGTAACCGAAAAGAAGGTGAAATCATCCACGATCGCCTCTTTTCTTCTTCCAGACGGGGAAGCCGATGTTGTTCTCGCTGAGCGGGGACGCTTTACGACCGTTACGCTGTCCGGGGATGTCTCCGCGCGCCTGCGGTTTGAGACGGAGTCCCTGGCTTTTTGAAAGACCGTTTAACACGCAAACAATCTGGATCCATCGGATTTTGACCGGCCTGCTCTTCTTAAGGAGAAAACGCTGGGAGAAGGCCGAGAAATCCCTAAAACCACCAAGAACTTGCCTCCTTCAAACGGAGCGAGGTTTGTCAAGACCTTTGAGAGCCTCGTTTCCTATGTTGAAGTCTCGCAGAACAACCAAGATGTCGCTGGTGCCTTCAAATCAAACATCACTTCATGAATAAAATATTCGTGCCATTGCTATTCCTATGCTTCGGACAACTTTCCTGACAGGTAGGGGAAGGATGGTTCCGTAGATCTTACTAATGAGGCTTCCCGATTGCTTCGGTATTCAATTCATCCGATATTTCGTGACTGCGTGTCGGCCAGGAGTCCGCTTCCTCCTTTTCGGTCGCATCAACGTCCAGAAGGTATTGATGCAGGGACTGGGCGAGCCTGTTTTTGATGCCGGGATACAGCGTGGAAACATCATATTGTTCAGCCAAGTCGTTCCTCAGGTCGAAAAGGTAAGTTCTTCCGGAGGTGAGTAAGGTCAGGAGCTTGAATCTTCCGTCGCGATCAATAACGACGGAATGCGGTTCTCCGATTCCGGTTTTGGAGAAATACGGCAGGTGAAAGATGAAATCCCTTGTATTCCGGTGGACCGGCTGGAATCCGGTAAAGAGGGTCACCAGACTTCCGCCATCGAATTCATCGGGCAAAGGCTCTCTTCGACCGGCCAATTCGAGGACCGTTGGCATGATATCATATCCGACAACAGGACGATCACATTGCGAGTTTGCCGGCACTCCCGGTCCCGAGATGAAAAAGGGAACGCGGATTCCTCCTTCCAGCAGATCCCATTTTCCTCGGGTCAGCGGGTAATTATAACTTATCGAATACCGCCCTTCTACCGGGGGAATGCGTGGCACTGCACCATTGTCCGACAAAATGAAAACGAAGGTATTGTCCTTAATATCGAGTGCCCGCAGCTGGTCCAAGACCATACCGATACCTGTATCCAAATCTTCCAACATGGCGGCGAAAATCGCATTATCATGGACTTTGCCGGTGGGCAGGTTCTGGTATTTCTCATAAGTCTCTGGTTTAGCGATTAGGTCGGCGTGGGTCGCGTAGTAGGAAATCTGTAGAAAAAAGGGCTCCTGCGCCTCGACCCTGTCCGCCATGAATCGGTTCGCCCGTTGACTGAGGGAAAAGGTTTTCTTTGGATCTTGCGCATTGGTTTGCGCCCCCCATCTGATCTCCGCCTCCTTGGTAAATCCGCCTTCGACGTTTTTGGTGCTACCATCACTGAAATCGTAGCCAAGTAGTTCCGGGGCCACGTCGATATGCCACTTTCCGAAATGCGCGGCCACGTAATTGGAATTCTGCTCCTTGAGCATCTGCACCAAAGTTGGCTGGTTGTGGTCGACGATGTTATCCCCTTTTCCGACGCGTGTCGTGTGTAGGCGCGCCGTGGTTTTGCCAAATTGGAGACTGTATCGGGTTGGCTTGCAAACCGGAGCCGGCGCATACGCCTGACTGAAGCGCATGCCGGAGGCGGCCAACCGTTCCAGGTTTGGAGTCTGAATGTAGTCGCTTCTCGATTGATGGTTATCCTTGTCCATCCGGACCGAGGTCTGCGTCCAGCCGTGGTCGTCAGTCAGTATGATAATGAAATTCGGAGTATCGGGTGAATCATCACTGGCCTGGAGCAAGGAAAGCGCGAGGGTGAGAACGGCGAAGGTCAGGTTGCGAGGAAGGATCTTTCTCATGGTAATGCTTTTTTGGGGGATACAAAAACAGAATGCGGACATAGAGAAGCATTCTTTGGGTACTGCCACCCATTTTTCTGCACGCCGCGTGGAAAACCGGTTGAACCGCGGATCCCTTTTGCCTCCGGGCTCCTAACGACTTCCAATGAGGCTGGGAAATCAAAAACTTCAGCCCTCAGGCCATGGCTCTGAAAGCATCCCCGAAGGTCTCCAAAAACATACGGAACCCTACTTTAGAGCAGATTCCGGCTACCTTTTCATTGCCGTCAACGCCACCAGCACCCGGGCGGTAGGTCCCATCGACATCTATCCAACCCTCCTTGAGCTTACCGGCCTTCCCAAAAATCTCACCAACGAAGGCCGCAGTCTCGTCCCCCTGCTGAAGGATCCTGAAGCAGAATGGGAATACTCCGTCCTCACCTACTTGGGCCGCAATAACACCGCAGTTTGCTCCGAACTTTACCGTTACATTCGGTACGAGGATGGTTCCAAAGAGCTCTCTGACCGTAAATCCGATCCCAACGAATGGAACAATATCGCCGACGACCCGGCGACCGCCGCTATCCGTGCCCGGCTGCGTCAGCACTTTCCAGTGAGTCAGGCGCCTCTCAGTGCGGAAAGCAGCTTCGGCTGGAATGCCTACTGGCGGCAGAAAAACCGACAGAGCGCAAAGAAACCGCTTCGACAGGCGAAACTCCTGGAGCTACTGGGCCGATTCCTCCAACATAAGCTCGGTGATCTTCCACACCGGCGATTTCCTAGGTCAAATCGCCGTCTTCGAGCCCTTCGTCTACAGCTTCGCGCTCGATACCTGGCTCTACCTTCCCGAATATTTCCCCGAGTCCGGAGGCACCTGGGCTTACATCCTGCGCTAACAGGTGGATGAATCGGCGGCAAATGAGGTGGAGAAGCCGAATGTTTGAGAAGATGGCCCGGGTTCGGTAGCGGATGATACGGGAACCGGTGCTCGGGCACCGGGCAAGTTGGAATGGAATCCGCTAATAAAAGCTGTCCGGATGGCGAAAGGCGAAGCCCCCCATTCGCAGAGCCTTCGCCCCCATTGTCGCAGGCATTGAGGCTTCAGAATACCGGCAAGTAAACCGGTTTTATAAGACTCTTGTTTACCCGTCGTTGAGGTGCGAATTATTTTCAAAAATTCTATAATAAGCCCCCTTATGCCGTTATGAAAGTTCTTTGTTTCCCTTCCATCTTAATCGCGTTATTCGGACTCCTGACAATCTCAACGGAAAGTCTTGAGGCATCGGATCCGCCCAACATTCTCCTTATAATCGCCGAAGATACCGGACCTCATTTCAACGCGTATCAGGACGTGCCGATAGAGACTCCAGGTGTGGATCGCCTGGCCAGCGAGGGCATGTTGTTTACCAACGCCTATGGGACGCAGGCTACCTGTAGCCCAGCTCGTTCGAGTATCTGGACCGGTCTGTTTCCCCATCAAAATGGTCACCTGGGTCTGGCTAATCGGGGTTTTATGACTTATGAAGGCGTTCCCAATGTGGTCGAGGCATTACGGGAAAAAGGCTATTATTGTGCCAACTATGGGAAGCTCCATGTTCATCCGGAAGATCAGTTTCCCTTCCATGTTAACAAGCGTGGTAATTGGCGTGACGTCGAATGGCTCGCCGAGCAGGCGGATGCCGCAGTACGGCGGGCCCGCGGGAATCCGTTTTTCCTGACCATAAGCATATTTGACGCGCATCGTCCGTTTAGGGACCAGTTTGAAGGTTTGCCGGAAACGCCCGTGAAGGCGGACGAAGCCACTCCCTTTGGGTTTTTTGGTGGGGTCGACACACCGGAAGTCAGGGAGGAGGTGGCCGGATATTACAATGCGCTGGCCCGCGTGGATACCGGGGTGAATCTATTGCTGGACGTTCTGGAGGACCGGGGTCTGGCGGAAGATACCATCGTTTTGTTTCTCTCGGATCATGGTCCTGCCTTCAGTCGCGGAAAGGTGACTACTTACGATGGAGGCGTCAATATCCCCTGGGTCGTCCGCTGGCCCGGGAGGATTTCCGGGGGGAGTGTCTCAAACAAGCTGGTTTCCGCGACCGATGTAATGCCGACCATTCTGGAACTGATCGGGGAGGAGGTGCCTGAATATCTTCCCGGACGATCGCATCTTCCCCTTTTCGAAAATCCCGGAGCGGATTGGAGGACTCATGTGTTTGCGGAGTTCAATTCGCATCAGCCATATTTCTGGCCGCAACGGATGGTCCGGGATGATCGCTACAAATTGATCCACAATATCAAGCATGACGGTCCCAAACCGGGCCTTGGCATTGATGGATGTAAAGTACGACCGGCGGCTCTTGCCGGTAATTACCCCGACCGGGCTGCAGGTGCCTATTCGATTCTTCTGGAAGACCAGCCGAAGCTCGAACTATATGATCTTGCGGAGGATCCTGACGAACTCAACAATCTCGCGGAAGATCCGGCCTACGCGGATATCCGCGCTGAGTTGGCCACCGAACTGGCAGATTGGCAGGAACGTACAAGGGATCCTGTTCGGGCCCGGAGCGGCCTCCAGATATTCAGCGATTACTATGCTGAAAATGGGGATTCCTATGAGGCGTTTGTCATTGATGGTTCAAAGGCAAAAATCGACTGGAGCCCGTTCCATGCTCTACAGTGGCCGGTTTCTCTCGGTGAGTTGGAGCTGGCATTTACGCCTTCGGAGGCGGTAATTCATGAAGAACGCAATGGCCGTGTTGTGGTTGAGGCCGAGGCCTTCGGGAGCCAGGAGAATGACGACACCTTGAATTGGTCGGACATGCCCGGTTCCCAAATCGAACCGAAACCCGTCGGATCGTATCTGGAGTCTACCGGGATCAATGGAACAATGACGGGCTATGGGCCGGGGGAAGCGGGTGTTCTCAACTATGCGATCTACTTTAACAATCCGGGACGATATTACCTGCACGTGCGGAGTGTGTCCTCCGAAAACCGACCGGGTACTCTTTATTTCGGTTTGAATGGAAATTGGTCCGAGGTCGCCATGGCCGATTGTGGCTTCACGGATTCCTGGTATTGGTGCTCAAGGGCCTCTGACTATAAATCGGATCCGGGCGCCAACAGTTTTTACCTCGACGTGGACACCGCGGGATTGCACACCGTCTCCTTTTCCGTCGGAGAAGCGGGTGTGAAATTCGATCGCTTCATGCTTAGCATGGAAGAGCCCATGGAACGCCCGTGGGATCGAGGACCCGAGGCATCGCCTTTGGCGGGAAGTGCTCCACGTGGCAATGCCTGGTGGTTCGATCACGCCACGGAAATGGAAGAGGGTTGGTTTTCCATGGACAAGTTCTCGCGGTTTCGACGCATCGGCGAGACCGGCTGGATCGAACATATTAAACTCGGTCTGACCTTTGTCTCCGACAACAACAACGATGGCTTCTGGTTTTGGCAGGAAAACCTGGGATGGATGTGGACAAGTGGGGAAGGACTTCCATTCGCCTTCCAGGCTGAGACCGAAGAATGGATCTGGTTTTACTTCGATGATTTTGCCTCTCCCGACGTTTGGTTTTATCGCACTGTTTCCGGAATCTGGGATCAGGTTGCCTCAGTTTCCTATGACGCGCGAACCCCTTCTGAAGGAGGTATCTACAGCATTCTCAACCGCTGGCTAACCGAGACCGATGGCGGTCTTGAATTCATCGAGGTGACCAATCTGCAGTCGGACGGCGAGGGCAGCTTGAACCAGGCCATCGACGACAGCGACCCGGATAAGGTCACCATCATCACATTTGCGGTGTCTGGCTGGATTGATGCCGCTAATTGGAAGTGGACCGCAACCCTGGTGGACAAACCCTATATCTGGTTTGCAGGGCAAACCGCGCCCAGCCCTGGAGTCGCCATACTTGGGGGTACCCGCCTTCGGGGAGGATCGGCCGAAAACCTTGTCTTTGATCATCTCCGCTTTCGCCGACTGCGACACGGCGAGGGTAGCGGTAATACCAACAAGGACGGCGTGACACTCTCCGGCAAGAGTGGTTCGATCAGGAATGTACTGTTTCGCAACTGTTCCTTTTCCTGGAGCACTGATGAGCTTCTCACCAGCCACGCCACGCCCATGCCCGCCTTTTCTTCCGGGATTGTTGTCGAGCACTGTCTCTTGGCAGAGGGCTTCCCGGAACACGCCTACGGCACTCTTCAGTATGGTGGTTTCGAGGTAGCGTGGTTGTCCAATTGGTGGGGGTCTTTCTCACGCCGTTTCCCGAATGTGAACGGAGGCGCTCAAGCTCACATCCAGAATAATCTCCTTAGTAACTGTGGTACAACTGACCACAAGGCTGCGGGACATGGGTACAGTATTCTTTTCAACTACGCGGGAAGTACGCGCAAATCCTATGACCCGATCACGCGCCACAACATCGTGGCGGTGGTGTTCGAGGACGGGCCCGACGTGACCCAACAGAAGTGGATCGTTCCTCCCTGGGAGAAGGCGAGTTCCATGCGCGACCTTTGGGTCGACAACGACTGGTGGTCCTACGGACGTTATGGCTGGATGACTTATCACGATGGGACTTCACTGCTGAATGGGCAGGTGATGAGAACACCGGATACCGTCGGGGAGTACTACCGGTCCCACACACCATTTTACCGCACCACCGACAATCTTCTTCCAGTATCGGAGGTTCGCGCACACGTGTCCCGTTACGCCGGTGCGTGGCCCGCGGATCGTTGTCCCACTGACAAGCGCATCACCGAAGATCTCCTCGCCCGCACCCACACCCGTACCGAATGGGTCGACAACGGCACGGAGCCCCCGGATGACCCGCCAATCGCAGAGCACACTCACGACATCACCTACCCTGTCGCTCCCCTCGCCACTTCCAGCGACGGCGTGCTGACCAACGTAGAACGGTGGCTCCACGACCTGCACGTCCATGCCGGCGGGGCTGACCAGTTTGATGGCCCGCAATGGATCCAATGGAGTCAGAATGGCTACCATCGACTGTATACGCCAACGAGAGAGGCTCGGAGCCGGCAGGAGAAGGAATTTCTTGTTTTCAAGGGCGAACGTGTCTTTTCGGAGTCTGACCGAGGATTCCACTACTACTATCGTAATAGCCAGCCCTTCCCGACAACATGGCCCGAAAACTGGCGGGACCCAGTCGACTTCTGGGGTGGGCACCTCGCAATTCGTATCGTCCTCAAAACCACCCCGGAGTCCCAGCCGGTGAACCTCCAGGCCTGTATCTGGATGCATGATGCTGATGGTACTTCGACCACGGCCGATGAGCTTGAGTCCTGCTCGGGTGTCCGCACACATATGACAGGACGTGGCGTCTACGAAATCGAGACCAACCCCTTCCGGGATTGGTGGCATAAGAATCAGGGCCGAAATGCGATCGACCTCTCGCGTCCTGATGATTTCAAGCGAATGGGTCTGGTGCTGCGAACCGCCAGTGGCTGTTACATTTCCCCGTACAACATCACTCCCAATTGCTGGGATGAGCGTGAGGAATACCTGCCCATGAAGTTTGAAGTGATTATCGTCGCGGTAAGCGAGGGCGCAGAATTTTCGGGATGGGAGAATTACGTGGGCGCGGATGCCAACTAAGCCTTTTTCGATCCGCCAGGCGGGATAGTCCTTGAAGGGCTCGTGGGCTTTCCTTCTGGCGTGGGCCCAACAGCCAACGAGCATCAGGCCCTGTTCGCCGGCAAGGGTTTCGGAGACCTTGTAGCCGTCGCTTTGCGGCTTGCCCTCGTAGGATTCCGGCACCGCCGGCGTACGGACATGGACAAACTTTCGGTTGACTACCGAGCGATTGGATTAATACAGGAAAACTATGAGGTTTACACGGGGTCGGAACAGCCTCCTTGTGCTTCCTAAAGGGTAGGCCTTCCAAGCGAAAGATGACCGTATTTCCCTCGGGGAAAGTGATTCGCAGGTGATTCGAAAAGGCGTGTAGAGCATTACTCCTTCCGCGAAAGGACTTCACGGGGGCCGTTGCCGTAGGCTTCCTTGAAGATGCGGTAGAACTGCGCATAGCTGCCGAAGCCAGCGTCGAGGATGACCTGAAGGAGCGGTTGCGACGGCGCCAGCCGGTATTTTTCCCAGAAGCGCCCCAGACGAATGGAGTTGCGGTACCGCGACAACGGCACTCCGACCTGCTCACGGAAACGGCGGCTCAGAAAAGACGCGCTTACCCCGAATTGGCCGGCAAGCTCTTCAAGGCCAAGGCCCGCCTCTTCCTCCTTTTCAATGAATTCGAGCACGGCCCGTACCGTCGGATGCAGGGCCACCGCCCGTCCGCCTTCCCCGGGACGCATCTGCAAACGCCATGCGTGCAACAGCAAGTGGCGCAGGCCCGCGTTTAGCCAGTCGGGATCATTGTGCTGGAAAGTGAAATCCGAATTCACCCCGAAGCCCGCTTCGCGGTTCAGAATATCCGGGTGCATTCCGTCCTCCACCACGGTATCCATCTCCTTGCGTAATTGCTCGAAAGCCAGCGGCTTGAGGTCCCGGTGCAAGAGCCGGTTGCCATTTGGCCGTTTCTTTTTCAAATCGCGGTAACGCTCCCCCTTGCAGGCACGCTGGATCAGGTCCGGTTTGAAAACGGCGACATAATAAGCGGCATCCCTGGAACGGTCCACCAGCTGATGCTCCTGCGCGGGAAAAAACCACAGCAGGGAGCGTTTTTGAAACCGGTAACGCTGACCGCCTATGACATAGGTGATCTCGCCCTCGACAACGAGGCTCAGCTCCAGCTCCACATGGTGATGCGGCCGCAGCACGGGCGGGTTGCGGACGGATTCGGCGAGGAAAAGGAATCCTTCGTACGGCTTTCCGATCTTCAGGTTTTCGAGCATAATGGCAGGGGAGGGACAGTTATGTTGTACCCCATTGGACAAAATTTGCAAACACGGAAACCGCAGGCGAGAAGACAACCGCCGCTTATACGTGTTATTAAAGGGACCACATAAATTAATAAAGGAAGCACGATGGAACATCCCATGGATCTCGACCCCGGCCCTTCGACCCTGATGAGGCCCCCGGACGTACTCGATTACAGCCTGACGGGCAGAAATTCAAAGCGGGCGGTGGAGCTCGGGCTGGCCGAAGCGGAATGGTACCAGTGCCCGGTGCCGCGCAAGGAGATGCGCAAGATGCTGGAGCGCCGCGACGGTCCGGCCATCCGCGACACGATCATCTGGTTCGCCCTCATCCTCGGCTTTGCGGCGGCCACGGTCGCGCTCTGGGGTAGCTGGTGGGCGGTGGTGCCGTATCTGTGCTTCGCGGCCCTCTACGCCTCGACTTCCGACTCGCGCTGGCACGAAGCCGGGCATGGCACAGCCTTCAGGACGGACTGGATGAACAACGCCCTCTACGAGATCGCCTCCTTCATGGTGATGCGCGAATCCGTCGTCTGGCGCTGGAGCCACACGCGCCACCACAGCGACACTATCATCGTGGGCCGCGACCCGGAGATCCAGGTGCCGCGTCCGCCTGACCTGAAGGCCTTCGTCCTCAGTTTCTTCAACTGGAAGGCCTATTTGAAGTATTACCGGAGCATCGTCCGGCATGCCCTCGGGCGCATGTCGGAGGATGAAAAGACCTTCATTCCCGAAAGCGAGTTTACGAAGATCCATTTCCGCGCGCGTATTTACGTCCTCATTTACACCTCCGTGATCCTGCTCTCCATTTATCTGGGCAGCCTCCTTCCGCTGTTGTTCGTCGGCCTCGCCAACTTCTTCGGCAGCTGGCTGATGCCGATGTATGGGTTCACGCAACACGCCGGCCTCGCGGAGAACGTGCTCGACCATCGTCTCAACTGCCGGACCTTCCATACGAACATCCTCCATCGCTTTCTGTATTGGAATATGAACTACCATGTGGAGCACCACATGTTCCCGCTCGTTCCGTACCACAACTTGCCGAAGCTGCACGCCCTGGTCAAAGACGACATGCCGAAGCCCTACAACAGCTTGCTCGAATGCTGGAAAGAAATCATCCCCACCGTTCTGAAGCAAGTCAAAGACCCCACCCACCATGTGAAAGTCAAGCTGCCGCCGCCCACGGAACCGGTCCGTGACGAGGGGCACCGCTCCGAAACCAATGCGGACAAGGACGGCTGGCTCGAAATCTGCGCGGCGGCCGATCTCGGTGCCGACGACATCCTGCGATTCGACCACGGCAAGAAGACCTTCGCGCTGGTCCGCGACGCGGAGGGCGGGCTCTACGCCACCGACGGTATCTGCACCCACGGCAACACCCACCTCGCCGACGGCGTCGTGGTCGGCAAGACCATTGAGTGCCCCAAGCACAACGGGCGCTTCCATCTCGCCGACGGCTCGCCCGCCCGCGCGCCCATCTGCCGCGGCCTCGCCACCTACCCGATCGAGGAGCGGGCGGGCCGCATCTGGCTCAACGTCGCCCAAACAGCCGGCGACGAGGCTCGCGAGCAAAAAACCTACACCCTGAAAGTGGTCTCCAACCGCAGCGTCGCCACTTTTATCAAAGAACTCGTCCTCGAGCCGGTCGACGAAACCGTTCGCTTCACCCCGGGCGACTACATGCAGCTCGACATCCCGAAATACGAGACGATCCGCTTCCGCGAGTTCGATATTCCCGAGCCCTACGCCTCGGTCTGGGAGCGACAGCACGTCTTCGACCTCGTTGCCCGCAACGACGAGGCAGGCCGCCGCAACAACTACTCGCTCGCGGGCAATTGCGAGACCGAGCGGCGGCTCAAGTTCAACGTGCGCATCGCCACCCCGCCGCCGGGGCAGGACTGCCCCCAGGCGCCGGTTCCAGCTATGGCTTCAACCTCAAGCCAGGCGACACCATCACCGCCGTCGGCCCCTTCGGCGACTTCCACATCAAGCCGACCCAATAAGAGATGGTTTACATCGGGGGCGGTGCCGGCATGTCCCCGCTCCGTGCGCACATCGCCCATCTCTTCGAAAACGAGAAGACTGCCCGCAAAGTCAGTTACTGGTATGGCGCGCGCTCCAGACAGGAAATTTTCTATGACGACTACTTCGAGCAACTCGCCCTCTCCGATCAACAACCGGAAGACAACTGGCAGGGGCCTACCGGATTCATCCACGAAGTCGTGCTGGGGAATTACCTCGAAAACCACCCAAACCCGAAGGCCGTTGAATTTTACCTTTGCGGTCCGCCCATGATGATCAAGGCTTGCATCAAAATGTTTCAATCACCAGGCGTATCCGGCGAACAAATCGCCTAT
>CAYFRH010000040.1:4639-20087 GCA_964345345.1 uncultured Puniceicoccaceae bacterium | reverse complement strand
CCCGAACGTCGGCCCCTTTTAATCCTTGGCCCCGCAGCGACTGTTCGACGGACTCCTTGATGAAGCTGGAAAGTGCCATCCCCCGCTTCTTCGCGGCAGAGCGGATACGCTTTTCAAGAGAGGAATCGGTATGAAATGAGAGAGTACCCATCTCTTCTATAGAAACCTTTAGGTATCGGGTGTCAAGCCCGGGCCGAGCCAAGAGCTACATTCGATACGGCAGATGAGTGAGCCTGCCTCGAAAACCGGGAGACACCTTGCGCCAAAAATGCTAGTATTCTATAACAAAATAACCTTCGTATTGAAAATGCTCCGACGACTTACGTGCGATGCGGGAGAGCACGGGGATCCGTGGAAAGTCGCCGATGTCGCCAAGGCGCTCGGAGTAACCCCTCGCACAATCGAGCACTTGAAGCAGCGCTTCGTTGAAGAGGGCCTGGAGTCTGCCTTGGTCCGCAAGCAGCGGAAGAAGCCGAGGAAAGTGACTTTCGACGGTTCCTTCGACGCGCGTCTGACGGTATTGGCCTGTTCGGATCCGCCTGAGGGACGCAAGCGGTGGACGATTCGGCTTCTTGCCGACAAGGCAGTGGAACTGAAAATCGCAGACTCCGTATCGACGATGACCGTGCAGCGGTCTCTATAAAAAACGAACTGCGTCCTCACATTACTTTCTACGGGAAGATTCCGCCCGACAGCAACGCAGCCTTCGTTGCGGCGATGGAGGACGTTCTTGCGGTTTATCGCCTTCCTTATGACCGTCGTATTCCGGTGATCTGCATGGACGAATCCCGCACATCCAGACGATGCGCGAACAGATTTGGGCTTGGGAAAGCGACCGCAATAACCGGGGCGCGCCAATCAACTGGCACTTCACAAACGAAAAGGCCCGAATAAGACCGAGACGTCTATATCCGAATATATAGATGTTACAAGATACGAGGCGGGCTCCTCGGCACCGGTTAGGGGAGCCACCGATGGGGAGAGTCGACGGATCCGTCGTTATATGTTCACGACAAAGCAAAGCCCCGATGCCATTGAGCGCCGGGGCTTTTTTCCGGAAGGGCGGCAACGACAACCACGGAAGGCACGTTTTCGCAAGAGGGACTTGGCATCATTAATGTCTCCTCCGGCTAGGGGTTGGTCGGTAGGCTTACCCGGTAGAAGGTTTTGACCCCGGCACCTTGGGGTTTGGGGACGCGGAAACGTAATTCATCAAGGTCCGGGGTAAAGGGGGAGACAAACAACTCGAAGTCGTCTTCCGGTTGCCATGCAAAGGAAGCGTTTGCGGAATCGAGGGTGGGGATGAGGTCGTCGGCGAGGCTGGAACGATACAGGTAGAGATCGAGGAAGTCCTCTCCCCCAATGAGGGATTCCTCGATAAAGAGGACGCCTGGTTCATCACCCGCGAGAAAGAGATCCGTGCCCCAGAAAAGCTCTTCAATGTTGGTCAGATCGTCGGCGTCCTCGTTGCCGCCCGGATCGATCTGGGACCAGTCAAAGTAGTCCTCGGCGTCTTCCGGGATTTGCCCGGGACTTTTCTCAAGGGCAAGGAATTCAAAAGTATCGACGCCAATGGGTTCGGCGGTCGGCGTTGCTGACTCAAGGGTAAGCTCGTCCTGAAGAAGCACGGTGACTTGCGTGCCTTCGTAAAAACTTTCCTCGCCGGCAACCGGAAGCAGGCGGGGTTCGATAAAGTGGACACCGGCCTGTTTGCTTTCCGCCAGATCCGAATCCTGTCGGCCGGCACTGAGCTCATGGAAACGGAGCATGTTTTCCCATGGCAATCTCATGATCAGCCGACTGGCCGGATGGGCGCCATCTTCCTCCGCTCCTGTGGGCCATGGCAGGAAGCTGGACGTCTCCGCGATGGCGACCAGGCCCTGCCCGTCGGCAGTGGGTTCGATCTGGCGAATGACTTCGTTGTCGGGTCCTGCGAAAAGGGTGTGTCGGGTCACGCCGAGGCGTTTGGTGAATCGGGCGACAAAGGCGGAAGCGGAATTGGAGATTCCGGTAATTTGGCTCAGGTTGCCGGCCATCCACATGCGGTTATCGATCCATTTCAGATCCTGAATGGTATCGAATATGGTTTCGAGGGCGGGATCCTCCGCTCCGATCTGGACACCGGTAAACCACGTTCCGTCCGACTGGATATTGGCAAGGAGCATGGGCGGTGTGTCGTCGGATACGGCGAGGCCGGCATTCCCTCCAATGAAGATATCGCCGGTGTCGGGATTTTCCATCAAGGCCTCAATGACGGGGGCCCGGAGCCATGCATAAACGTGGGTCCACTCATCCAAGCCGGTCTCACTGTCGATGCGGGTGAGGAAGATGTTATCGGACAGATTGGCGATGGTGCTGGCTCCGGTGACGTCGATATCGGTGACGCCGGTGATGATCAGGTCGCCATCGGCGGCGCAGATCATGCGCGACGGATTGGTATTGGGATCCTCCGCGTCGGCTTTGTAAACCTTGTACCAGACCGGCGAGCCCGCATCATCGAATTTGATCAAGCCAGTGTGGCGGGTGCTGAAATCTTCCGGCAAGGTGGTCCGGGTGAGGACGAAATACTCGGAAAGACCGCCACCGGTATCTTTTCTCACCAGTTCCAATACATGGTGGGAGGCATCGTCCGGGGAATCCCATGCCTGCATCCAGACAAGATTGTCGGCAGCATCGTAGCGGGTAAGCTGGATCTGGCTGAATAAACGCGTCAGCAGTGTGTAGCCGCCGTCCGGTTCGCTGACCCCATCGACGGGATTATGGTCCTGTGCGTGCTTTGTCCAAAGCAGGCCGCCGTCTTCGGTGAGCCGGTTGAAGCTCTCCCCATCGCCCACGATCAGGTCGGCGGATGTTGCAAGGGGAACGGCGAACAAGTCCTCGGATTCGTTGAGCACCTCGAAGGAGCGGATTGACCGCATCCAGCGAAACGCTTCGCCATACAGGGGTTGGAGACCCGGGTTGTAAAGGATGCCATTTTGGGGTCCGGAGGCGGGCGCGGCCACGGGCACAGCGGCGTCCGGGCCCGTGCTGGAAAACATGGGAATGGTATCGACGACCGTCTCGGCTTCCGCGACATCGAAGAATTCCACCAGTTCGACGGTGACCCCGCCGCGCAATTCCAGATTGGCATCGAGTTGCCAGATAGGGGATTGATTGGTGTCGACGGCGAGGTCGGCGACGGCGGCGGCCGACAGGGTCGGACCGGTTGCCAGCAAAGGCTGGTTGGCAGGATAGAAAACAAAATCGACCTGAAACTCCACTTCAGTGGTCACGCCCGCGTCGACATTGTGATGGAAGGTGATGTCCGTAACGGGTTGGGGTTTGATAACGGCTGAGCTTTCGTGGACAGGCAGGCCGTTGCGCACACCTGCGCGGAAGGAAACCTCAACTTCGCTGTTGAAGGGAAAGGCAAACCCCGCCGTGGCATCCGCGATCGTGGCGAGGTTGATGGAGAACTCAGGAATGAGGGTAAAGCCATTCGGAAGGCTCGCGGTGAAGAGCGGAAATGTCACTACACTGACCTCGGTACCGGCGAGGGTTTGAGCGGAGTTATCGACGCCATCGAGAATTTCCACCAGCAGGTCGAGGTCGATCGTGAGCTCGCCATACACCATGATTTCGGAATCGGCGGAATCAGCGTCAACCGCCAACTCGATTCCGAATTCCCCCGGGTTGACATAGACCGAACCATTCAAGCGAATCAGGTCGTTGATGGCGATTTCGTTAAAGGCGACGGGGAAGGGGAAGGCGGCGACCGTTGACTCGGCAGGCGCACCGTCTTCCGGGCGCGGAGCCGTGGAGTCCACGTAATGACCGCCGTCGTAGTAGGCGCTGGCGGGTTGAAGGGAGCCATTGATTTTTCCGTCGACGAGAACGTCCGTGATATCCACCGAACGTCCTTCGATCAAAACGCCCGCTCCCAACCCGCTGTCTTTGATCTCTCCGATAATAAACGGGAACAATCCTTTGTATCCATCGACAAAATACGTTGGGACCACACCGGGAATTTCCACAAGAGGGGATGACTCTGCCAGTAGCAGGAGACCGCGGGATGCGTTTTTCTCCAGATCCTGCTCATAATTGAAGGCGGAATTGAAACTATTGTCGGAGACGGCTGGCCGCACGACGCCGTTCACATCTTCCAGTTCGATGACCGCGATATTCGTTGTCGGTTTGTGCGTGAAATGGGGAACCGAAGAGCTGGTAATGAGGAGCCGTTCGCCGGCCAGCAGAGAGGAGCGGACCTCGGACAGGTCAGCATTGTCCACCACCATGCGGAGGACTTCCCCTTCCTGGGGCGGGACCGTCAGGCCGGGGTCGATGGGATCGAAGTCCAGCGAACCCGGCAGTTGGAGGATGTTGGGTTCTCCGATAAGGACCTGTTCGATATCAATGCTCGCCTGATCCCGGATGTCGTCGCGGTCGTTGCGCAGATCAAGGGTATATTCGATTTCCGTCGTGCCATCGCCAAGATCGGTTTCGTTCAGGATTTCCATGTTGGCGGGAACAAGATCATCAATATTCACCTCTTCCACCCCGAATGGCGATCCGAAGAGGGGATAGCCGCCCTCGGGTGGTTCGGCGATGTAAGGGTCTTCCGGATCGGTTGAGGCGGTGAAGGTGAAGCTGATTTCGGCATCCTCGTTCTCATTTGCCACGATAAAGATGCGCAACAGGTAATTGCCTTGGTGCATGGTGGCATCGAAGCTGAAATCACTGGTGAACGTCTCTCGGAATGTTCCGACGCCATCTTCAAAATAGGCGGGTGATTCGGCCGGCTCTTGCCTGAGCAGGTAGGCGTAGATGGTGGCACCGTTGTTGCTGACCACATCCACCTCGAGATGGAAATCAAGATAGAGGTCGGTATCAAAAAAAACCTCGGCGACATTGCCTTTTAAATCCATCGTGGGACTTCCACTATTGTCGGCGGAAAGCCAGACCTGATCGTCCATTTTAGTAAAGGGAAAATTGGTGCTGCTCAAAGACAGTTCGGTACTGAGAGAGCCGGAAAAGGTCAGGCTGTCCGGGGTCGCTTGCAGGTCGGCGGAGCTGGTGAGCAGGGCCGTTCCCGTAAGGCTCCAGGGATCACCGCTCAAATCCTTTCCTGAGCGGGTGATGGTAAGATCCAGGAGGCCGTCCGTAGACGTTTCGCTTTCGGGGGGTGGAACCGGATCATCAAGGTTGGTAGTCAAGGCGTAATCCAGATGGGCTTCGACGCCGTAAACGGTGTTTGTTATTTCGGCGGAAACCTGAGTGAGGAGAAGGCATGAACCGACAACGCAAGCTGCTAGTCGCCCGTAGTGGCGTGAAGAGTTGGGGGAGAGCATTTTATGCAATTAACATGCACCTGATTGGGGTCAAGGCCATTGTTTGAGTGATAGGAAATTGAACTGTACCGCCGCGGCTGTCTCGGCCCGGATGGGAATGCCCCCGTGGGCCTCCACCGAAATGGCATCATTCGGTTCCATCGTACGGACAAAGACTTTCGCTTTCAGGCTGGAGAGGTGTTGCATAATAAACTGCGCATCCCGGCTTTGGCGCAGCAGCACGAGGATGGCGCGGGCATTCTGGACATTGGCTTTGCGCAGGGTTTCGAGATCGGCGGCATCTCCCTGTACACAATGGATTCCCTTGGCCGCGAGCCGCCGAATAACGACGGCATCCTCATCAATAACGACCACCGGGACGTTGTTTTTTTTCAAGGGCCTCGAGGAGTGGCGGCCCGCTGCGGCCGTAGCCGAGCAAGACGACATGTTCCTTCATATCCGCGACTTCTCCTTCTCCCCTTCGGTAGCGGGAATGCCAGTCCATCAGGTAACGCAGGACCTTTTCCCGGGCAATGGCAGGCGTCAGGCTCATGGTGGCGATGGTCACAACGGCGATAAGGGAAAACAATTCCGCCGTGATCTGCCCTTGGTAGAAACCGGCAAGGGCGATCAGCAGGGAAAACTCACTAATCTGGGAGAGGAGAAGGGCGCCCTCGATGGAGGCCCGCGTGGAATAGCCGAGGGCCTCCGCAACCACGGTCACGAGGACGAACGTCACCACGATGAGAACCGCGGTAAGGAGGAGGCCGTGGAAGAGCCCTTCCATGCCCGGAAAAGTAAAGAAAAAACCGATACAGATGAAAAACAGGGCGAGGAAGAAACCGGAAAGCGAGCTAAGGAGGTCGCGGACGAGGCCATTCAGGGGAAAGGCCGAGAGGGTGAAGCCCGCACAGAGAGCCCCGACAAGAAAATTGACGTCGAGCAGCCATGCGAGGGCGCCAAAGCCGAAGAGGAGGGCGAGGGAACCAAGCATCAATTCCTCGTCATCCAGTTGCAGGCGCTCGCAGAACAGCGGCACGACATAACAATGGAGAAGCCATGAGAGAATTCCGAAGGCGGCGGAGGCGCCCAGCGCGCGCGATACCCCAAGCCAACCTTCGGGAACGTGGAGGAGCGCGACGAGAAGCAGGATGATGAGGACATCCTGCAGTAAAAGGATCCCGATGACGAGACGGCCGTAAGGTTCGAACATCTGTCGGCGTTGCTGTAACAACCGAATAACTACGAGGGTGGAGCTGGCGGAGAGCGCACATCCGATGTAACCGGCGGCGATCCAGTCCTATCCCAGCAGGCGCCCCACGAGCAGGCCGGCCAGCCCGAGGGAGAAAAACTGGGCCACGGCGACGATGATAATGGATCGCGTCTGCCCTTTCATCCGTCTTGGGCTGAGTTCGGTTCCGGCGGTGAAGACAAGGACCGCAAGTCCCACCTCGATGAGACCCCGCAGAAGGTCGGGGGGAACGGTCCATTGCATTTTTTTCGTCAGCAGGCGCAGCCCAATCCCGCCCAGAACAAGAAGGGGAATGGCGGGAAGATGGAGTAACCTTGCCACGCCAAAGGCCAGCGCGGCGACAAAGAGCAGCACGGCTAAAAGGGTCATGACCGCAAAATCCCTTCCTCCTGCAACAACTTGCGCTGATAAATGGCGGCATCGACCGCGGCGGTTATCAGGCAAGTGGTATCAAGGTCGAGAAGGTCATCGACCAACCCCATATCAAAGGCATGGATGGCACAGGGGACTCCGGCCCTGCGGCAGCGGTAGGCGAGAAGGTGGTTTGTATCCTCGATTGTCAGGGCTGAAATCACCAGCTTTGCCCGGGAGAGGCCGATCTCTGACGGTTTCATATTCGACATTTCCGGTAAGCGTTTCCGCCTGCCCGAGGCCACCCAGCTTACCGGGATCCGGATCGACCGCGAGGACCCGCTCGCCGTGCTCCCGCAGCCTTGCCACGAGGGAGCGTCCGAGGCCGTTCATTCCGACCACGATGCAATGTTCTCCCAGCTCGCCCTCTTCGTCTTCTTCCTCGCCTTGACGGGCGTGGAAAGGCTTCAGCAACCGCAAGCGGCGGGCAACGGCATAGAGTTGCTCGCAATAAATGATCATGTAGGCGGAGATGACAATGGTCACCACCCCGACGAGAGCGATGACCGAGAGGATGGCGGAAGCCGATCAGCCCGGAGGCCACCCCGAGGGTGGCGAAAATAAAGGAGAATTCACTGATTTGGTCCACGGTGATGCTGGTGAAAAAAGCGGTCCGTTCCCGGTATTTCATCCGGGAAATGACGGCTTCTTCGGCGGCCTCTTTGGAGAGTTTCTTTCCGGCCCTCTTGCCTATTTCGCGGCGAATCATCCCCCGGATCATGCGCTTTGATCCGAAGCCCGCCAGCGCCCCGCCGATTGTACCAGCCCCCGGCGCAACCGATCCCGCTGCGGCCCCGGCAAGGCCAGCGCCGATGCTTTCCAAGACGGACGGCCCGACTTCCCCGGCCAAGCCAGCGCCGAATTGCAGCGCGTCGCCGAAGGATTCAACGTCTTTGCAGGTCCGGATCGGAGGCGCGCTCTCAAAGGATCGAAGAGGGCAGAGCCCGGGTTCCGGAATACCTTGACCAGCTCTACGCAGAAACCAGCGAGGACTTGGGGCTCGACGAGGGGGATGACGATTACACTCCCGGGCCTGTCGACAATGCGTTGGCGGAGTCTACCTTGGATTCTACGAGAGGTCCGTCCGGTTTTGCTGAAGGACGTTCTGCCTCTTCTTGAAATCCACAAGCTCTTCCGCACGCAATTCCGCGCGCTCGCGATCCCGCCGCCGCCTTTCCTGCTCGCGGACCAAGGGAGCAAACCCGCGGCCCCAAGTTTCTTGAAAAAAGCGTGCCCAATCCTGTGCGTCCATTGCCATGAATTATCCTCCTGCTTATTCTTCCCCGTCGTCGTCGCCGCCATAATTGCCCCACCAGTTTGCTCCTTCCAGCAAGGCGTTGCCAATCGAAGCTCTTGGGCGACCTTCAGGTTGTGGTCGCTCTTCTCTCAGGGGAGAATGCCGACGCCCTCGGCATGGAGGATCCTCGGGCCGGAGGCGGCTTCTCCGCCAAGGCGTCCGCGGACGAGGACCTGCTGGTTTTCGGCAAGGCCGAGGTTTTCGCGGAGGTTGAGAAGGAGGGGCTCGCCGTTTTCGTCGGAGAATTGCACGAAGAAGCGGGAGGCGGCGAGCTTGTCGGGATCCTCGCAGCAGGCGTCCCACGGCGTGGCGCAGTGCTCGTCCTCGCCCTCGTCGCAGAACCAGACCCGTTCATCGGTGAGGACGAAACCGGCGAAGTCCCCGGAGAGCGGTTCCATGACGCCTCCGATACGGCCGGTGACGACCATTGTCTCGCCGGGGGCGGCGTTTTGCACGGCCTCATAGATGCCGGGCGCTTGGGCGGGCAGATTCTCGATGAGGAAGGCGGAGGCGTTGTCCTGCGCGGACGGCTCGCCCGAGCCGGAGGAGACCTTTTCTTTGCCGCAGCCGACGAGGAAGGCGCCCGCGAGAACGGTGGCGGCGATGAGGAGGGATTTTTTTTGTAGTTTCATAATCATGATAATTGTAGGATGGTGAATTCATCCCGCGCGAAGGGCGACAGGGACGGGCAGGCGGAGGCAGCGGGCGGCGGGCGGCAGAGTCCCGGCGGTGCCCATGAGAAAGGCGGTGAGGAGGCCGTAGAAGGTGACGGCGGGGGAAAGCTCCATCCGGAAAGTTCCCATGGAGAACTGGATCCAGAGACCGTCGAGGAGGAAGGTCGCCGCCGTCAGGGCGATGAGAAACCCGACAGCCTGGGTAAGAAGGCTTTCCTGTATCAGGGAAATGAGGACAGCTCCGCGGCGGAAACCGAGGGTCTGCAGGGTGGCCAGTTCGCGGACGCGGGAGGCGAAGGCGGCGTACAGCATGTTGAGCCCGCCCATGACGGCCCCGATCCCGACCATGACGGCGGTGAGCCACGTCATGCCGCGGATGGGACCGTAAAAGCCGGCGAGATTGGCGTAGTATTCCTCCTCGGAGACGACGGTTAGTTCGAGGTCGAGCCGTTGCTTGGCAAACAACTTGGCTCGTGCGAGGTCGGAAGGATTCCCGAGCCGGGCAACGACACAGGAGAGGCTGTCCCGCTGGATGAGGGTGCGCAGGTCGCTGCGGTTAAACCAGATTTCGGATTCGAGAACGGTCCCGGCGGCGTCGAAACGTCCGGCGATGCGGAAGGACTGGTCCTCGAGGATCACCTTTTTGCCGACGGCGAGGGTTTCCCGCTCCACCCCGAGAACATGGTGGGCGAGGACGCCGACAAGGACCTCGCCGGAGGCGGGCCAGTCGCCTTCAAGAATTCTGGCCTGCCGGTGGACCTCGAAAGCGGCCGGAGTGAGGCCGCGGGTGAGGCCCTGTGCGGTGGTGCCGTCGGGCAGCTCAAGAAGTCCGTTGTAGTGAATTTCCCCCGATACCGCGGCAGCTCCGGCGCGTTCGGCGATACCCCGCACCCCGGCCTTGATCATGCTTTCGGATTGTATGGGAATTTCGCTACGTTCGACGCTCTCCTCGGAGCCGGCGCCGAGAAAAATGACATTTTCGGGGGAGCCGCTCGCCTTGAGTAAACCGCTCATGCCGGCGTTGAAGGCGGCGGCGGCGAGGACGAGGAAGACGACGAGCGCGGAGCCGACAAGCTTTTGGGCGAGGCGGGACGGATCGCGGAGAAGATTCCGAAAGGCGTAGGAGAACGGAAGCATGGCTCAACCTTCGCGCAGGGATTGGACGATGGGGCGCCGGGCCGCTTCCGCCGCCGGCCAGAGGGAGGCGATCATGGCGAGGACAAGGGCGACGCCGATGCCGGCGAGGGTGACCCCGAAGCTCGGGCTGAAGGCGAGGGTAAGTCCTTCGTTGCCAAAGGTGAAGCGCCGCCAGCCGAGAAAGGCGTAGGCGCCAGCGCTGCCGAGGATGCCACCCGCGAGTCCAAGCACCATGCCTTCGAAGAGGACAAGGATTGCGATGGCCCGTTGCGGGAAGCCGACGGTCTGCAGAATGGCCCCTTCGCGCACGCGGGAACGGGCGGCGAGGAGCAGGGCGTTGGCGACCAGGCCGAGAACGCCGAGAACGGCGCCAAGTCCGAGCCAGCGGGTGAAGGCGATCATTTCGATCATGTCCTTGGCCGTTTGCGCAAAGAAAGCCTTTTCGGGACGGGTGATGGTGGGAGCACTCTCGGCGCGGAAGACCTCGTCGATCCGGCCCGCCACCGGATCGAGAAGATCCGGGCCGGCGACCCGCACGTTGAACTGGGTGACCGTGCCGAGGCCGAGGCGGCTGGCCTGCTGCAGGAAGGGAAGGTGCACATAGGCGACGTTTTCATCCTGCGGGTGCGGCGAACGGACAATGCCGGTGACATAAACGCGCACGCCCACAGCCTCGAAGGTATCGCCGGGCTTGAGTCCGCGGCGGGCCGCGAAATGTTCCCCGACAAGGGCCCCGTCGGAGCGCCGCAGCCATTCCTCGTAGGAACCGCCGGTGATGTGAAGGTCCGGATTGTAGCTGCGCAGGTCATCCCCCGGAACGCCGCGGAAGGCGATGACATCAAGGCTGGCCCCGCAATTGTTGACGGCCACTTGCACTGGAATGGCTTCGACGACGCCGTCGATTCTGCGGATCGCGGCGAGGTAATGTTCGGGCAGCCGCGAGGTGGAGGGACAGAAACGATTTTCCCGATACACGACAAGGGTGGTGTCCCCGGCCGACGTTTCCGTGGCTTCCCGCAGGGCCGCCTGCAGTGTTTCGATACTACTGAAAAGGAACATGCCGACGGCGACCCCGAGAATTGTAAGGAGGCTCCGGGTGCGATGGCGGAGGGCCTGCTTGGCGGCGAGGGTGAAGAGGTTCAACAAGGACTTCATACAGAGGCTTCTTCCCGTTGCCCGGCTTCAAGGAGCCGACCTTTTTCGAGGTGCAGGCAGCGATCGGCCTCGGCGGCCGCCTTGGGATCATGGGTGACCATGACAATGGTTTTGCCGTGTTCGCGGCTAAAGCGATGGAGCAAATCGAGGATCTGGCGCGCGGCGGTGCGGTCGAGATCACCGGTGGGTTCGTCCGCGACGAGCAGTTCCGGATCGGTGACGATAGCCCGGGCGATGGCGACGCGCTGTTCCTGCCCTCCCGAGAGTTCACTCGGGAAATGGCTGGCGCGGTCGGAGAGACCGACCAGATCAAGGGCGGTCTGTACCCGCTGACGGCGCCCGGCTTTATCGAGGTCCTTGTCAAGGAGCAACGGCAGCTCGACGTTTTCAAAGGCGCTCAGGATGGGGACGAGATGGTAAAGCTGGAAAATGTAGCCGCAGTGACGTCCGCGCCAGCTCGTCAGCTGTCCACGGTCCATCTCCGCGATGTTCCGACCGCCGACCCACAATGCGCCCGTCGTGGGGAGATCGATCCCGGCGATACAGTTCAGAAGGGTGGACTTTCCGGAACCGGACGGACCCATGAGGGAGAGAAATTCGCCGCCGGCCACATCGAGATCGAGATCCTCGAGCGGGGTAACGGTCGTATTGCCTTTGCGGTAGCTTTTGCGCAGGCCGCGGCAGCGGATAAAGGGAGTGTTTTTTTTCGTCATATCGATAAATAAGGTTACATTTTAAATACATTCGAGCGCTGGCCGGTGGTGTGGGTCATTCATATTGGATGCGGGTCCCGTTTTTCAGGGAGGCGGGTGGGTTGAGGATGACGCGGTCGCCGGGGCGAAGGCCTTCGTGGACGGCCATGTAGCCATCCGATGTTTCACGGCCGAGGCGGAGCTGTCGTTGTTCCGCCCGCCGGCCGGTGACGTCGACCACCCAGACGCTCGCGGATTCGTTTCCGGATGGGTTTGCGAGAGCTTTCTCCGGAACAAGGACCCGTACCGGCGAGGTTGTCCCGGTCGAAGAGGAATTGGCGAGGCTGGACGTTCCCGTGGCCTCGTCCTTCACGCTTGTCTTGAGAAAATGGGCACGACAGAGAATTTCCGGACGCAGCGTCGATGGCGGATCGGCGAAGGCGACTTTGACCTGAAGGGTGTTTCGCTGCAGGTCGGCTTCTCCCACGATACGTTGGACATGGCCCTTAAGCTCCATGCGGGGAAGGAACTCACTTTCGAGGCGAACCGCCTGACCGACGAAAAGACGACCGGCCTCCGCAAGCGGAACGTCGATCCGCGCCTGCAGGCTGTCCGGATTGAAGATCCACGCCACCGTTGACGAATCCAGGTTTTCCGAGGCCAACAAACGTTTTTGTCCGGGAGTGACAAAGAGCCGCTGCACAACGCCGCCGACGGGAGCACGGATCCGCATACGCCTGAGGCGTAGTTCCGCCTCGGCTACACGGGCTCGGGCGGAGGCCATGCCAGCTTCCCGGAATTGAATGAGGTCCGCCCGTTCCTTTACCTCGATCTCCCTTTCCCTTAGACGGGCCCTGAGCAGGGCGACCCTTTCCTCATGGGTCCGCAGGCGCAGGCGCGCCTGAACAATTTCTCTCTCGGCAACCGTGCCTTGGCTGACGTCCTTGAAGCGGTCATACAGATCGGCAGCTTCTTCCCGAAGTGCCTGCGCAACGGCAAGTTCACGTTGCATAGTACGGACCGCCGCCTCGGCCCTCTCCCTCTCCGTGTGCGCGGCGGCGAGATCCGCCTCGGCGGCGGCAAGACCGGCCTCTGCCCGCTTGAGGGCGAGGCGGGCGTCCTCCTCGATCATCGTGGCAATGGCGTCGCCGGCTTCGACGGTTTCCCCTTCGAGAACGTGCACTGCCGCGATGATCCCGTCGGTAAGGGCGGAAACCCGGTGGACATACGGATCGGCCTCAAACCATCCGGAAGCCTGGAAAAGGGCTTCCGCTTCATACAGGTTCCCCTTCTCCATGGCGGTTCCGCTCGTCTCCGCCGATTCCATCGCCCGTTGCGTAACGACGGCTTCAACCCGTACTGTTTTCGCGGGTACAAAATGTTCTCCGAAAAGGGCCAGCAGCAAAAACAGCCCCAAAAAGACGGTCGCCCACGGCAGACCTTTATAAAAGAGCGTTTTCTTTTTGGATCTTGGCTGGGTCCCGTTTGCGGGAGCCGACGGCTTTGCCCGTAAAAGGGCGTTGAGAGGATCGTTCATTGAATTCCATGGCAAAGATTGAAGTCAGTTCTTCCCCGGTTGGGGAAGAGTTGTTTGACACTTCCTGAACGGGGAACCGGAAAAGGGCTCCTTCCGTTCGTTTCCACGGAATGAATCAGAGTCGCCAGACAGCGAGGGCGGGGCGCTCAAGGGACATAATTTTCGGCTTCAGCGGCGGCTTTACCGCATGGATCCGCTTTTCCAGCCCGATGAACCAAAATTGTTCCGCCATGGTTTTTGCCGGTGCCGGAGTCGCATGGACAGGCAAGTTAATTGTAACGGCCAAAGGGACACTGTGCCATGGCTTTGGCGGCGAATTACGGCAACAAAGGCAAATTTCACAGTTTTCGGGGCACTGTGTTATGTCTTCCAGTTGGTCTGACGCTTCGTCAGGCCGAACATCCCCGGCAGCGGCGCTTAAATCCACGGGAGTCCCGGCGTCCGCACAGGCACAAGATTGCCCGTTAACAGCGGAAGCTAGGAAGAGGGTCATTAAAAATAGTAGCGCACGCACGAAAAAATCTAATCTTTCAACTTTCCTTCTTTGTCAACTTTGGGACTCTCTTTGCGTCTTAAGATGTAAATAGGTTCCTCTGCCCATTGATTTGAGGAGTCAGGCTTGCGATTAACCCGATAAGTTCTCAAGGAGTGATCTCAGTATGGTACAAAAAGTATTTCTTTTGTGTTTTTTAACAGGATTTGTGGGATCGCTCGCTGCGGAAACCAATGAGCAGACGCTCCGCTACCAATTGGAAGGGGATACCTTTGAAGGAACGCTAGTGTGGAAAGAGGATGGTAGGGCGAAGCCTGCCATTCTCATGATCCCAAACTGGATGGGGCCGACGGAGGCGTCCGTCCGGAAGGCGAAGAAGATCGCCGGGGAAAACTATGTCGTCTTCATGGCGGATATGTACGGCATGGACGTGCGCCCGCAGAACGCATCCGAAGCTGCAACGGCCTCGGGGAAAGTTCGGGACGACCGGGAGTTAATGCGAACGCGGGCCATAAAGGCCCTCAATGTCCTGCGAGGTCAGAACTACGCCTCGCTGGCGGAGGGCAGGACCGCGGCGATCGGCTTTTGTTTCGGTGGCGGAACGGTCCTGGAACTGGCACGCTCCGGGGCGGAGGTGGAGGCGGTCGTTTCCTTCCACGGCGACCTGATGTCCCCGACGCTTGCGGAGGATTCCGATCAGATCCGTGCCTCGGTCCTCGTCCTGCACGGAGCAGATGATCCTTACGTCCCGCAGGAACATGTGCAGGAATTCACAAAGGTGATGCGGGGAACGGAAGTCGACTGGCAGTTGGTTCAATACGGGAACACCGTGCATTCCTTCACAGATCCGAAGGCCGATGCGGAAGGCAAAGCCGACTACCATCCCGTTTCGGCCCGCCGTGCCTTTGCCGCCGCCGAACGCCTTTTCCATTCGCTGTGGCAGATCCAATGAGGTGTCGCGTACTTCTCGTAGAGGATAACCGGGTTAATCAGAAGGTCGTCACGCTCATGCTGCAGAAGATGAAGGTGGAGACGACCATTGCCGAGCGGGGCGAAACTGCTCTGGAGATGGCGCAGGAAGGTACCTTCGACCTTATTTTGATGGATCTGCACATGCCCGGAATGCACGGGCTCGACTGTGCGGAACAAATCCGCGACATGCTCGGGGAAACAGCGCCGCCGATCGTCGCAATCACGGCGGATATCTACAACGGGCAGGATGAGGCGCCAATACAAAGGAAGCTGAACGGCGTCCTCACCAAGCCGGTCAATTCCGACGACCTGCGCTACTGCCTGCGCGATTATTGCGGCTACCATCCGTAGCATCCCGCTACGTAGCATCCCGCCGTGAAGCGGATGATCCCCTCGTAGCATCCCGCCGTAAAGCGGATGATCTCCTCGTAGCATCCCACCGTAAGGCGGATGATCCCTTCGTAGCATCCCGCCGTGAGGCGGATGATCCCTTCGTAGCATCCCGCCGTGAGGCGGATGATC
>CAYFRH010000040.1:0-4539 GCA_964345345.1 uncultured Puniceicoccaceae bacterium | reverse complement strand
TCCCGCCGTGAGGCGGATGATCCCTTCGTAGCATCCCGCCGTGAGGCGGATGATCCCTTCGTAGCATCCCGCCGTGAGGCGGATGATCTTTTTTAGCGCCACCGTCATCCGCCTCACGGCGGGATGCTACGTTCACGGCGGGATGCTACGAAATCCCCTTTTCCAAAAAACCAGCCAGCACCCTCTCGACGACTGTGCACTGAGCCCGTCGGCGCAAGTCAAGGTAGTGCCCGCTGGGCGTCTCTGTGGTGATGACAACGGAAGCCTTGTGGTGATAAAACAGGCGCAGCGCTTCCGGTAAATCCGTACGGTTGGGATCCGCCACGGAAGGCGGAGGGTGGACGCGGCCGTCGCTCGCCGGCATCTCGTCGATTTCCTTGCGCGGATCAATCGGCATGACGTCCGCAGCGGCCTTGAGAGCGATTTTCGGAAAATCGGTCCGCACCTCTTCGCGCTGGTGGGCGAACAGGTAAAATCCCTCGCCATCGTAATCCTCGTGCAGGCAGAGGGTGAGATCGAAGGCTTGATCGCCCATGGCAGCCATGTGGGCGCGGACTTCACTTGAGCGGGGTTCGGGACAGTAGTCGCGATTGAGGTCGAGGCCTTCCGGTGTTTCTCGGGTGCCGACGGCGAGGGCACGGGGATTCAGCATCGGGAAAATGGTATAGGGGGCCCCGCGCGGCAAGGCGTCGCGCCGGAGCAGGTCAAGCAGGGCCATGGGACCGGACGGTTCGTCGCCATGAATGCCGCTGGAGAGGTAAAGGCGCGGGCCTTCGCTTTCCGGGTCGCGCTTCAGCAAGGGAAGTTCCCATTGTCCAGCCAGGCCGTACACCGTGAACGTGAAACCGGCCCGCCGAGCCGCTTCTTTCAAACGCTCAAAGTAAACTTCAATATTCATTATGAAATCGGGGCCGTTGTTGGCACCGAAATCGATTTCTCCTGCTCCGGCAAGGGCGCTTTCCCGAGAATCGGACAAGAAACTTGATCCTGCCATCGGCGGGTTCACATTCAATCTTCATGTCCAATGTACGCGTTCGCTTCGCCCCCAGTCCCACCGGTTCTTTTCACATCGGCAGCGCCCGCACGGCGCTGTTCAACTGGCTTTACGCCCGCCATTGCGACGGGACTTTCATTCTACGGGTGGAGGATACCGACACGGCGCGGAATACAGAGGAGGCCCTGCGCAACCTTCTCGAAGGCATGCGCTGGCTCGGACTGGACTGGGACGAAGGCCCCGATGCCGGCGGCGAGCGCGGACCGTATTTTCAAAGTCAGCGGGGAGACATTTACCGGGAACATCTCGAGCAATTAAAAAAGGCCGGACGCACCTATGAAGCGGAAGGCGCGGTTTTCTTCCGGCTGGAGGGCGAACGGTATCGGGAACACGACGACTACCTTGGCCGCGAAGTGGAAAAAGTGAAAGCGGCACCGGTGCGCATTGACGATGCGATCCGCGGCACGGTGGAACGCGCAGAAAGCCGCGACTTTGTTCTCTTGCGCTCCGACGGGAGCCCGACCTTTCATTTCACCAACGTGGTCGACGACCTGACGATGGGCATCACGCACGTCATTCGGGGAGAGGACCACCTCAGCAACACGAGCAAGCACGTGGAACTTTTCAAGGCCTTCGGGGCGGAACCGCCGCAGTACGCCCACCTGCCCCTGATCCTGAAGGATCCGAAAATGGGGAAGGGGAAAATGAGCAAACGCGACCGCGGTTCGCTCATCGAGGAATACCGGGAGCGCCACTTCCTGCCTGCTGCCGTCCGGAACGCCATTGCCCTGCTGGGATGGAATCCGGGCGACGACCGCGAGGTGATGGAGATCGGCGAGATTATCGAGGCTTTCGATATCAAGGACATCCAGAAGGGGGCCGCCCGCTTCGACGAGGCGAAGATGCACCACATCAATTTCCAGTACTTGAAAGCCCTGCCGGTGGAAACCTACGCGTGGTTCGCGCGGCCGGTGCTGACCGAAAAGGGCCTCGTCGAGGAAACGCTGGATGAGGATTACCTGCAGCGCTGCCTCGGCATCTGCCAGGAAAAGATCACCTCGCTGGAGGAATTGCCCGCATACAGCAGCTACTTTTTCACGGATGCTTATGTGGAGGACGAAAAGGCCCGCAGAAAGCTGGAGAAAAAGGGCAGCGCCGGGGAGCTGGCCGCCGATGTCCTGCACGCCCTGCGCACCGTCACTACGGAACAATGGTCGAAGGAGGGCATCGAGAAAGCGTTCGCCGGACTGGCAGCCGCCCACGGCGAGGAAAAGCCCTTTCGCTGGTGGCCGCTGACGCGCTTTGCGGTGAGCGGCCTCTCGGCCGGGCCGGAATTTCTTCCCATGCTTGCCTGCCTCGGCCGCGAGACCGTTCTGCGACGCTTGGAACGCTTCGCCGAAAGCGCCGGAAAGACCACTTGACCTTGCCATGCGGCGCCTGCTCAATGCCGCCCCTTATGGCTGATCAAGATGCTGAGCGCGTTCTCCCTCCGATGGAAGCGCTGGTAACCCTTTGCAAACGGCGGGGATTCATTTTCCAGTCGAGTGAAATCTACGGGGGCTATGCCGGGTTTTTCGACTACGGACCGCTCGGGGTGGAACTCAAGCGGAACATCAAGGACGCGTGGTGGAAGGCGATGGTGCATGAGCGGGAGGATATCGTCGGCCTCGATTCCTCCATTATCATGCATCCGGAGATCTGGAAGGCCAGCGGCCATGTCGACGGATTCAGCGATCCGATGGTCGATTGCCGCGAATCCAAGCGCCGCTTTCGCGCCGATCAGCTGTTTTATGCCCCGGTAACGGTCGGAGGCAACGTACTCGGGTATGTCTGCCTTGAGGAATCCGGCGACATGGAAGCCGAAGCGGAGAAACAGGCGCAGGAAATGAAGCGCAAAAAGGGCGTGCAGGGGATCCTCGACCCTGTCGTCCTTCGTGAATACACGGAGGCCGATGCGGGGGAGCAGGCGCTCATTCCCAGTCCGGCCACCGGCACGCCTGGCAGCCTGACCCCGCCGCGCCAGTTCAACCTCATGTTCGAGACCAAGGTCGGTCCGCTCGCCGATGCCTCCGCCACCGCCTACCTCCGACCGGAAACCGCGCAGGGGATTTTCCAGAATTTCAAGAATGTCGTCGATACGGGACGGGTGAAAATTCCCTTCGGGATCGCGCAGATCGGCAAGGCGTTCCGCAACGAGATCACTCCCCGCAACTTTATTTTCCGTTCCCGTGAATTCGAACAACTGGAAATTGAATACTTTATCGATCCCGACGAAGAAACATGGCCGCGGGTTTACCGCGAATGGATCGATACCTGCAAGCAGTGGCTGGTCAGCATTGGCATTCCCGCCGCCATGGTCGGGGAGGACGTCCATCCTCCCGAAAAATTATCTCATTATTCCAAGGGAACGACGGACCTGACCTTTACTTTTCCCTTTGGCACGCAGGAACTCTGGGGCATCGCCTGTCGCGGAGATTTCGACCTGTCGCAGCACCAAAATCACAGCGGCAAGTCGATGGAGTTTTTCGACGAGGCGCGGAAGGAAAAGTACATTCCTCACGTTGTAGAGCCCTCCCTCGGGGTCGACCGGACCCTCCTCGCCGTCCTCACCGCCGCCTACTGCGAGGACGAGATTCCCAATGACAAGGGAAAGCCGGAAAAGCGCACGCTGCTCAAATTCCATCCGCGCATCGCGCCGTTCAAAGCGGCCGTTTTTCCGCTGCTCAAAAACAAACCCGAGCTGGTCGACTGCGCGCGCGGGGTCTACCGGCAACTGCAGAAGCGCTGGAATGTGGCATGGGATGCTTCCGGAGCCATCGGTCGACGCTATCGCCGTCAGGATGAGATCGGTACGCCCTACGGTATCACCGTCGACTTCGATACCGTCGAAAAGGACCAGTGCGTGACCGTCCGTGACCGCGATACCACCGGACAACAGCGCATACCGCTCGCGGATGTCGAGGCCTTCCTCGCTGTAAAGATCGACGGCTGAGGAGTTTTGGCTTCGATTTCAGGTGCTTTCCCTGTTACCCGTCTCCGTTATGAAAATCGTCAAGTGGGTCATTCTCGGCATTGCCATCCTTTTCGCTCTGTTTCTTCTCGTTACAGCCTTTCTCCCCACGGAATATGAAATGAGTCGCTCGATCCGTATCGAGGCGCGACCGGGCATCATTTATAATCAGGTTGCGGACCTTCGCGCATGGCAGGAGTGGAACCCATGGAATACCAAGGACCCTTCCATCGAGATCACCTACGGCGAAAAGCAGATCGGAGCAGGCGCCTCCTACAGGTGGGAGGGAGAGACCTCCGGCTCCGGCAGGATGGAGATCATTGAGGCCCATCCACCCTTGCTAATCACTTATCGCCTCGAGTTTGGCGGGTACGAGAAAACCCCCAGCACCAGCAAGATCCTCCTGACCCCTGATCCACAGGGCGGACCAACCGAAGTGACCTGGTCCTTCGAGGGAAGTGTCGGCGACCAGTTCTTCGCCCGCTGGATGTCCGTCATGATTGATTCCCTCGTCGGCAAGAGCTACGAGGAGGGC
>CAYFRH010000039.1:0-20511 GCA_964345345.1 uncultured Puniceicoccaceae bacterium | reverse complement strand
GCGCCCCGGGCAGCAGGCGGGAGCTCGTGTCTACGCTCTCATGTCCGCAGGAGGCGGAGGTTCTCGGGGGCGAGGAAAGCGTCGAGAATGGCCTCCGGAGAGAGGGGATTGCCGGAACGGACGGGTTCGTCGAGGAGATCGTCGTAAAGCTCCTGGAGGCGGGCGCCGTAAGCGGACAGGCTGTAAGCTTCCTCGATTTTTTGCCGGTTATGAGAAAGAACCGGAGCGTCGAGGTTTCCGGAGGCAAAGGGTTGTTGCTGAAACCCTTTCGGGAAAATTGTTTCCAACCGTTGTCGCAGGGCTTCTTCCTGGGCCTTTTCGTCGAGGTGACCAAAGTCAATGGAACCACCGCCGGTGATTTTCGCAAAGGCTTCCTCCGCTTCTTCGACGAAAAACGGGCGCTCGTACGCGGCGAAGAGCTTGCGCAGAGCTTCCCTGTAGCGCCGGTGCAGCCCTTCCCGGTCGAAGGAGGCCGTGGAGATGCGCCATTGCGAATAACAGGCGGGCAGGCGGATGCCGTTCGCGGCAAAGTCGGCAGTGATGGCGGGAAGATCGCGACCGCAGAGCGGCTTCCCAAACAGCCACGGCTCGAGAAAGGCGAGGCCGAAACCTTCGCCGACGCTGGTCGTGACCATGGCCCGAGAGTGCCGGATCAACTGTCCGAAAGAATACTTGTTTTCCTCGCCGAGGGCGAAACCGATATCGAGGTTCAGCTCACCGGCGAGGGCTTTCCATTGTTCGTAAATCGGGAACCATTCGGGATTGCGGGGAGCAAGGGTGGTCGCGAAGCGGAATTCCGGATACACGCGGGCCAGCAGCAGCAGCTCTCCGAGGTTTTTGCGCCGGATTGCGCGGGTTGGATAAAGGATAAGGGGGCGGCCCGGCGGTGGTGAAAAGGCCTTTTCGTCATCCGGTTCAACCTCCGTGGCAGTGACGGGATTGGGAAGAAGGACAAGTTGATTTTCCGGAAGGCCGGCGCTTCGGAGGACCCCGGCGTCGCGTCTGGTAAGAACGGCGTAACGGAGGCCCATACCGGATGGATACAGGATGTCGTGAAAGTTTCCTGACAAGGAACCGTCGGCAAAAGCGGCACGCTGTCGTTCGTAATTGGCGGGCCGCCCATCTTCGGCGAAGTCATGAATCTGGAGGACGAGGCGGGCTCCGCTAGCGCGCAGATGCTGCACGGCCTCCGGAAAAACGACATTCTTGCCGAGCGAGTGGTTATGCAGATGCCAGATGTCGGGCGCTTCCCCAAGGTAGTGGCATGCCTTCCGCAGCAACCCCTCGGCAAGCTCGCGTCCAGCCCCGGGAGTGGCTTCGCGGCAATAGGCCAATCCGGGCACGATTCCCACCGGGCAGGGGAACGGTTCGTCCGGGAAGGTGGAGGAAAGGATAACGGCCTCGCCAGGAGCGGGCTTCAGGGCGGCAAGAGCATTGGCTATGACCCGTGTGACGCCGCCGCGCTGGAGATGGTAGTGAACAATCGCGATGCGCATCAGCCTTCTGGCGGCCCGGAAAGTCCGAATTTCCGGCGGTAGGCGGGAATTGAGCTCATCGGGGGTCGCTCTTCCTCGACCATCTCCTTGAGCACCTGTTCATATCGGTTTCCCTCGGCCTGAAACTGGCGGAAGAACGTGCCCATTTCCGGGAGCTTGTCGACGAGGCCGTAGGATTCCATGCGGCGCAGAAAGCTCTGCAGAATCCCGAAGGACATCTTGCCGAGGTCGAGGGTGCTCTGGTTGCGGTGAACGCGCTGGTCGAGGTCGGTCTGCCCGAAGGCCTCGAGTCCGTGTTGCATGTAGACATCGAGAATGTGGGAGGTCTCGACTCCGTAGCCGATCGGGAAAGGGATTGCTTCGAGCATTTCCCTACGCACGGCGTACTCTCCCGACAACGGTTGAATGATGGAGGTTAGTTCCGGGAAAAAGAGGGAAAACAGCGGGCGCACGAGGATCTCGGTTACGCGTCCTCCACCGGAGGGTCGGATGCCCTGCGAAAAAGCGAGGGGCCGGTCATAAAAGGCCTTCACATAATGGATGGTATCGTTGTGGATAAGCGGAGCAACCAGACCGGAGGCGAAACGCGGATGGATATTCTTGATGTCAGCATCGACGTAACAAATTATGTCACCGCTGAGCTGATACACCGCCTTCCACAGGTTTTCTCCTTTCCCCCTTTTAAAGCCTTCTTCGGCAAGGATCTCCTCGGAAAGGTAGACGCTGGCTCCGTAGGCGGCAGCGACTTCCCGGGTCCGGTCGGTTGATCCCGAATCGATGACCGCGATCTCATCGAGAAGGGGATAGCGATCAACCAGTTCGCTTTTGAAAATGATGATTTCTTTCCCGATCGTCTTCTCTTCGTTGAGGGTGGGAATGCAAAGGGAAATACGTAGCCCCTTTTTCTCCTTCAACCGGACCAGTTGGAGAAGATCCCAGAACTCACCATGGTGAAAGGTGTTTGTCTGTAGCCACTTTTCAATCTTACTCATGTTCCTGAAGGTAGGAGTCGATGAATTGAAGCACCCCGATCAGCTGGGCCAAGCCCCTGAAGACCGGTTCGATACGGATGGTTTCGTCGAGTTGGTGCTTGTTGTCGCCTTCGGTCAGGCCGAGGGTTAGGGAGGGAATTGCCCGGTCGAGAAGAACGGAAAGCTCGCTTGTGGAGGGCGCGATGACGGGGGTCTGGTGCAGTTCCTTGAGAATCTCCCGCGCCGACCGGACGAAGGGGTGACCAAAGCCGATGCTGCCGGGGCGGCGATGGGCGATCACACTGAATTCCGCGTTCACACCGTTCTCGGCTTTGATCTCTTCAACGATTTCCCCGATTTCGGCGCGGATGCGGGCCACGGTGCCCGGTTCCTCGCTGCGTACTTCGAGTCGGAGGTGCGCGCGCGTCGGTGGCGTATTGTAAGAGCTGCCGCTGTGCACGGAGCCAAGGATAATAGAAGTTCGGGGAACCTGCGGCGTCTGAATCCGGAGGATGCGGTTGACGATGCGGTTGAGGGGGTTGATCGCCCCGGACAGGCTCCACGATTCCCAGTCTCGTTCCTCGGGCGTAGTGACCAGGATCTCACAGCGGTTCATGCCAAGCGAGGAATAGCTGAGGCGGCCGATTTCCATGCCTTCGACGCAAACGGCGGCTCCGATGGGCAGTTGCGTGTTCTCGCAGAAGAAGCGCAGGCCTCCCAGGTCGCCGCGCCCCATGCTCCGGCTCGCGCCCAAAAGAATGAGATTTGCCTCCAGCTGTACACCGAGGCGTTCGAGGAGGGAAGGAAAGGTGGTCAGGGCCGCCACGCCGAGGGCGTTGTCGGCAATTCCGGGACCGATGATGCTGTCTGCGGTCACGGTCACTGTATGGTCGACCGCGTTGTCCCAGATATTGTCGGTGTGGGCCGCGAGGAGGATGTTCCGCTTCCCTGTTTTACCGGGAAGAAGGGCGGTGGCGTTGCCGACCTCGTCGGTGGTGATCCCGTCAAGAGATTCCTCCGTAAAGCGGTCGATGAGGAAGCGGACCAGCTTGGCCTCTTCAAAGGTGGGCGCGGGGATTTCCCCGATCATGACCGTATCGGCGAGAATCCGTTCCCGCATAGCAAACAATCCCTCTTTCCATGTGGGTACCTTTGGTAAAATAGCGTCTAAGGATTCCGAGGTCGGCATACGGGCATATGACAACCTTAGGGATCTCCGGGGGCAAAGGGAAAAATGAAGATACCGCCCAATGGACGGAACGCTCTCCGCTCAATTGGTCCGTCGCGCCCGTATGTCCTTCCGGATTTCGCGCAGAAAAGCCTCCGGGCTCCACATGCTTCCGGGAATGCGGTATATGATCTTACCGGTGGGATCGATGAGGGCGGTGGACATCGTGTGGCGCACAATTTCCTCCGGATGCTTTTCCGCGAGAACGCCCATCTGCTTTTTCAGGTCTTCGACGATCTGTACGGGTCCACCGAGAAAATGAAAATTGTCGGTCGGGATTCCCTTATCGGCGGCGTAGGCAGTGAAGATGCCAGGAGTGTCATACTCCGGATCGAGGGTGACGGAAACCAGTTCGAGGTCCTCGATCCCTGCTTCCTCCGCCATCGCCTGAAGCTGCTTCATCCGCTCGGTCGCGGCCGGGCACATGGTCGGCATTGTACAGCGGGTGAAAATAAAGTTCATGACCGCGTAGGAACCTTTCAGTGATTCACTGAGGAAAAGATCCCCATTCGTATCGTAGAGGGCGAATTTCGGGATGTATTCACCTACTCCGCGAAAGACTTTGCTTCCGCGCTTCAAGGTGTCTTTGCGGAGAAAGCGGCCCAGACGGGCGACCGTGCCGCGTTTTTCCGGCTCGTTCGGCCGGATCGTCTGTAGACGTTGTCCCTTGCCGTAGGGGACAAGTTCTCCGCGAATGGCATCGCCTTGATCAAGGATGCGCGCGTCCCCGCGCCCGATGCTGGCCCTGAGAACCGCGTCTTTGCCATGCCCGGTGCGCAATTGCAGAGTCATGGCTTCGCGATCTACCGCTTCAATGACGCCTTCCACATTTTCGGCGCCTTGAAGGCCGGCGGCGGAAATTAGCAAGACGGAGAGAAGACTGTTTAATACCAAAAATCTTATCATCACAATCCGTTCTTATTATAAATAATGCTTATATACTTAGCAAAAGTAGTTAATCGCAACTGATACCTAACCGTGGCCGGTGTCTCCGCCATTGTCAAACGAAGGGGATTGTCGACTTTCTTCTGCTCAGTGTGCCCGTGACGGGCGCGTTCCATCTGAAGCAATGGTACCCCTGCTGAAACAAGAGCGCACAGCCTCCTCGAAGCGATGGCTTTCGGGGTACTGTTTTCTGACCTTAACGGCGACCCTGGTTCTGCTGTATGCGGGAGGCTTTACGACAACGATCGGGGCGGGCATGGTCTTTCCGGATTGGCCCTTGTCAAACGGGAGCCTGAACCCGCCGGGCTGGACTACCGACCAAGCCATGCTGGCAGAACATGGGCACCGGCTGCTGGGAGCGGTTGTGGGCAGCCTTTGTCTCGGACTCTGCCTGTGGATGTGGCGTCGGGAGGAGCGACGCTGGCTGCGGCATTTAAGCTACGCGGCTTTGGGGCTGGTGATTTTTCAAGGACTCCTTGGCGGCGCACGGGTGCTCTTCGTAAGCCTGAACCTTGCCAAAGTGCACGGCATCACGGCGCAGGTTTTCCTGTGTGTGCTGACGGCGATCGCGGTGGGCAGTTCCTCGTGGTGGCAACGGCTGCGAGCGCCTGCCGCAGGGGAGGCGCAACGACGGTGGACAGTCCTGCGGCGGACGGGGCTGGTCATCTGCGGCCTGACGATGGTGCAGCTTCTGCTGGGGACGATCCTGCGCCATCGCGGAGCAGGGTTGTCCATTCCTTATTTCCCGCACAGCGCGCCGGATGGAAGCCTTTTGCCGGTGAGCTGGAACTGGGCGACCATGCTGCACTTTTCGCACCGCGGCGTGGCGCTACTGCTGACCGTAGTTTTCCTCGTTTGGCTGGCGTGGCTCTGGCAGAGCGGCTGGGTCACGATGACGGTGAAACGCTTGGCGATGGCGGGCGCGGTCCTGCTGCTTTTGCAGATTCTTCTTGGCGCCGGCATCATCTGGACGGCGCGCGCACCCATCCAGACGACGCTGCACGTGCTTAACGGGGCGATCTTTCTGAGCCTCGGCTGGGCGGTGACCTTTTCCTTTTTCAAACCAAAGTTGGAACCTTCGACGCAATGATGGAAAACCGGATAACGGAAAAGACGATGGCGGGGGCGGTCTCCCTTGCCGGGGAAAGCGCGGGCTTTGGCGACTGGTGGGAACTGACAAAACCGCGCCTGAGCCTGATGTCCGTCGCCACAGCGGTCCTCGGCTACCTTGCGGCCGGTCCCGTGGCGGACATTGGGGCCTTTTTCGCGCTCTGCGCAGGAACGACCCTTGCCGCATTCAGTGCCGGGGTATTGAACCAATGGTGGGAGCGGGATGCGGACGCACGCATGCGGCGTACGGCGGATCGTCCCCTTGCGGCGGGGCGCATTTCGCCTTCGGCCGGCCTGGTCTTCGGTTTGGTACTCGCGTTTGCCGGCATCGCGTTTCTCGCGACCATGAACGGTTTCTGGCCGGCAGCCCTGACGGCCCTGACGCTTCTCCTTTACCTCTTCGTTTACACGCCCCTGAAACGCGTGACCCCGCTGGCGACGGAGGTGGGCGCGGTTCCCGGGGCGCTGCCGCCGCTGATCGGCTGGGTGGCCGCCGGCGGTGGATTCAGCGTGACCGGCTGGGTCCTCTTCGCGGTGCTCTTCGCGTGGCAGATGCCACATTTTATGGCGATTTCGCGGATGTGCCGGGACGATTACGAGCGAGGTGGCTTTGCCGTTCTTGCGGTTGGGGACGCCTCCGGACGTCGGGTATCGTGGAAGGCTTTCGTTTGGACGCTTGCCCTGATCGCGGTGGCCTTTCTGCCTTTGCGAGAGGCCGGGATCAGCTGGCTGCTGGGAGGAGTGGCAGCCCTTCTGGCCGTGGGAATGCTGCAGCCGGCATGGCGGTTCCTGCGCCGTCCCGGCGAGTTGGCGGCAGCGAAACGCCTCTTTTTTGCCACTCTGCTCTACCTGCCGCTGTACTTGGGCGCGCTGGTGGCGGACCGCTTCATCTTTTAACGAACGACCGGCCCCGGAGCTGAAATGAAACGAATCGGAACCCTCTGGATTGGATTCCTTGTCCTGCTCTTCCTGATCTCCATCCCGCAATGCCTGCGCATGGGGAGCGAGGAAGGACTTTTCAACCTGCGTGGACTGCAGTCGGCGCTAGATCCCCTCGGTCCGGTCGCGAAAAACCAGGCGGACATCTTTTACCTGACCCTCTGGGTGACCCTCTTTCTCTTTATCACCGTCGGGGGCGTCCTTGCCGTGGCGATGTGGCGGTTCCGTCAGCGCAAAGGGGACGACCCGAATACCATTCCGCCGCAAGCGCACGGCCATCCGCTGATCGAGTTGGGACTGGTCGCCGCCTCGGCGCTGCTGTTGGTCATTATTGCCGTGCCGACGTTCGGAGGGATTATCCTGAAAGAAAAAGTACCCGCGCACTACGCGGAGGATGCGATCACCGTGAACGTACACGGGTATCAATGGTGGTGGGGATTCGAATATCCGGAGACGGGAATCCACACCGCAAACGAGCTTGTTTTCCCGGCCGGCCGGGCGGTTAAGTTGAACCTGCAGGCGAACGATGTCATTCACAGCTTCTGGCTTCCGAAACTGGCGGGAAAGACGGACTTGATTCCCGGCCGGGACAACACGATGTGGATCAAGGCGGATGATCCGGGTGTTTTCTGGGGACAGTGCGCGGAATACTGTGGGGATTCCCATGCCTACATGTTGTTCCGGGCGCGGGCTTTGCCGGAAGCGGAGTGGCAGCAGTGGCGCGAGCGTCAGCAGGAGGGGACGGTCAAGGCCGACGGGTCTTATGAGCCGGTGGCCCTCGAGCAGACGGAAGCAGCGGCGAAGGCGGAGACCCTGATACGCGGGGCGAAGCTTTTTACTTCGCACTGTGCGCGCTGTCACAGCGTGGATCCGCGCGTACAGACGCTGGGACCGAACCTCGCCCACTTCGGGAGCCGGCTGACGATCGCGGCGGGTTGGCTGGAAAACGAGCCGGCTAACCTCGCCCGCTGGATCGAGGAGCCGCACAAGGTCAAGCCGGGCAACTTTATGTGGCACGGCTTCCCGGAACCGAGCAATCCTCGGGAAGTGCAGATGGAAGGCCTTAAAGAGGCCAACCTGAGCAAGTCGGAAATCGAGGACCTCGTCGCCTATCTTTATACGCTCCAGTAATCTTCAACGCCTTCCTTTTTATGTCCACCACGGTCAGTCCCGAACATATCACAACCTCGGCCCCGGTTGTTCCCGCGCAGGGGAACACCTGGAGGCGTCCCCTCCGCGCGACCGGTCTCGTCGGATTTCTTACCACCGTCGACCACAAGAAGATCGGGATCGGGTACGCCATCGCGGCCCTTTCCTTTTTTCTCCTCGGCGGGGTGGAGGCCCTGATTATCCGGCTGCAACTGGCGTTTCCGGGAAACAACCTCATCAGCGCGGAGACCTACAACCAGCTTTTCACGATGCATGGCACGACGATGATCTTCCTTGCTGTCATGCCATTGAGTGCGGCCTTTTTTAATTACATGATGCCGCTGCAGATCGGGGCCCGGGACGTGGCTTTTCCGCGGATGAACGCGCTGGGCCTCTGGGCCTTCATTGCGGGCGGGCTCCTGCTCAACCTGAGCTGGTTTTTCCAAGGCGGGGCACCGGCGATCGGGTGGTTCGGCTACGCGCCCATGACTTCTCGCCAGTTCAGTCCGGACATGGGAACGGATTTCTGGATTATGGGCCTGCAGGTACTGGGCGTTTCCTCACTGCTGGGCTCCTTCAATTTCATTACGACGATCCTGAACATGCGTGCGCCGGGTCTGAGCATGATGCGCCTGCCGGTGTTCACCTGGATGACCCTGATTACCTCCTTCCTTATCATTCTCGCTTTTCCCGCCATCACGATCGCGCTGGTCGAGTTGATGTTCGACCGGCATTTCGGAACGTCCTTCTTCGATGCCGTAAACGGGGGGAAACCGATTCTCTGGCAGCACCTCTTCTGGATCTTCGGTCATCCGGAAGTGTACATTCTCATCCTGCCGGCGATGGGCATCGTATCGGAGGTGCTCCCGGTCTTCTCGCGCAAGCCTCTCTTCGGCTATCCGCTGGTGGTCTTCTCCGGGGCGGTGATCGGTTTTCTCGGCTTCGCGGTCTGGAGCCATCACATGTTCACGACGGGCCTCGGGATCGTTGCCACCTCCGCCTTCGCCTTCCTTACCATGCTGATCGCCATTCCCACGGGGGTGAAGATCTTCAACTGGATCGGGACTCTCTGGGGAGGGCGCCTGCGCTTTACGACGCCGATGCTCTTCGCCATCGGATTCATCTGGATGTTCATGATCGGCGGCTTTACCGGCATCATGCACAGCTCGCCGCCCGTGGACGCGCAGCAGCAGGACAGCTACTTCGTGGTCGCGCATTTCCACTACGTCCTTATCGGTGGTTCCATATTCGCCCTGTTTTGCGGGATCTATTACTGGTTCCCGAAGGTGACCGGGAAGCTGCTGGACGACGCCCTCGGAAAGATTTTCTTCTACACCATCTTCATCGGCTTCAATCTCGCCTTTTTTCCGATGCACATTCTCGGGATGACGGGCATGCCGCGCCGGACGCACACCTACAAAGCGGAGATGGGATGGAACGAGGCCAACCTCTGGTCGACGGTGGGGGCAATGATCCTCGGTTTCGGCATTCTTGCCGTGGTCATCCAGATTGTCTACACCTGCCTGAAGGGGAAGCGTTGTGGGGAAGACCCGTGGGACGCCCGTACCCTCGAATGGGATACCGCCAGTCCGCCGAAGCCCTATAATTTTGCTTACACGCCGCATATCAAGACCCGCGACCAAGTATGGGAAGACAAATACGGCAAGCCGGAGAAGCGCATGGCCAAGGTGGCGCCGGATCACCACGGCATCCATATGCCCGATCAGTCGTGGTGGCCGCTGGTCGTGGCGGTCGGCCTCTTCTTTGCCGCCTTGGGCATGGTTTTCCACGGCCAGCCGCTGGAGGTCCTGCTGCCCTTTATCGGGGGAGAGGTCGATATTTCCCTGCTGCATATCACGGTACCGGGACTTCTGCTCACCTTTGTCGCCATTCTCTTCTGGGCCTTAGAGGGTCCGGGAGGGTTTCACCTGCATCCGGATCCGGAGGATCTGCGGGAGGCCGATCCCGATCGCGTTAGCGATAGCGATTATCTAAAGTGAACCATGTCTGACGCCGCCGCACATTCCGCTGCCGATCCTCTTGAGGAGCTGCAAAAGACCAATACGGGAGTGGAGAACAAGAAAATGGCCATGTGGGCCTTTCTTGCCTCCGACTGCATGTTCTTCGGGACGTTGATCAGTACGCACCTGATTTATCGCAAGGTGTACCCGGGGGTCGTCGATCCGCCGGGCATCTTCGACATCGAACTGACCGGATTCAGCTCGTTCATCTTGTTGATGAGTTCCTTCCTTATGGCCCTGAGTGTTTCGGCGGCGCACAAGAACAATTTCAAAAGCATGCGCTGGTTTCTTGCCGGGACGATTTTTTTCGGCTGCATCTTTCTCGGTGGGCAGGTGTATGAATTTACTCATTTCGTTCACGACAAAGGCCTGACGCTTTCGAGCAGTGTTTTCGGTTCCACTTTCTATGTATTGACGGGAACACATGGAGTGCACGTCGCCCTCGGGGTGACCTGGCTTCTGGGTTGGCTGATCTATTCCCTACGGGGAAATTTCAAGCGGGAAAACTCCCTCGATCTCGAGGTGGCGGGTCTGTACTGGCACTTTGTCGACATCGTCTGGATTGTAATTTTTACTGCGGTCTATCTCGTCGAATATCTTTAAGGGATCAACCGCAGCGGCAGGAGAATTATCATGACAGCGACCGACAGCGAACCCGGCTTCAGCCAACACGACCTGCATCTCCGCGAGGAGCACGCCAAGTACTTCACCTTCTTCAACGTGGCGATCGCGCTGATTTTAATCACGGCGGTGGAGATTGTGATCGTTTACATACCCATTCCGAAATTCATCGTTTTTTCGGCCCTCGCGGTCCTGTCTCTGGTGAAGTTTCTGGCCGTGATCTGGTGGTTCATGCACCTGCGGTGGGACCGGGCCCTTTGCACGATCCTGTTCATGATCGGGTTGTTCATCGCTACGGGAACGGTGACGGCCCTGCTGTATCTATTCGAGCCCGATCCTTCCGGCGCTCCCGGCATGTAGGGGGTTGCTGCGACAAACAGAACGATGGTCGAGTGGATCCACTGGCACACCGAGCCTTCGCTGCTGATCGGGATTCTGGTTGTGGTTTGGCTGTATGCCATGCTGACGGTTCCCTTGCGTCGGGAACTGGATCCTTGCGCGGGATTCCCGGTAAGGCCGGCGGTCTGGTTTGGTCTCGGAGTGGTCAGTTTCTATCTTGCTGTCGGATCGCCGCTGGATGCTCTCGGGGAGGGGTTTCTTTTCAGCGCGCACATGGTGCAGCACAACCTTCTCATGTACATCACGGCGGTCTTGACGGTGCTGGCCCTGCCGGCGTGGCTGGTGGACGGCCTTCTCGACCGCTTTCCGAGGGCTTATCCGGTGGCCCGTTTTCTTGTCCATCCCGTAGTGGCGGGTTTCACCTTTACCATGGTCTTCTGCGGCTGGCATTTTCCGGCTCTTTATGAAGCGGCCCTGCACGACAAGCGTATCCACATGCTGGAGCATGTGACGCTTTACTTTGCCTCGGTGCAGATGCTCTGGCCGGTCCTGAGCCGCTCGCGCCTTCTTCCGCAGGTCCCCTGGGGCGCGCAGATTCTCTACATTTTCCTTCTTATGGTCGCGCAGATTCCCTTGTTTGCGATCCTGACCTTTTCACCCGAGGTGCTGTACCCGACCTATGAGCTGGCTCCACGCATCACCTTTCTTGATCCGAAAGCGGACCAGGTGCTCGGCGGTTTACTAATGAAAATCGCCAACATGTTCCTGAGTCTTCTCCTGATGGGACGGGCTTTCTACTGTTGGAATGTCGAAGCGGAGTCATCCCCGCTTGCCGCTTCCAGCTCTTTGGCGGCGAGGCCGTAGCGGAGATTGTGGGTGGAGTGGAGGACCTCCTCCGCTCCGCTCATTTCGAGAAGAACGCGGAAAACGAGGAGGGCGGCGGGAAAGATATCCGCGCGCGGTTCGGGAAGGCCGCATTCACGGATACGGGCCTCCATATCCAGCGCGCAAACCTGCGTGCAAAGGCGGCGCAACTGGTTTGCGCGGAAAGCTGGCCTGCCCTCCGCGTTTCGCTCGCTGTAGTGTTCGCGCAGAATGGCCAGGCCACCGCTACAGCCGAGGACCGGCGGCAGCAGGGGAACTCCGCAATGTTGAAGGGCGTAGCGGACATGATAGCACAGCTCGATTTGTTCCTGTTCCGGAATCGCGGTACGGGCATCTCGGAAGAATTTCTCGGACAACCGGACGCCCCCAAGGGGAAGACTGGTATGGCGAAGGAGGCGGTTCTCCGCGAACTGGATGATTTCCATGCTGCCGCCACCAAGATCGAAAACGGTAAAGTTGCGGAGGGGCCCGATAAGGGGATCGGTGCGGACCCCGAGGGCAATCGCGAGGGCCTCTTCCTCCCCTGTCAATACCTCGACGGTCTGCCCCGTACGGGCATGAATCCCATCGGTGAAAAGGGAACCGTTGACGGCGGAGCGTACTGCGCTGGTTGCGACGATGCGGGCGCGAAGGATGGGCCCGGCCTCCTGACACTTGGTCCAAAGGCGATGCACGGAGAGGACGCCACGCTCAATGGACTCGGGCGCCAGCCTTGGGGGATGCTGGCTGATGCCCCGGCTGATGCGCGTTTCCTCCGTTGCTTCCATGACCGCGCACAAGCCACCGCGGTCGTCCGGTTCGGCGACGAGGGCCTTGAGGGAATTACTCCCGATATCGATGATGGCTACGCGGTGGGGCATAAGGCAACGCAGGTTGCACACGGAGGCGCGGAGGCGCGGAGACACAGAGGGTTTTTTATTGTGTTAAATTGGTTCCTCAGTGGCTCCGTGTCTCCGTGTGAGACCCCCGAAGCCAAACGCTTACAGCTCATATCCATTTTTCGCGACAAGAAGAACGAACTCGCCCTTGCCGGAGCGCCGGGCGAAGGTCTCGCGAACCTCGTTGATTGGGCCGGTAAGGACGGTCTCGTGCCGCTTCGTCAGTTCCCGGGCGAGGCAGACGCAGCGCTCCGGCCCGAGAACCTCTTCGACATCATCGAGGAATTTTCCGATCCGGTGTGGCGACTCGTAAAAGACGAGGGTGTCGGGGGCGGCGGCGTGCTCCTCAAGGCAGCGGCGGCGAGCGGCCGATTTCGGAGGAAGAAAGCCGAAAAAGTGAAAGCGATCAGTCGGGAGGCCGGAGGCGCTGAGGGCGGCAATGGCGGCATTGGGGCCGGGCAGGGGGACGACCGGCAGTCCCTCGCGGCGGCAGGCGCGAACGAGGCGAAAGCCCGGGTCGCTGATCCCGGGCGTACCGGCGTCGCTGAGGAGGGCACAACTTTTTCCGGAGCGAAGATGGCCGAGAATTTCCGGGAGCAGGGATTCCTCGTTGTGTTCGTGGCAGGAGCGCAGTTTTTTTTCCACTTCAAGGTGCCGTAGAAGGCGCCTTGAATGCCGGGTGTCTTCGGCATACAGGAATTCCGTTCCGGCAAGGACATGACGTGCCCGCTCGGTGAGGTCCCCGAGGTTGCCGATGGGAGTCGCGACAAGGTAAAGGGCCGGAGGACCTTCAGGGCCAAGGGTCATCGCAATTCGGCCATCAGAGCCCGCCGGGACCGGGCATGCCGGGCATCTGGTTTTCCCAGTCAGCCGGGGTGGCCCACGGGATCTGCTGCTCGTTGGGGTCCTCTTCCATCAGGCTGGTGCATCCGGAAAGAGTGAGGATCAACCCGCCGAAGAGAGTCAGAAAAAGCCGTTTACGCGTGCGTGTCATAAAGATCTTTGCAAGATGAAGACTTTTTCCCCTTTGACAAGAGCGGAGGCGTTGGCGGAGTCGACGTGACCCACATAGATCCCGCCCTCGCGGCGGTTGAGCCAGCCTTGGAGAAGGACTTCATTGTCCCGGCAAAGGAGAATGGGACGGGGAAGGGCATGGGTCGGGAAAGATTCTCCTTCGAGCAGAAATACGGAGCCATCGGCGGAGAGGTCGGCGACGGTCAGCAGGTCCGGGAATTCCGCGGCGGTGGCAGCTTCCTGGTCGAGCTGGTTTTCCAGCTCGCCGATCCGGGCCTGCGCCCGTCGCAAGTCGCCGCGCAACTTCTCCGGCAGGGTACGCGCCTTCAGCTTTGCATGCAGGGCCTCCTCCCGCTCCGCAAGGGCTTGCTCGCGCTCCGCTTCCGCCTTGGCAAAGGCTTTATTCGCAGCTTTGAGGTTGTCGGCAAGGTGATCCCGCTGTGTCTCCAGATTTTCGATACGGTCAAGACGGTTTTGCTCCTCGGCCTTGAGATCCGCGAGCACTTGTTCCTTTGCAGAGAGGTTTTCGGCCGCAAGCGCGAGTTCCGTTTCCCTCTCTTTGATGGTCGCTGTGAACGCGGCTTCTTCCGCGATCCGTTCCGCTCGAATTTGATGCAGACGAAATTGCTGAAAAGTGAGAACTCCGACCAATAAAAGGCCGGTCGGAAGCAGGAGAATCCAAGGGCGCATAGCCGTATTCGCGGCGGACCCGGAAATAAAGTCAAACGGTTTTATGCGTAGTTTTCAGGTCAGGCGATTCCGTACCGGCTTTCGGCCGGATTGCCGCGGTCGAGGCGTCGCTGCACGCCTTTGGCGGGATTGCCGAGGGCGTGTTCAAGGATTTTGAAAACGGTGACGGCATCCTCCTTCGCATGAACGGCGGCGGCGAGGTCGGGCGCGGTAAAGAAGGAGCCCTGATTGTCGGCGAGGTGAGCGAGGATTTTTTCCTGCAGGGCCAGAAAACGGGCAGCGGCCTTTTTACCGGCTTCGACACCGGGCTGATGGTAGGCATTGATATGGACAAGGCTGGCGTAGAAGCCGACGGCGCGTTCGTAGAGGCCGATGAGGCGTCCGACGGCGGAGGCGTTCACCTCGTCGATAGTGAGAGTGAGGGAGGGCCGGCCTTTTTCGGCGAGAGCGGCCCGGGTACCGAGCAGAAGGGCCTGCAGGTAATCGCCGCTGGTGGTCGCGGGGTCCACTTCAATAGAGGCACCCTCACGGTCTTTCTTCACTTCGATGAAAGTAACAAAGAAGTTGGGTACTCCCTCCCGCAACTGCTGCACGTAGGCATGCTGGTCGGTGGAACCCTTGTTACCGTAGACGGCAAGGCCTTGGTGGACGAGGTTGCCTTCGAGGTCCCTTTCCTTCCCGAGGGACTCCATGATTAACTGCTGGAGGTATTTGGAGAAGAGCTGAAGCCGGTCCTTGTAAGGCAGGATGACCATGTCCTTTTCGCCTTTGCCTCCGGTGGCGTGGTACCAGCAAAGGGCGAGCAGGGCGGCGGGATTGGCGCGCAGGTCGTCCTCGCGGGTGAGGGCATCCATTTCGGCGGCCCCACCGAGAAGGTCCCGGATAGCAATTCCCTGCAGCGCCGCCGGGAGCAGACCGACAGCGGCCAGCTCGGAGGTGCGCCCGCCGACCCAGTCCCACATGGGAAAGCGGTCGAGCCATTCCTCTTCGGCGGCGAGGCGGTCGAGTTGGCTGCCTTCGCCGGTAATGGCGACGGCATGTTCCGCGAATTCAAGGCCTTCGGAGAGGTAGGCCTGGCGCGCCTCCATCATGCCATTGCGGGTCTCCGGCGTGCCGCCGGATTTGGAAATGACGAGAACGAGGGTACGGTCCAGTTTTCCCCGAAGGTGGGCGAGGACGCGATCGATGCCATCGGGGTCGGTATTGTCGAAGAAGTGTGGTTTCATGCGGTCCTCGCCGAGTTGTCCGAGGGCCTCGGCGACAAACTGCGGGCCGAGGGCGGAGCCGCCGATCCCGATCACGAGGAGATGGTCAAAGGTACCCCCGGCTCCGGCGATATCGCCGCGATGAACGCGGGAGGTAAAAGATTCGATCCGGTCAAGGCAATCCGTGACGGCCTTTTCCAGCTCCGGCCGCGGGGCCCGCTGGGGAGCGCGGAGCCAGTAATGCCCGACCATGCGGTTTTCATCGGGATTGGCGATGGCCCCGCCCTCGAGTTCGCGCATAGCGACAAAGGCCTCCTTCATGCGCGGCTCCATGTCCTCGATAAACGCCTCGTCCAGCCCCATGAGGCTGTAATCAAGGGCGAAATCGATTTCCGCGTTGCTGTAGAATTGTTCCGTGAAAGCTTTCCAACTCATATTGAAAAGTCGGAATGAAGAATTTTCGCGCAAACTTCAACGTGGAAGACGCTTATCGGTGACGGCGCCCTCGGAAGCGGAGGAGGCCGTGGCGGCATATTTGGCGAGGACCCCGCGCTTTTCCGCCGGCGGCGGCGGGGTGTAGGCGCGGAGCCGTTCATGCAGTTCCGCATCGGAGATGTGCACGTTGATTTCGTTCTTTGTCGCGTCGATGGTGATTTCGTCGCCGTCGCGGAGGATGCCAATGGGACCGCCGACGGCTGCTTCCGGGGTGATGTGGCCGATGACAAAGCCATGGCTGCCACCGGAGAAGCGCCCGTCCGTGATGAGGGCGACTTCCTTCCCGAGCCCGCGCCCCATGATGGCGCTGGTTGGCCCGAGCATTTCCCGCATCCCCGGACCACCGACAGGACCTTCGTTGCGGATGACAATGACGTGGCCGGCTTGTACGGTCTTGTCGAGAATGCCTTTCTGGGCGTCCTCCTCCGATTCGTAAACAACGGCCTTGCCGGTGAAAGAAAGGCCTTCCTTGCCGGAGATTTTCGCCACCGCTCCTTCGGGAGCAAGATTCCCGCGCAGGATGCGCAGGTGGCTGTCCGGCTTGAGGGGATCCTTAAAGGAGTGCACGACATCCTGGTCGTCCGGATAGGGCGTTTCGTTGGCGAGGTTGCCGGCCATTGTCTTGCCGGTACAGGTCAGGCAATCCCCGTGCAAAAGGCCCTCGTCGAGGAGCATCTTCATCAGCGGCGTGACGCCGCCGAGGCGGGAGAAGTGCGCCATGTGATACTTGCCGGAGGGCTTGAGGTCGCAGAGCACGGGGACCTTTTTCCCGATCCGGGCAAAATCGTCGATGGAGAGCTCGACCTCGGCGGCATGGGCAATGGCGAGCAGGTGGAGCACGGCATTGGTGGAACCGCCAAGGGCGATCACGACCGTAATGGCGTTTTCGAAGGCTTTGCGGGTGAGGATGTCGCGCGGACGGATGCCCTTTTCCATTAGGTTCAGGACCGCCTTACCGGCGTTTTCGCAATCGAGCCGTTTGTCTTTGGAGACCGCCAGCTGCGCGCTGGAATTCGGAAGCGACATGCCCATGGCTTCGATCGCCGAGGCCATTGTGTTGGCGGTGTACATGCCGCCGCAGGAACCCGCCCCGGGAATGGCGCAGCTTTCCACCGCCTTCAGCTCCTCGTCGTCGATGGTGCCTTGGGCGCGCTGGCCGACCGCTTCGAAGACGGAGACGATATCCACCGGTTTGTCCTTGTGCAGACCGGGAAGAATGCTGCCGCCATACACGAAAACCGAGGGCCGGTTCAGGCGGGCCATGGCCATGACACAACCCGGCATGTTCTTGTCGCATCCTCCGATGGCCACGATGCCGTCAAATCCTTCCGCACCCGTCACCGTCTCGATGCTGTCTGCGATCACCTCGCGTGAGACGAGACTGTACCGCATGCCCTTGGTTCCCATGCTGATGCCGTCGGAAACGGTGATGGTGCCGAAGCCGATTGCCTTGCCACCGGCCGCTTCCGTTCCGTTGGCGGCGTGTTTGGCCAGCTCGTCGATATGCATGTTGCAGGGCGTGAGATTACTCCATGTGGAGGCAATCCCGACCTGCGGCTTGGAAAAGTCGCCGTCCTCGAACCCGACCGCCCGCAGCATGGCCCGGCTCGCCGCCCGTTCATATCCCTCCACCACCTTGGCGGAGTATTCCCGTTTTTCCGTATCACTCATCGCTTGCTCTTTCTTTCGCAGACCACTCCGGAATAGGGAACGCTTCGTGGCAAAACAAATTCCCATGCTCCCGTTTCCCTCCATGACCTGAAGGCAAGTACGAGCGTAATAATTCCAACTTATTGGCCGCCGCGATAGGATTGTCAGCAACGTCCCGGTGCGGCAGGGTGTCTTTTATGTTCAACATCGGGAAGACGGACGCGGAGGGACGGCAGGCACGGATCGAGCACCGCGGCAGGCACCTGCGGGCGAGCCGGACGGGAGGCATTTCGCTGCGCGCGCAGACGCGGGCTGCGGGTCTGAACCTGACCGCGAACACGAGCGAGGGCATGCGCGCCTCGAACCGGGTTGCGAAAGGAACGAACGTCTTTTTCCAAAACGGACGCTTTGGCCTTCGCGGGCGCTACGGCAAGGGACCGGTCAAACTGAATGTCGCAAAAAGCGGCGCGACCGTCTCGACAAAGACGGGAATCGGGACTTTCAACTTCCTCAAACCGAATCGTTCTTCAGTGAAGATCGGGGGTATTCAGGTACGGGGAAAAAAGGCGGCAAGGCTGCAACTGGTCTACCTGATCTTCCAGTTTCTCCTCATGGTGGTGCAGCTGGCCGTATCCATTGTTCTGCTTCTTGGGCAAGTGCTGTTGCGGGCGGCGGAGATCGGGATCGAGGGAACCCGGCGGCTTGTCGGCGAAACGAGGGCGCACGCCCTCGAGCGATGGGAGGAGGCGCTGCCGGTGGCTCCTTCCCGGTTTACGGCCGCCGAACAGCTGGCCGCCCTCGCCGTGGTGATTCTCGTCAAGGGACGGGGTCGTGAGGAAGTGGATACCAAAGAACTGGCCACCGAACTGCGGGTCCTCGGTAAAACGGCCGAGGTTCCGGAATCCCTTGCTCCTCTATCCAATCTCGGGGAAGCGGACCTTGCCAAAGGCCGTGAAATGGTGGAAGGCATGGTCTTTCCCGGCACCACCGATCCGCGGAAGGCGTATGCCCCCGCTGTTGGCTTGTTGGCCGCGAACTACGCCGAGGCCACTTCCCCCGGGGAGGCCCTCGCCGCCTTTTACGCCCTTGACGAGGCGGCCGTGCAGACGGGTGCCCGCAATCGCCTGCAGGAACAGCTTCTCGCCGCCGCCGGCAACGGTATCGGGCTGGAAGTCGAGGCCTGAGCGGGCGCCTTAGCCGGGAACGTTGAGCCTTCAGTCGCTGGTAAACCCAGCTTGCTTCGATAGGGACGACCAAACAGGGCGAACCGGGACTGGGGGGTTTCGGCTGAGCTGTATTTATCGCAGCATCTATGGCCGACGGAACCTCTTTTTTGTTAAAGGACGCGGCGGTTTCCCGTAGAATAGACACCAGCGGGGATTGTTTCAAACGGCTCTTGCCAGCTTGTTGTAGACCCGGGACATGGTGGGCGCGTGCGGACTCGAACCGCAGACTTCTACCGTGTGAAGGTAGCGCTCTAACCAACTGAGCTACGCGCCCCTTTTGATAGGGGAAAAGTAATTAATTGGAGGAGGGCGGGAAAAAGGTCAATCCCCGGCTTTAATGTTGCTGGACGGGAAAAGCGGCGCGCTGGTCTTCAGTGGAGTGGACGAGGTCGCGGACATCGGCGAGAAAGGCGTCGACGTCGCCGGGAGCGGTATCCCATGAGCACATGAGGCGGCAACCGCCGGCGGCGATGAAGTCGTAAAACTGCCAGCCGCGGGAATAGAGGCCGGAGATGACGCGTTCGTCGAAGCGGGCGAAGACGGCGTTGGCTTGGCGGGGAAAGGCAAGACCGATCCCGTCAATGGCGGCGAGGCCTTCCTCGAGGCGGCGGGCCATGGCGTTGGCATGGGCGGCATGGCGGAGCCATGCACCGTCGCGGAGAACGCCCAGCCATGGCGCGCTGAGGTAGCGCATCTTGGAACAGAGTTGGCCGGCCTGCTTGCAGCGGTATTCAAATTCACGGGCGCGTTCTTTGTTGAAAAAGACAACCGCTTCCCCAACCGCGAGTCCGTTCTTGGTCCCGCCGAGGCAAAGGACATCGACCCCGGCGCGCCACGTGAGGTCTTTTGGGGAGCACTTCAGTTCGGCGAGGGCGTTGGCGAAGCGTGCCCCGTCCATGTGGAGGGAAAGCCCGAGCCCATGGGTGATGGCGCCAATGCGGCGCACTTCCTCGGGATCGTAGACCGTGCCGACCTCGGTGCTCTGGGTGACGCTGACCACCTTGGGCTTGGGGAAGTGCAGGTCGTTGCGTCGATGGACCATGCTTTCGACGGCATCGGGACTGACTTTGCCTTCGGGGCCGTCGACGAGGAGGATCTTGCTGCCGCCGGAATAGAACTCGGGCGCGCCGCATTCGTCGGTTTCGATATGGGCGATCTGGTGGCAGATGACGCTGTGGTAACTCTGGCAAAGAGTGGCGAGGGCGAGGGAATTGGCGGCGGTGCCGTTGAAGACAAAAAAGACCTCGCATCCGGTCTCGAAGATGTCCCGGATAGCGTCGCAGGCGGCTTTGGTTTCCTCGTCGGAACCATAGGCGGGACTGTGGTCGGAATTGGCGCGGGCCATCGCCTCCCATGCTTCCGGACAGATGCCGGCGTTGTTGTCACTGGCGAAATTGCGGGGACGGGCGGAATTCATGAGGGGAAAATGATTTGACGTTGGCAAATGGTGGGCGCGAGGCAACAGTCATTCGCTTTGCAGCCTATGGAACCCAAAGACAGCGACAAGCCGACCCGGAATTTTATCGAGGAAATCATCGACCACGATCTTGCGGAGGGACGGGCACAGACCGTGGTGACCCGTTTTCCGCCGGAGCCCTGGTCATATTTGTTTTTGTGAGAAACTCGGCTTTCCCGTCTATCACACAGCC
>CAYFRH010000038.1:0-20962 GCA_964345345.1 uncultured Puniceicoccaceae bacterium | reverse complement strand
GGAACGAGAAGCGAGTCGATTGATTCGGCGGGAATCTTCTGCAGGGCGATCTTCTCGGTCATCAGCTTTTCCTTGTGCATCTCCACCGCGATCCGCACCGCCGCCGTGCCCGTCCGTTTTCCGTTCCGGGTCTGCAGCATGTACAGGGTGTTGTTCTCGATGGTGAACTCGAAGTCCTGCATGTCCTTGAAGTGGCGCTCCAACTTCCGGCGGACGACCTCCAACTCCTTGAAGGCCTTCGGCATGTCCTCCTGTAGGCGGGCAATAGGCTGCGGCGTGCGCACCCCGGCAACGACGTCTTCCCCCTGCGCGTTGATCAGGTACTCGCCATAGAAAACTTTTTCCCCGTTAGCGGGGTCCCGGGTAAAGGCCACCCCGGTGGCGCAATCATCCCCGATGTTGCCGAAAACCATCGTCTGCACATTGACCGCCGTTCCCCACTCGGAGGGAATGTTGTATTTCTGGCGGTAGACGACGGCACGATCGTTATTCCATGAACCGAAAACGGCACTGATCGCTCCCCAGAGCTGGTCGTACGCATCCTGCGGGAAGCTGCGCCCGGTCCGGGTACGGATGAGCTTTTTATAGCGCTCAATCAGTTCCTGAAGATCTTCGGAGGCAAGCTCGGTGTCCTCCTTCTTCTTAAGCTCTTTCTTGAGCTTTTCCATGATCTGCTCGAAAGGCTCGTGCTCGGTCTCGTCGCGCGGCTGTACTCCCATGACAACGTCCCCGTACATCTGAATAAAACGGCGATAACAATCGTAGGCAAAGCGCGGATTATCGGACTTGGCGGCAAGGGCCTTCACCGTTTCGTCGTTGAGACCAAGGTTGAGGATCGTGTCCATCATGCCCGGCATGGATTCCCGGGCGCCGGAACGAACGGAAAACAGCAGGGGATCGGTCTTGCTGCCAAACTTCTTCTGCTGCTGCTCCTCCACGGTCTTGACGGCCGCTTTAACCTGCTGATTCAATTCGGCGGGGTAGGAACCCTTGTGTTTAGTGTAGTGGGTGCAGACATCCGTGGTGATAGTAAAACCCGGGGGAACGGGGAGACCGATGGAAGCCATTTCGGCAAGGTTTGCCCCCTTACCACCAAGAAGCTCGCGCATCCTGGAATTTCCATCTGTCTTTTTACCGAAGGCGTAGACCCACTTGTGGGAGGGTGTCCCTTTACGGTTTGGAGTTTTTTGTGTGCTCTTCTTGCTGGCTTTTGCTGGCATGCTCTTCTTAGGTTACGTTCGCTTTTGTTCTAACTGTTTGCTATCAGGGAGGAAGATTGGCGAAGGTAGGAGCTGCACCCCCCTTGTCAACGTGGAACGACCGCGACCCATCTTCGCCCGCAGGCCGCCATGAACGACATTCCCGACGACGACGAATTCAAGGACCCGGAGGAGCTTCCCCACCTTACGCCCGAAGAGGATGGGAACGAGGGGGACGACTCCGATGGCGACGGCGGTCCCATGACCTTCCTTGATCACCTCGAGGACCTGCGCCTGACGATCGCGCGCAGCATTGTCGCTTTTTTCAGTGCATGTCTCCTGGTGGGCATTTTCCTTGCCCAGTTCTCAAGCTGGCTACGCTGGCCCTACCTCTTCGCGGTCAGTGGCCGGGAGATTGAGATGAGCGGCCTCATCAACACGAGTATCCTCGGCGTCTTCTCCGTCATCTTCTACCTCCTTCTGGGCGGTGGCTTCGCCCTCTCTCTTCCCTTTATGTTGTATTTTTTCGCCAGCTTTATTGCCCCGGGGCTGACGGACCGCGAACGCGCCCTTCTCCGTCCTGCCTGCATGGGCGCTCTTGTTCTCTTCCTGCTCGGGGCGACATTCAGTTTTTTCGTTCTCGTTCCCGCCGCCCTCCGAGCCTCCATCCTATTCAATCAGATGCTCGGTTTCGCGCCCCTGTGGACGGCCGCCAGCTATTACGGGTTACTCACCTGGATGGTGCTGGGTGTCGGCATCGCCTTCCAGTTTCCCCTCGTGCTGCTGATCCTCGTTTACCTCGAAGTGGTCTCGCACGCGCAACTGGTCGCTTTCCGGAGATACTCCGTCGTCCTCTTTCTTTGTATCGGCGCCGTGGTGACACCGACGACCGACCCGGTCACTTTTATTATCCTCGCCCTGCCCATGTCGATCCTCTACGAAGTGGCGGTGAAAGGCGCCGCCCGAATCGAGCGCAAACGGGCGGCCGCTTGACGGCCGGTCGGGCTCGGCGGCCTGCGGAGATCAAGCCATGCGCGCGAGGTCTTCGCGCCGGATCTCGAGGGAGGAAGAGCGGCCTTTGCGGAAATCGAAGCAGGCCTTTTCCATGAGATCCCCGAGACGCGCGCACTCCTTCCCCATGGACCCGGCAATGTGCGGGGTGATATGCGCATTGGGCAGGCGGAGAAGCGGCTCGTCTTCCTCCGGAGGTTCCTTTTCAAGAACGTCGAGGACGGCGGTGAGGTCGGGTCTCTCCGCGAGGGCGCGAGCGAGTTCCTTTTGCTTAAAGACCCCTCCCCGGGCGGTGTTGATAAGGATGGCTCCCTCCTTCATGGCGGAAACCTCCCCATAGCCAAGGAGGCCCCGCGTTTCCGGGAGCAACGGAGTGTGGACGGAAACGGCCTCGCACTCGCGGAAAAGCGTCTCCCGGTCCACAAGGCGGACATCCTCCTCCTCCGCCTCTTCGCGACCGAGGTAAGGATCCCAGACGAGGACCTGATGATCGAATGCCCGCAGCCGCTCCCGTAGAATTCTTGCGATCACACCGTAGGAAACAAGGCCCACCCGCGTGCGGAAGTTGCCGGGCAACTCGTGCCGTTTCATCCCATGCAGATTTTCCCAATCTTCCCGGCTTTTGACGCGCAGGAAGGGGAAACGTTTCAGTTGAAGGAGAATCTGCCCAAGGACGAATTCCACAACCGGGACGGCGTTGCCACGGGCTCCGGAATAAACGCGAATTCCACGTTCGAAAACGGCATCGTCGATAAACGGCTTAACGGAACCAGCTCCGTAGAAGATCGCCCGCAGATTGGGCACCCGCTTCAGCAGTGACTCCAGCAGCGGTGGCATGCCCCAGGTTCCAAAAATGACTTCCGTTTCCGCAGGCCAATGCCCGGGTTCCGTTTTCGCCTCCCCGGCCTCGGGCCATGGCAGAAGGAAATCCAGTTCGCGGGACAAACGGGCGCGGATCGCCTTGTCATAAACGTGACTCAGGTGGAACGGATTGCCCGCCGGGATAGCTTTCAATCGATGCATTGCCCTCTCACTTCTCCTCTTCCCCGAGGTTGAGCCGCGGGAAAAGGATGGCCTTTTCGCCAAGAACCATACCGGCGAGGCGATCTCCCCAATCCAGCCGTCCCTCCCAGACCGGTGGCACTTCCTGACCGAGAAGACCGAGGATGCGCTCACCGGTTCCCGGAATGACTGGAAGAAGAAAATGAGCGGCGAGGCGTAGTCCTTCCGCAAGTACGAACAAGGAAGTACCGAGAAGCTCCTGGTCCCGGGATTCCGCAGATTTCGCCAGCTTCCATGGCGCACGGATTTCCGCATATTGGTTCAGCCGGGTAACGAAAGCGATGGTCTTTTCCATCGCGAGATGGAACTGAAATTCCTCGTACGCGCCGAGAACCTCCGAACGAGTCTGCTCCCAAGCCGCCTTTAGATCGCGTTCCGGAGCTTCCTCAAGCGAGACCAGCGGGAGGCCCTCCGGCGTGTGGCGTCCGGCAAGATTAAGAAGACGACTGACAAGATTCCCGAGATTGTTCGCAAGGTCCGCACTATAGCGTCCGGCAAACAATTCGAGGGTGAAGTCGCTGTCCTGGCCGACGCTCATCTCGCGCGTCAGGAAATACCGCAAGGGATCCTCCCCGTAAGTTTCGCTGAACTCGATAGGGTCGATCTTCAGGCCCGTGCTCTTCGACATTTTCTGCCCCCCGACGTGCCACCATCCGTGAACCAGAAGAGCCTTCGGCGGCTCCACCCCGATCGCCTTGAGCATGGCCGGCCAATACACCGAGTGCGAAGGAACGAGAATGTCCTTGCCGATGACATGGTAGTCCGCGGGCCAATACGCGCCAAACGGCTCCGTGCCGTATCCGATACCGGAGATGTAGTTGATGAGGGCGTCGAACCAGACGTAAGTGACGTAGTCTTCGTCGAAGGGCAGCGGAATGCCCCATGAGAGTCGCGCTTTCGGCCGCGAAACGCAGAGGTCGTTGACCGGGTCCTCAAGGAAGGCGAGAACCTGTCGCTGCCGGAAGGCCGGCACCACGAAGCGGTTGTTCTTCAGGTATTCGACGAGCCAGTCCTGGTACTTGCTAAGTCGGAAGAAATAATTCTCTTCCTCAATCTCCACAACTTCCCCGTAAAGTTCCGGCCAACTGCCGTCCTCGTTCCGCTCCTTGCCAAGGATAAACTGTTCCTGCCGGACCGAATAAAATCCTTTGTAACTGCCTTTGTAGATTTCCCCGCGGTCATACAAGTCCTTGAGAATCGATTGTACGACCCGCTGATGACGCGCTTCCGTCGTGCGAATAAAGTCGTCGTTGGAAATGTTTAATTTGCGACAGAGCTCAATGAAGCGCGGAGCCACCTCCTCCGTCAGTTCATAGGGGGTCATGCCCTGTTCTTCAGCCGTCTGCGTGACCTTCTGCCCGTGTTCGTCGATTCCCGTCAGAAAGTGGACTTCATCCCCCATCAACCGCCGGTAGCGGGCGACGACATCAGTCAGCACTTTCTCGTAGGCATGCCCAAGGTGCGGATGGCCGTTCGCGTAATCAATGGCGGTGGTTATGTAGAATTTCTTCATCGCTGCAGAGAGATTCGGAGGATGGCCCGCCTCCCGGACCCGTCAACCCCCCAATCCCCCGTATCCACGGCAGGACGCATTTGATTTGCCTGCCGGCACGCGGTCATGAAGGTAGGAGTTCATGGACGAGAAAAAGCAGGCCACCTGGGGCGGGCGTTTTGCCGAAGGTCCCGCCGAGCGCATGATCCGGTTCGGCGAATCCGTCTCCTTTGACGCCCGCCTCGCCCCCTATGATATCCGCGGGAGCAAGGCGCACGCCCGCATGCTCAACCACGTCGGCCTCCTTTCCGACGAGGATTTCGCTGCCATTTCCAGCGGCCTCGACGCCATCGGAAAAGAAATCGAAGCGGGGGCCTTCTCGTGGGAACCGGCCCTCGAAGATGTTCACATGAACATCGAACAGGCCCTGACCGCCCGCGTTCCCGCCGCTGCCAAACTGCACACCGCCCGCAGCCGCAACGATCAGATCGCCACCGACATGCGCCTCTGGTTCCGCGATGCCCTCGCCGAGCTTGGCACCGCCCTCGAAGCCGTCATTAAGGCCCTTCTCGCCCTCGCCGAAAAAAATCGCGGGGTTGCCATTCCCGGCTACACGCACCTTCAGCGCGCGCAACCGGTTTCCCTCGCCCATCATCTCCTCGCCTATGTGGAAATGTTCGCCCGCGACCGCGAACGCTTCGCCGAAACCGCCCTCCGCGCAAATGTCTGCCCGCTCGGTTCCGGAGCCATCGCTGGGACCACCCTTCCCGTGGACCGTGCCTTCGTCGCCCGCGAACTCGGTTTCCTCAATGATGCCGGCGAGCCCCGCCTGACCGAAAATTCCATGGACGCGGTCGCCGACCGCGACCTCTTTATCGAGTTCGCCAGCCATTGTTCCCTCGTCGCAACCCACCTCTCCCGCATCGCTGAAGACCTCATCCTCTGGAGCAGCCGCGAATTCGCTTTTGCCCGCCTCCCGGACGCCTACGCCACCGGCTCCAGCCTCATGCCGCAGAAGAAAAACCCCGATTCCCTCGAACTGATCCGCGGCAAAAGCGCCCGCGTCATGGGCACCGTTCCCACCCTTCTCACCCTCGTCAAAGGCCTTCCCCTTACCTATAACCGCGACCTGCAGGAGGATAAACCGCCCGTCTTCGAAGCCCATGGCCTTACCCTCGATTCGCTTCTCGTTCTCGAGGGCGTCCTCGATGGCCTCCAAATCGATCCCGAGGCCTGCCGCGCGGCCGTCGACGATCCCCTCCTCCTCGCCACCGACCTCGTCGATTACCTCGTCGCCCGCGGCATCCCCTTCCGCAAGGCCCACCATTATGTCGGCGAACTCGTCGCTCTTGCCGAGGCCTCCCGCTGCCCCCTCCATGCCCTTCCTCTCGCCGAGGCCCGGTCCGTCTGTCCCGATCTCGGGGAGGACTGGACGGAGGTCTTTTCCGTTCCCCGTGCCCTCGCCATGCGTGAACGCCCGGGGATGCCCGGACCCCAACAAATCAAGGCCCGCCTGCAACACTGGCACTCCCGCTTTCCCTGACTTCGCCTTTTTACCCGCTCCCTTTCCCGTTCCTTTTGCTTGACCCCGCTCCACCCCTCCTCCTGCTTATTGGCAATATGTTGTCAATAAGAGGAAAAGGACGGAGGTTGCCGCAGGGTGGCCTTCTTTTGATAGTGACGTGGATATTGCCGTTTGTACCGGCTGCGGCGCAAAGCACGCTGGTGGATTTCGGGAGTATCGCGTTGGGAAGCGAAAGTTACTTCCAGGTGGACCCGCCGCCGGACGGGAGCGGCGGAAGCACGACGCTGAACCTTGGCGGGGTGGAGCTGCCGCACACAACGCCGTCATTCGGAGGTTTCTCGGAATTCACGGTTTCGAACCAGACCGACGTGACGACGCCGGGCTTCCTCAATCCAGCCAGCGCCTTTACGGGGGGCGGCTTCGGAGACGCGAACTACGGGGTTGCCTTTGTCGGTGGCGACACCCTCTCCCTGACCTTTTCCCAACCGGGAGGCGTCACGCCGGAGTCGATGCGGGTGACGAACACGACCTACGCGGCCTTGTCCATGCGGGACGGCGATGATTTCGCAAAAAAGTTCGGTGGGCCGGACGGCGACGACCCGGATTATTTCCGCCTTTCCATCACGGGAGTGGACACGGCGGAGCAGGACACGGGCACGGTGGAATTCTACCTTGCCGATTACCGGTTCACGGACAACACGCAGGACGAAATTGTCGACAGCTGGGAGGAAGTGGACCTGAGCAGCCTTGGCAGCGGCGTGACGGAACTCCGCTTTGCCCTCGATTCCAGTGATGTCGGGTCCTTCGGCATGAACACACCGGCTTATTTCGCGATGGACGACCTGTCTTTTACAGCCGTCCCGGAACCCTCGGTTTTCGCTTTGCTGGCGGGATTGGCGGTATTCGGCATCGGCCTGCGGAAGCGGGGGCTTCGCCGCTGCGGTTGACAATCCCCTACCTGCGTCGATGAAAGAAGAGGCTTTTCGGTCTTTCCGGCGGGCCTTTTGCCATGCGTCGCCAGCAAATCAAACGCGAAACCGATCTCCAAATCATCACCCAATGGGTTGCCGAGGAATCCTCGGTCCTCGACCTCGGGTGCGGGCGCGGCATTCTCCTCGAACACTTGCAACGGCATCGGCGCGCCCGTGTGGTCGGAGTTGATGCGCAGCTGGTGAAAGTGCAGTCCTGCGTCAAGCGGGCCGTACCGGTCTACCACGGCGAAATGGAGGCCTTTCTGGAGATTTTTCCGGAAAACGCCTTCGACTGGGTCGTGCTTTCGCGCACCCTGCCGGAATTGGGGAGACCGGGGGACCTTATCCGCAAGGCTTTACGGATCGGAAACAACCTGGCCGTCGGTTTCATCAACTACGGTTACTGGCTCAATCGCTGGTATGCCCTCAGCCGCGGGACCCGGCCCGTCAACGAGGTCTTTCCCGCGACCTGGGACACCGCCGCCCCGGACAACCCCGTTACCATCGCCGAGTTTAAGTCCTTCGCGAAACGCGAGGGGCTGACCATTGAAAGGGCGGTCTACCTCCGGGGTGACTGGAAGCAGCCGGTGGAGTTCCTGCCCAATCTGGGCGCCGGCTACGCCCTCTTTCACCTTCGTCAATGAAAGCGAAGGGCGGCTTGAGGTTGCCAAACCCGGTGAGGCCCGCTACTCAATGAAACTGATGAAACGAATTCTTATATTCTCCTTTGCCCTCCTCTTCGGAGGTCTCTCCGCCCACGCCTTTTCTTTCTTCGGTCTCTTCGGGGATGACGAGGAGGAGGAAAAACCGGCCGCCGAAGCGGGCGGAAGTGAAGCTGAGGCAAAAGCCGGGGACGATGCCGGGGCCACAACGGACTCGTCCGCATCCGGGGAATCAGGCCTCCCCGGATTCTCTCTCGACTTCGCAAAAAATCAGCTGCAAACGGCCTTTTCGAACGCCGCTCCGGAAGCCCGCACGCTCCTCGACAAGGCCCTTTCCTCCTTTCAGGAAGGCAACGACCTGCCCTTTCTCAAGCAGCTCGAAAAGCTCAAGGCCCTCGATCTCTCCGCAAGCCAGAAAGCGGCTCTCGGAGCGGTGAAGAACGACTTCATGGCGGCGGTCTTACAGCGGAATTTCACCTTCGAAGAAACCCGCGCCAACGACACCGTCCAGGACGGCGTGGAGGCCCTCCGCTCCGGGAACCTCGAAGGCGTTAAGGAGGCCGCCTCCGAACTCAAAGAAGACGTTTCCCTCAATAATCAACAGAAGTCCATGCTGGATATGATTGTGGAAAACGCCCCTTCCATGCTTTCCGGCTCGGTCAAATCCCTCCTCCCGTGAATCTCGTCCAAGGCGGCGATTCCTTCCGCCTTCCCCCGCCATGACAAGGGCTTCCCTTCCTCCCGAGCCGGACTGGTCCCGCTGCCTCCGGCCGGGGATGCGGCTGCACCTCGCCTCCGGCGCCGCCTGCCCGGTGGACCTCCTTGCTTCCCTCGCCGAAAAGGCACCCTCCATCGGCGATCTTGAACTTGTCCAGGGCATCAACCTCACGGATCCGTTCTGGACGCGAAAAAAGGTCCGCAAAGGCCTCAAGGTCAATGCCGTCTACCTTGACGCCGCCCTCTCCCAACTCGTCAACGAGGGAAACGCCGATTATTCACCGCTGCATTATTCCGATATTCCGCGCCTCTTCCGCGACGGGACCATCCGGCTCGATGCGGCCCTTATCATGGTCTCTCCTCCCGATGAATGGGGTTATTGTTCCCTCGGTCCCTCCGTCGACTGGACGCCCGCCGCCATCGACTGTGCCTCCACCGTCATTGCGCAGGTGAATCCGTCCATGCCGCGCACCGGCGGGCTGAGCCATGTTCACGTATCAAGAATTCACTACGCGATGGAGTACGAACGGGCCCTTCCCGTACTCGAGACAGCGGAACCCGGGGAAGCGGAGAAACAGATCGGCGAATACGTCAGCCAGCTTATCCGCAGTGGAGACACCCTGCAATTCGGTGTCGGCCCGATCGGGAACGGACTCGCCTCCGCCCTCTCGGGCCACCGCAACCTCGGCGTTCACGCCGAGGTGATCGGCGACGGGGTTATGCACCTGTTCAGGAAGGGGGTTATCGACAACGCCCGCAAGAGCCTCCTGCCCGGCAAGGTCGTGGCGGCCCACGCCATGGGCAGCCCGGATTTGTACTCCTTTCTACACGACAATCCGCATTTTGATTTCCGCCCCACGGAATTCACCAACGATCCCATCAACATCGCCCGCAACGAAAACATGGTCGCGGTCAACGGCGCTCTTTTGAGCGACCTCACCGGCCAGATTGTCGTGGATTCCGTGCAGGGTATCTTCCGGAGCGGGGTCGGCTCCATGGTCGACTTTGTGCGTGGGGCCGCCATGAGCCGCGCCGGACGCCCCATCATCGCCCTTCCCTCCACCGGCACAGACGAGGAGGGCAACCGGTTCTCCCGCATTGTCACGGACCTTCCCATGGGCGCGGGGGTGGGCTGCCACCGCGCCGATATCCACTACCTCGTCACCGAGTTCGGCATTGCCACCCTGCGTGGACGGACCATCCAGGAGCGAGCACAGGAAGTGATCCAGATCGCCCATCCGGATTTCCGGGAGGATCTCCTGCGCAAGGCGCGGGACCATCACCTGCTGCCGCCCTACTTTCAACTGCCTCCGCCCTACGAGCCCTCCGGCCCCGGCATTCCGGTCCGCCGAGTCACCCTTGCGGACCATCGCGAATACATTCTTCGCCCCCTGACGCCGGCCGACGACCGCCGCCTTCAGGAATTTTTCTACTCCCACACCGAAGAGACCATTGTCCGACGCTACGGATTCACCGTTACCCGTATGAGCCGCGAGCGGGCCTTCGAGCTGGTGGGCGTCGACCAAAATAAGGACCTCGCGCTCGGCATTTTTGAATTACAGGGCCCGCGACAGGTCATTCACGCCGTAGGACGCTACTACCTTGACCGCGACGGCAAGGGGGCGGAAATGGCCTTTGTCGTCGCCGAAAACAAGCGGCGCGTCGGTATGGCGCAGGTGCTCCTCGAACGAATGCGGGAAATCGCCGCGGAGCGGGGCCTCCATCACCTTTGGGCACAGGTCGACCGCGACAATATCGGTATGATGAAGTTGTTTCGCCGCTACAACATCCGGGAAAGCCCGGGAGACGATCCCCACACCGTTCAGGTGGAACTGCCCCTCACCGCGGGGAAGGAAGATGGGGACAAGGACGACAGGCCGGCCTTTCTTCGCTTTCGCAAAAACCGGAAGGGATGATATTTCCCTGTTGCAGCTGCGCTTCCGGCAACGACAATCAGGTGACATGACACAGAAATCCTCCGAAGGTTGGCCCCCAAAAGCCTACAAGAACCTCGAATTTCTCAACAGCCCTGAAGCCCGCCAAATCCGAATCCTCTGTGAACTTGAAGAAACCGAACGCCGCTTTAAGGAGGAAAACGTACAGGACACTATCGTCATGTTCGGCTCCGCCCGGACCCTTCCGGAAAAGGAGGCCAAGGCGCGCCTGAAGGCGGTGGAAGACAAACTGGCCGGGAAAGATCCCCTATCCCGCGAAGACGAGGCGGAGCTGGCACAGGCCCGCGCGGCCATGCGCAATGCCCCATTTTACGAGCACACCGAGACCCTTGCCCGTGAACTGACGAAATGGTCCATGTCACTGCAGGACAAACGACGGCGATTCATCATCTGCTCCGGCGGCGGTCCTGGCGTAATGGAAGCGGCCAACCGGGGCGCTCGCAAGGCCGGGGGTGCCTCCATCGGCCTCGGCATCAGCCTTCCTTTCGAGCAATCCCTCAATCCTTATATTACGCGGGACCTGCAGTTTGAATTCCACTACTTTTTTGTCCGTAAGTACTGGTTTGTCTATCTCGCCAAGGCCCTCATCGTCTTACCGGGTGGATTCGGCACAATGGATGAATTGTTCGAGACCCTCACCCTGATCCAAACCGGAAAGGTCCAGAAACGAATGCCCATCGTTCTTCTCGGTTCCGAATTCTGGAATAAACTCATCAACTTCGACACTTTTGTCGAGTGGGGTGTGATTTCGCCGCGGGATCTCGACCTTTTCAAAATCATTGATGATCCACTCGAGGCCAAAGACTACGTGGTCAAGGAACTGACCGCCCAATACCTGACCCGTTGAAAAACGGTCCGGAAACCCGGCGCAAAAGCCCCGGGGTCCCGCTCCATCCAGCGGACGAGTTTATCCGGAGACAGCCAGCATCCCTCGGCGATCTCCCCGGGATGAAGGCGGAACGGGCCTTCATGGCGGAGACTGTACACTTCGACAAACTCGTGACCGGTGGCCGGGCTCGAAGGGATTTTGGCAAGAAAGCGCGGCTGCGTTCCAGCGATGCCCAGTTCCTCCTCCAGTTCGCGCACGGCCGCGGTGGCGTAGTCTTCACCGGCGTCGAGATGGCCGCTGGCAGAGGAGTCCCACTTTAACGGATGCGTGTCCTTGTCCGCGGAACGCCGTTGCAGGAAGAGGTCGCCGTTGGCCCGCTTGACGAGAATATGCACTGCGCGGTGCGGAAGTCCGCGCCGGTGAACCTCTCCACGCCGCTCCTTGCCGATGACGCGGTCGTCGACATCGACGACATCGAATAGCTCGTCCTGATTATCCGGCATCGGCGAAGCGCTGACGGAGGGCCTCCAGTTCCTCCGCGTCCGGCTTGATTTCAATGATCACTTCGCCCTCCGTGGCCATCCCGATATACGGCTTCGCCGCGAGGAGCAGGTAGGGCAAGGTTGCCCGAAAATCTGTACTGGGACTGCGGAGACGGGAGGAGATTGTCCAGACTTCCTCCCCGTTTTGCTTGTCCCGGGCTTTCAGGCGGAGGACTTTATCGTGAACCGTCACCTGACGGTCGCGATTCACATATCCGGAAAGTTGCGTGCGGGGAGGTGTGTAAAGAGTGGTGTAGGCGAAACGGACCACCTTGCCGTCAGCATTCATGACCGGCGTGGCAACCACCCGGCTATAGCCGGGCCTGTCGAGGTAGATCGGTTCGGAGCGTGTTTCTGTCTGCACCATGGGCTCGGACAGAAAGGCTTCCACTCCGATTTCAAGGGCGGCCCCCTCCCTGGCCGCGCGGTAACCGGCTTCCTCAAGGACAAGACGAACTCGCCGCGAAACCTCCTTAAAGAAGAGGTCGCTTACCTTTACCTCCGTCATATCGCTGACAAGGGTGAAGCTGCGCTGCTTTTCCGCTGCGGGGGCGGCAAGGGCGTCAACATGGACCTCGCGGGGAGACGTGCACCCGGCAAGGAAAAGTAGGCCCGCCAGCAAGAGGGCAAGGCCGCCATCAACGTTTCTTTTCGCTGTCATCCCCCTTTGGTCGCCGCAGCAGCCGATTTGTTCCCCGGTAATAGCCCGGCGCTCCGCTGGGCTTCGACAAATGTTTGGAATCCCTCTGCCTGGTGGCGAAGCCTGCCGACAAGTTCCTCGTCGATTAATCCGCCCTCTTCCCCCAACACGGCACTGATACGGGGTAGAAAAACGCGCCGGTTAAACAGGACCGCGTTCCGGTAGGCGAAAACCATCTGTAATTGTTCCACTGGGCGAACCGCTCCGCTCGCGCCCGCGGAGAGGCCGATAAAACTTACCGGGCGGCTCTCGAAAGCTTCGGGAAACGGCAATAGGTCGATAAAAAGCTTCAAGGCTCCCGGAAACCCACCGTTGTATTCCGGGGTGATCACAACTAATCCATCCGAGGCGAGCACCGGTTCGACAAAGCCCGCCGTGAAGGAAGGCGGCTTTTCCCCGTAGGCGCCCGGGGAGAAACAATCCTGCGGCATCTCCGCAAGGTCGAGCATGGTCACCTCTTCGCCCAGCGCCCGGTGTTCTTCCGCCACCTGGACGGCAATCCTGCGCGTGTTGCTGCCGGCACGATTTGTTCCCGCGATCACTCCTATCATAGACTTCATAATTCTCTGCCCCAAAGCCAAGGTCAACCCGCCTTGCCGCTTTCCCACCCGGGCCAACGAACACGTGAACATAAGAACACTTTTTCCTTGCCAGGATTCAGGCAAGGGCTGACGTTGCTTTGCCAAACGAATCAACCTACCGTCTCACCATGGCCAAATCCACCACCAAGAAGACCGCACCCGCAAATTCCGACGGCACCAAAGCCCTCGATTTCGCCCTTTCCACTATCAATAAACAGTTTGGCGAGGGCGCCATCATGCGCCTCGGCGAATCGAGCAAAAAGGCGATCGCCGTCATTCCCTCCGGTTGCCCCTCCATCGACCTCGCCCTCGGTGTCGGCGGCCTTCCGCGCGGCCGCATCAGCGAGGTCTACGGCCCCGAAGCCTCGGGAAAAACCACTCTTTGCCTCGCCCTTCTCGCCCAGGCCCAGAAGGCCGGGGGGAACGCCGTCTTCATCGATGTCGAACACGCCCTTGATCCGCGATATGCCCGCGTTGTCGGCGTCGATATCGACAACCTCATGGTCTCCCAGCCGGAAAGCGGGGAGGACGCCCTCAATATTACCGAGACGCTCATCCGCAGCGGGGCCATCGACATTATTGTCATCGACTCCGTGGCCGCCCTCGTCTCCAAAAACGAGCTGGATGGCCAATTCGGTGACAGCACCGTAGGACTGCAAGCCCGCATGATGAGCCAGGCGATGCGCCGCCTCACGGCGGCCATCAACCGGACCAACTGCGTCTGCCTCTTCACCAATCAGATCCGAGAAAAAATCGGCGTCATGTTCGGGAGCCCGGAAACGCAACCGGGCGGTCGCGCCCTCAAGTTCTTTGCCTCCATTCGCATGGACATCCGTCGTATCGGTGCCATCAAAGATACTTCGGGCTCCGTAAAAGGGAACCGGACGCGGCTGAAAGTCGTGAAAAACAAGGTCGCGCCCCCATTCACAGAATGCGAATTCGACATCATGTACAACGAGGGCATCTCTCACACCGGCTCCGTCCTCGATCTAGGCCTTGAGCACAAGATTCTCGAAAAGAAGGGGTCGTGGATTTCCTATGACGGCAACCTTGTCGGGCAGGGCCGGGAAGCCGCCAAGCAATACCTTGCCGAAAACCCCGAAACCATGGACGCCATTACCCGCGGGATCTACAGCAAAGTGGAAGTCGTGGGGGGTGCTTCCCTTGGCCACGCCGGGGAGGAAGACAACGGCGACGGCGGCGAAGAAAAGAGCTGACCGGCCGCAGCCGGAGGCGGGCTTTTTCTGCCTGCCAGCCCGAAAGGAAGCTGATGTTGCCGGGTATGCCTTCCTGTTTGTTAAGGGGATAGGAAGTTACAGATGCGCAAAAAAATCTGCGTAATTTCTTTTACGGGATTGAGAGCGGGGATTTAGCTGCTTACTTCCTGCAATTCTTTGGCAGGAGAACCCAACGGACGCGCCCCGACGGCCTGTTTCTTTGGCTTCCCCGCCGTTTCGCCTTCGCTTATGAGCAGCCCTGCCTCCATTAATGTCCCTGCAAGCCGACTCCGGCGATGGACCGCCCTTTTTGTCGCGGCACTTACCGCCCATGGAATATCGGCGGAGGAAAGCCGCCCCCTCCTTCCTCTTGAGGACGCTATCCAATCCAGCTTGGAGGCGAATTTCAGCCTGCGCATGGCCAGCCGGGAACCTCTCATCGCCGAACTCGCCGTTGAGGAAGCCACCGCCGTCTTCGACCCGGAACTATTTGCTTCCGGTCGTTTGGAAGAGACCCGGCAGCAAACCACCTTTTCCGCTACGGAGGCGACCAGCCGGGACAACCGGTCATGGACGGTCGGGGCGCGACGCCGTTTCGCTACGGGAACCCAAGTCACTGCCCGCGCAAATTACGATCGCGACCAGAGTGATGCGGGGGTGAATACCAGCAATCTCAGCCAAAGCGCCGATGCTTCCCTCTCCCTTCGCCAGCCCTTGCTGCAGGGTCGGGGAACAGAGGTCAACCGGGCCGGGATCGCCGGTGCCCGGGCCGGTGTTGAAGCGGCTGGCCAGTCCCTCAAAGAAACCGTCCTTGCCGTCCTTTCCCGGACCGAGGAGGCCTACTGGGAAACGGCCCGCCGCAAGGCCAGCCTCGATCTGCGTAAATCGAGCCTCGAAGTGGCGGAGACTCTCCTCAAGGAAGCGAAAGAGCGGCGTAAGGTCGGCAAAGCTACCCGCATCGAAGTCCTGCAGGCGGAAGCCGCCCGAGCCGAACGAAGGGAACAAATCATTCTTGCACGCCAGGAACTGGAGGACGCGGCCGACCGGCTTCTCCTCACGATGGGGCGGCTACTGCCGGAGACGCTTCCGACGGAGGGCCTTGCCTTTACGGTCCAGCCTCTTCCCGGTGAGGTCCGGAAGGTGCGTCCGTTCCCCCAACTCTGGAAAGATGCCATCGCCATGGACCCCGCCCTTGCCCGGCAGGAGGCCCGGATCGAACAACGCCGGCTCGACCGAACAATCGCGCGGGACGCCCTGCGTCCGGAACTTGACCTCGTTGCCACGGGCGGGTACCTCGGCCTCGACGACGAGGACGCCCAGACGGCCTTCGATAACCTCGCGGAAGGACAGGGCTATGCGTGGTCGGTCGGTTTCGAGTTCTCAATGCCGTGGGGAAGGCGGGCCGAAAAGGCCGCCCTTCGCAGCGCCGACCAGGAATTTGAACGGGAATCCCTCCGCCTCCTTGAATTGAAACAGCAGGTTTTCCGCGAACTGCGTTCGGCCTTGCGCGCCTACAACGCACAGGCCGAAAGCCGGAAGGCGGCCGAACTGACCGTCGGTCTCCAGGAGGCAACTTTTCTCCGCGAACAGGAGAAATATGCCGAGGGCCTCTCCGTTTTCCGCGATGTTCTCGAGGCTCAGCAGGACCTTGACTTCGCAAAGGAACGGCTTCTCGAAGCGCGCTTCCAGCAACTTCGGACCCGCATCCGGATCGACGAAATTACCGGAAGGCTCCTTCAACTCCACAATATCGAAGAAGACCTCCTTCGATAACCTTCCCCCTTTCCCGTCATGGCCAGAAAAAAGAAAACCTTCCGGAAATGGTTCCTCCTCGCCGTTGTTCTCTTCGTCGTTGGCGGCCTTTTTCTCTTCGCCCGCAGCCGCGGAGAAGAAGGAATCGAGGTCTCCATCGAAACAATGGAAAGAGGCGATATCACTTCTATCGTCACCGCAACGGGCCGCGTGCATCCGCAAACCGAGGTGGTCATCTCCTCCGAGGTCCCCGGAGAAATCATTGAACTTCCCATCCGGGACGGATCTCCGGTGGAAAAAGGTGACCTGCTCGTCCGCGTCAATCCCGACACGCTCGAGGCTCAGGTGAAACAAAGGGAGGCCTCCCTTGCCGGAACGAGGGCCGTCAATGCTCAACAGAAAGCGGAAATGCTACAAGCGGAACTCGACTTGAAGCGCATCCGGGATCTGCAGGAAAAGGATTTTGCCACGGAAGAGGAACTCGACCGCACGCAAACGGCCCTCGCGGTCCGTCGCGCTGCCCATGAATCGGGTCAGCACGAAATCGAGCGTCAGGAAATGCAACTCCAGGAGGCGCGTGAAAAGCTGGCCAAGGCGAGCATTTATTCCCCCATGAAAGGAACCGTCATCGCCCTAAGTGCCGAGGTGGGGGATCGCGTCGTCGGGACCGGACAGTTCGAGGGAACCGAGATCATGCGGGTCGCCGACCTTGCCGCCATGGAAGTGAAAGTCGATGTAAGCGAGGCCGACATCGTCCATGTCAAAATGGGCGACAGGGCCGAGGTCGAGATTGACGCCCTTCCCGACGAACCGTTTTCGGGTGTCGTTTCGGAAATTGCCAATTCCGCGCTTACCACGGGCGCCCGATCCCGGGAAGAGGTCACCACCTTCGCCGTTACCATCGATCTCGAGAACCCAGGGCGCAAACTCCGACCCGGCATGACCGCAACCGCTGATATTGAAACGGAAACCGTCACCGGCGTCGTCAAGGCCCCCCTCGGCAGCGTCGTCGTTCGACCAAGGTCCGAGCTGTCCGACCCGTCCGACAGGTCCGACTCATCTGACTCGTCCGACAGGTCCGACTCGTCCGACCCGTCCGACAACCGCGTCCGCGTGGTCTTTGTCGCGAAGGAGGGGAAGGCGGAGTTGCGCAAGGTGGAAACGGGGATCGCCGACCGGGATTTCATGGAAATCAAAGAGGGGCTTTCCGCGGGGGACCGCGTCATTACCGGCAGCTACCGCGCCCTTACCCGCGAACTGGAGGACGGCAGCCTCATCCGCGAGCGCAAACGGGAGACCTCCGGCAAAGGCGCGGACTGGCGCGACAACGGGAAAAGCTGAGCCCTGAGAAACGACGACATGGAAGCTGTCATCCAGATCCGCGAGCTGAAAAAGATCTACGACCTTGGGCGCACTCAAGTGGTCGCCCTTGGGGGCATTCATCTGGATGTCGCGAAAAACGAATACCTCGCCATCATGGGGCCGTCGGGAAGCGGAAAGTCCACCCTCATGAACATCCTCGGCTGCCTCGATACGCCGACGGAGGGCAAATTTTTTCTCGCCGGGGAACCGGTTGACGCGATGGAGGACGATGAGCTGGCCCGCATCCGAAACCGGGAGATCGGATTCATTTTCCAGAGCTTCAACCTGCTGCCGCGGACGACCGTCCTGCGCAACGTCGAGCTCCCTCTCGTTTATTCCGGTTTGTCGCGGCGCGAACGCCTCGCGCGGGCCCGGGTCGCTCTCGAAAGCGTGGGGTTGCAGGACCGGATCGACCACCAGTCCAACGAGCTCTCCGGCGGCCAGCGCCAGCGGGTCGCCATCGCGCGGGCGCTCGTCAACGAGCCGTCCATTCTCCTCGCCGACGAACCGACCGGAAACCTCGATTCGCAAACGGGAAAGGAGATCCTCGGTCTCTTCGACGAGCTCCACCGGCAGGGACACACCCTCCTCGTCGTTACTCACGAGGACGAGGTCGCGGCGCGGTCGCGGCGTTGTATCCGCCTGCGGGACGGCCTCATTGAATCGGACGAACCCGTCCTTCCGGCACGAATCGCGGCCCCATGACCCTGCGGCAGCGCATCAACGAATTTACGGAAGCCTTCCGGATCGCCGGCGAGCAGCTTCGCCTGCACAAAACGCGTTCGCTCCTGACGGCCCTCGGAGTGATTATCGGGATTGTGGCGGTGACCCTCATGGGCACGGCTATCAAGGGCATCAACAAAGGGTTCAGCGAAAGCCTCGACATGATCGGGCAGGATATTCTCTACCTCGACCGGTGGCCGTGGGGGGATGTGGGCGACAATTGGGTCAAGTACCGGAATCGCCCCCACATTGACCTCGGGGATGCCGAACGGATCAACGAATGGATCGCCGGCCGTCCGGATTCTGCGCTCCGGCTCGCCATACCCTCAAAACTGGCCTTCAGCACCCTGAAGAGGGACGACCGCGATATCAGCGATATTTATACGCACGGCACGAGCGCCGACTTCGCCCTCATGAACACCGCCGACCTCCTTGAGGGGCGTTTTTTCACGGCGGGGGAGAACGAGAGCCGACGCTTCGTCATTGTCCTTGGCTACGACGTCGCCGACACCCTCTTTCCGGAAGGACCCCGCCGCGCCCTTGGAGAGGAGGTTAAGTTGCGCGGACGCACCTTCGAGGTCATCGGGGTTCTGCAACGGCAGGGCTCCTTCCTCGGCCTGCAAAGCTTCGACAATCAGGTCATCCTTCCCCGCGGGGCCCTCGAAAGTTTCTTCCGGTCGAATTGGCGCAACCACGTCCGCGTACAGGCAGCGGCCGGTGAACCTATCGAGCGCGCGATCGATGAAATAACCGGCCTTTTCCGCCGCCTCCGCGAACTTGAACCCGGAGAAGAAAACGACTTCGAAATTAACCGCTCGGAGACAATCGAAGCGGAAATCGGTCCCATCAAAAGTGGCATCGCCCTCGCCGGCTTTTTCGTGACAGGACTCGCCCTTTTCGTCGGAGCGATCGGCATCATGAACATCACCTTCGTGAGCGTGCGCGAACGGACGCGCGAAATCGGGACCCGGCGGGCCATCGGCGCCCGCCGAAGGGCCATCCTCCTGCAGTTTCTCATCGAGGCTGTGGCGATCTGCCTGCTCGGAGGCTTCATCGGCCTCGGGACCGCCTTCGGACTGAAAACGGCTATTGCCAGCGCCTTTCCCGCCTTTCCCTTCACCTTCTCGGGCGATCTTGTCCTCCTTGCCTTTCTTCTCTCCGTCGCCACCGGGATCGCCTCCGGCCTCGCCCCGGCATGGCAAGCCGCCCGCCTCGACCCCGCCAACGCCCTGCGCCATGAATAGAAGATTCTCACACGGAGGCTCGGAGGCGCGGAGGCAAACGGGAGTTTATAGTCTCCGTCTCTCCGTGTCTCCGAGCCTCCGCGTGAGACCCCCACAACCATGAAGCTGCAACTGCGTGATCTTCTTGGCCTTTCCGTCCAGGCACTGGGGGCGAACCGGCTTCGCTCCGGGCTGACGATGCTGGGGATCACCATCGGCGTTTTCTCGGTTGTGGGGGTCATGACAACGCTTTCGGCGGTGCGTCAAAGCATTGACTCGGGCTTAAGCGTTTTCGCGGCCAACGTCTTCGAAATCTCCAAATACCCGGCCATCCGCTTCAACGATAGCCGATCGGAATGGCGCCGCCGTCCCAACATCAAACCGCGGCAGGCGGAGGAATTCAGCCGGCGCATGCTGGCGCGCGGCTATCCGGCGACGGTCTACGGCGTCGACAGCGGGGAGCGGATTCGCTTCGAAGATCGCTCCACCAACCGGACGATGGAAATTTTCGGCACGAACGAGAATTTTCTTCTCACCCACAAATACGAGATGGCCGTCGGAAGAAACATCAGCGCGACGGATCTTGAATTCAACCGGCCGGTCATCGTGCTGGGGGCAGAACCGGCCCGCAAACTCTTTCCGGACCAGGATCCGCTCGGCAAATCCGTCGTCGCCGACGACCACCGCTACACGGTCATCGGGGTTCTCAAGGGACGGGGCAAGCGCTTCGGCGAAAACCTCGACAACCTCGTTCTCACGCCGCTGCCGCGCTGGGTGGCGAACAACTGGGGGCCGTGGCGCAGCATGGAGATCTCCGTCCTCGCCCCGGACGCCCCCTCCGTCGCGGAGGCCGAGGACGCCGCCATCGGCCAGTTCCGGCAGGTGCGGGGCCTTCTGCCCGAGCAGGAAAACGACTTCGAACTCTATTCCAACGACAGTCTGCAGGAGGCCTTTGCGGAGATCGCGCGCGTCGTCGGGATCGGCGGGCTCCTCATCAGCGCCATCGCCCTGTTGGGGGCAGGCGTCGGCATCATGAACATCATGCTGGTCAGCGTGACCGAACGGACCCGCGAGATCGGCCTGCGCAAGTCCATCGGGGCGCGGCGGAAGGACATTCTCCTGCAATTCCTTCTCGAAGCCGTGGCCCTCTCCCTTCTCGGCGGGATTTTCGGGATTCTCCTTGGCTGGGGTGTCGGCAATCTCGTCGCCGCCCAATTGAGCGTGCCCATGATCATTCCGTGGTTCTGGATCGGAGCGGCCCTGTTCGTCTGCTCCACCGTCGGCATCACCTTCGGTTTCTTCCCGGCCCTCCGCGCCGCCGGCCTACGTCCGGTCGAGGCCATGCGCTACGAATGAGAAATAAAAAAAGCCCCACCCGCAATGGGTGAGGCTCGATCGTAAGTTATTAACAAAGCCACGTCTTAGCGACGGCGGCGCAG
>CAYFRH010000037.1:0-21030 GCA_964345345.1 uncultured Puniceicoccaceae bacterium | reverse complement strand
GGGGTCAGCCCTTGGATTTTGGTATAGATGGCAATGATACCAAAATCCAAGGGCTGACCCCTTTTTTTAGCGGAAGTCTTCCATGGCGGTCGCGACGCGGTCTTCGCAACCTTCTTCGATGCGGATAAAAATCTCCTGCAGGCCTTTGGAGGTCTGCGTGACGGCCTTGAGGCCTCCTTCCTCACGGCGCTGAATGCGGAGGGAACCGGTACGGTTCTGTTTTCCGAGAGACTTGCCACCGTAGGAGCGCCCGATGATGACCCCAACGACCCCTGGCAAAGCTTCCACCTTCGCCAACATACGCTGGCATTCCTTGGAGGTGGATTGGTGGCGACCGCGGGACGGCATCATCGAAGAGCAAACCCGAATTCGACCCCGATTTCGAGATTGATTTTACAAGCGTTTACGAAGGGAAAATTTCCCTCGTGATGCAATAGGGGAGCCACCAAGTTTTACCGCTGTGCACTTTTACATGACAGAGGGACCGGCCGACTATGGAAGTTATTCTTTCAGCTACCGGCTCTGGCTGCAATTGGAGGAAGGGGAGAAAACGGAGGAAGCGTACGCTTTGGGCTACCTGCCGTGGTCGGCGGATCCGGAGGGCCGCCATTGCCTTTTCTACCGCGCCCGCTCGTTGCGGGTACCAGTGGGGGATCTGAAACTATCAAAAAGCCGTCGCTACGACTACCGACAATGGCAGAGCCATGGCTTTCGCCGGACCCATCTCAGCAAAGAGGAGTTTGTCCACCGATTCGGGAAAGAGGAAATTCTTCGTCTCGCCCGGAAATGGATGAAGGATCGCTACACGGAACCGTATTTGTCAGAGGACAGGCTGCGCTTTCTTCTTGCCTCGCCCCTATTCTCAACGGTGCTGCAATGGGATCGCCCCGACCACGTTCCTGCCGCCTTCGCATTTATCGCGGAATCAGGAAACCTCCTGCATTACTGGTTCGTCTTTTACTCCGCGCAGGCGGGTGAGGCCTCCGTCGATGGAAACGGCTTCCTGAGCGACTTTGTCCTTTTTGCCCGGGAGAATGAAATTTCCCATGCTTACCTTGGAACCAGCTACGGCCGAAAAAGCCGCTACAAGTGGCGCGGTATTCGCCCGGTCGAATTCTGGGATGGTCAAGAGTGGTCGCGCGACCGCGAGGAACTCGCCCGGCGTCAGGAAGCCGACGGCTGATCTTCCTCGCCGCCGAGGTCGCGCAGAACGGCCTGGTCGGAGAAGAAAAGCTTTTCCTCGCCAATCAGCTGGTAATCCTCGTGTCCCTTACCGGCGACAAGAATAACGTCACCCTCTCCGGCAGCATATACCGCCTCGCCAATGGCCTCCGCTCGATCCGGAATAACCTTCACTTCCGCCTGCCGCGGTTTCATTCCCCCGAGAATATCTTCTATAATCCGGTCCGGTTCCTCCGTCCGCGGATTGTCCGAGGTCACCCAGCAGACATCGGCCAACTGGTTGCCCAGGTCGCCCATGAGCGGACGTTTCCCGCGATCGCGATCCCCTCCGCATCCGAAAACGACATGCAAGCGGCCTCCGGTCAATTCCCGCCCGCTCCGCAGGACTTTTTCCAAACCGTCGGGGTTGTGCGCATAATCAACGAGAGCCGTTGCCCCGTTCGGGAGGCGGAAACGTTCCATACGTCCGGCCACGGGGGCAAAGCCCGCCATTGCCTCCGCGATGGCCGATCCTGCAAAGCCCAGCAAACGCAACAGCAGGATGACCGGAAGGCAGTTGTTGACCTGAAAGCCGCCCGCCAGCCGGGTGGTGAACTCCATTCGCTCCCCGGCGTGACGTACTGTGAAGGAAGTCCCTTCCGAGCCGCTTCGCAGCTCCTGTAGTTCAAGGTCGGCACCAGTCCCCTCCGCCCCCCATGTTCGCACCTGTCCGGTGCTCGCTTCCTTGAAACGTCCAAGGTCGCTGCAATCCGCAGGCAACAGGCACCAGCCATTCCTGGCGACGCGTTCGAACAATTTTCCTTTCGCGGCCGCATAGGCCTCTTCCGTTCCGTGAAAATCCAAATGGTCCCGCTCAAGATTCGTCAGAATGGCGGCTCCAAAGCGGAGTCCCTCCACCCGGTCCAGAGCCAGGCCGTGCGAGGAAACTTCCAGGGCTGCCGCCTCTGCTCCCGAGGAGAGCAGCTGCCCAAGGGCTCCGTACAACTCCGGTGCCAGCGGAGTTGTGTAATGGCCTCCCCCCAGCCGCTGCCCGTTTAGAAAAAGGCCCAACGTCCCCAGGGCTCCGCAGGAAAGCCCTTCTCTTCCGCAACAATGCGCAAGCAAGCGCGTCGTCGTCGTCTTCCCATTCGTTCCCGTCACCCCAAAAAGGCGCAACCGTTCCTCCGGATGGTCCGAAAGCGCCGCCACAATGCGGCCAAGGGCCCGCCGTGGCTCATTTGTCACCAGCTGAGGACATTTGATTCCTGAAAGGATCTCCGGAGTGACGACAACAGCGATCTCCGCGCGATGCAAATCCTGCAGAAAAGCCCGCCATGAGAGCCAGCGGTTATACTCGAGGAATTCGTCCATACAGACGAACACGGTACCCACGCCGGCGAGGTCGCGCACATGGCAGGCGGCGGCAGAGACCGTAACCTCTTTCAGTTCCGCGGTCGCCACGGGTCTTACTAACCCCATCAGCTCCCGCATATTCAATTCACGGCAAAACATGGTTACCCATCCTCAAATCACTTCGTGTCTCCGGGTCTTCGAGTAAAGACGGAAAAGTGCGGCTACACTGCCATGGCTTTCTCGAGTGTTTCCGCAGCCTGGATTTTGCGCAGGTCCTCCATATCGGGGGGAACATTGGCAACGGCTTCCTCGATCGTGGTGATCCCCTCCTTCACCTTGAGCATGCTGTCCTGATGAAGGGTTTTCATGGAATTGCGTACGGCGATGCGTTTAATTTTGGCCGTTTCGTACTCGCCGTTGATGCCTTTCACGAGCTCCTCGCTGGTGGGCATAAGTTCGTGGATCCCGACGCGGCCCTTGTAGCCGATGCCGCCACAAGCGGGGCAGCCCCCCTCCTTGGCCCTGGGAATGGGCCCGCTCCAGTCGATAGCGCGCTGCAGCAGTTCATCCTCGCGTCCTTCGGGGTCGACCATCATGCGGCAGGTTTTGCAGGTCCGGCGCAACAGTCGCTGGGCGCAGACGCAGAGGATGGAGGAGGAGATCATGAAGGGCTCGATGCCCATTTCAGTAAGTCGACTGATGGTGGAGGGAGCATCGTTGGTGTGCAGGGTGCTGAACAACATATGTCCGGTGAGAGCGGCCTCGACGGCGATCTGGGCGGTCTCGCGGTCGCGGATCTCCCCGACGAGGATAATATCCGGATCCTGCCGGAGAAAGGAACGTAACGCGCTGGCAAAGGTAAGCCCGATCTGGCGGTGCATCTGCACCTGGCAAAGGCCATCGAGCGTGTATTCGATCGGATCCTCCGCGGTGCGGATATTCTTACCCGGGTCGTTAATTTCGTTGAGGGCGCTGTAGAGCGTCATCGACTTCCCCGAACCGGTCGGTCCGCAGTGGAGAACCATGCCATAGGGACGAGTGATGAGGTTGCGGTAAATCAGAAGGTTTTCCTCGCTGAACCCGAGCGCGGGGAGTGGAAGCGTCGATTGCTGCTTGTCCAGAAGGCGCATGACCGAGCCTTCCCCATGGTTGAGGGGCATGGTGGACACGCGCAGGTCAACATCGATCCCCTTCCGGTTGAATTGCTTGTAGACGATACGTCCGTCCTGCGGAAGGCGCTTCTCGGCAATGTCGAGGTTCGCCATGACCTTCAGACGCGCCATCAGCGACGCGACCACGCGCGGCGGAATGCGCAGCTTTTCCTGTAGGACCCCGTCCACCCGCACGCGGATCCGGGCCTCGTTTTCGAAGGGCTCGATGTGAATATCGCTGCCGCCAGAAAAGTAGGCATCTTCGACTATCCGGTTGGCCAGCTGAACCACCGGGGAACTTTCGTTTTCGAGGTCCTCTTCCTCGAGCTGGTCCTCATCCGGCGTCTGGTCGATGTCGATATTCAGCGATTCCATGACATCGCTGAAGCCCTCCGGCCGCTGAACCTCCCCTTCCTTTTCGAGAAAACTGTGGATATCCGACGGCAGGGCGAGCATCGGGTAGGCTGGCGAGCGCACCTGTTCCTGAATCCGCTCGAGAAGGCCGGTATCGAAGGGATCCCCGATAACGACCACGATATGCTTGCCGAAACTGCCCATGGGCAGAACCCCGTTTTCCATACAGAAGTCCTTGTCGAGGCGCTCGAAGGTCCGCTCCGTAATTCGAAAATGGGCGGCATTGAAGGCGGGCATCCCAAAGGCCGCCGCTTTCGCGAGAAGCACGCTGAAGGCGGGGACGCGGTACTTCTCAAGGAGGATCGATTCCAGCTCTTCGCCGGCGAGATCCTCCTCGCCGCTGGCCAGTTCCCGAACCGCTTCATCGGCCAGCTGCCCGTCCCGGACCAGTTCATGCAAAACCGAACGCAATACCCGTGGAATGGCCATAGCTCAGCTCTCCTCCTCTTCCGTGATGGTTGCTCCCCAGCGCTGCTCAAAAACCGGTTTCAGTTCCTCGAAGGTCGCCTCAAACTGTCCCAGCGGGCACACGTACCAGGCGACACGGCCACCAAGGCGCTCCTCCCAGAAGGCACGGGTCGGATCACTCAGGTAATAGGCGGTGGCGAGAAACCACCGTCCCTGCACAAGGTCGATCGGCAGTGTCCATGAGGCCCGCAGCAGGTCGAGCGGCTGTTGCAGGATCAACTCCTGGTCAAGCTGGTAATTTTCCAGCAGGATCGCCCCGACGGGATGTTCCTCCAACAAATGATCGAGGAGCGCTTCCTCGCGCAGGCTCTGATTTTCAAAAAGGAGGATTCGCAGCAGGCTGGCTCTGCGCAAATCCTTTGCCCGGGCCAGTTCAATGAACAGTTCGTTGGCCCGGTCCATATCCTCGTTTTTGACCAGACCGGATTCCACCAGGCGCGTTCCAAGAACGCGATTCGCCTTCAGCATCAGTCGGCTCGCCTCGCTTGAAATCATGATTCGGTTCCCTCCCCGTGCTCAAGGACTTCCGGATAAAGGAGGACTTCCTCCCGGAGAATGGCCTCCTCCGGGGGGGCCGTGGACGGCAATCCGAGCCGCTGCAGAAAGTCCGCCCAGGTTTCCCCCTTTAAACGTCGCTGTTCGAGGAACTCCCGCTGGCGGCGCTTCAGGAAAGCGGCGGGACCGGTGTCGCCGGAGAGGTCGGCGGCCCCTTCGCCGCCGCTGCCGAGGAGTTCACGCAAGCGCGGTACGCCGGCCACCTCTTCCTCCTTGATTTGGCGAGCCCGGTGCCGGAGTTCCTCATACCCGCCGGGCCAGCTATGCTGAAGAAGAAACTCCCGCTCCGCCTCGCCCATTTTCCGGAGGACTTCCGCAGGAAGCTCACGTCGCAGGTAATCCGCCACATCGGCGACCCTTTCCCGCAACGCGGGGAGGACAGGCACGGTGGTGGCGACCAAATCCCGGCCTTCCGGAGCGAGCCCAAGGCTGTCGACGCGGAAAGGAAAACCGGGGGGAAGCAGGTAAAGGAGCCGCGAGGCGGAGAGATCCCGTTCGAGCTGCTCCACATGCGTGATCCATTCCCCCGTCAGGGCGTGGATCCGGGCCGGTTCCTCGTCCCCGCGCAAATCCATGACAAGGAGGGGCGGAAACGGCTCCTGCTTTTCGAGCCAGTCGCGGGTGAACCCGGTTGCTGTATCGGAAATACTCATACATGGAGTAGAGCCGGACGCCGGAGCCTCCAGCCAGCCAAGGATTTCCTTCATGAGGGCGTCCGTCTCCGCTTCGCGATTAGCCTCCACGAAAAGATGCCGGAACTGGTTGGCATTGGTCCAGAGGGTCTCGAGAAATCGACGGTTGCCGGCACTGCTGTCCGCCATGGACACCGGAGGATGAGGGTAGGAAGGCTCCGGCTCGCCCTGTTCCGCGTCGCCCCCACCGGCGGGCTCGACGAAGCGAGCGACATGTTCGAGAAAATCCTCGGTATCGAAAGGCTTTTCCAGCGCAAGCGTGACCCCGATGTTCGCGACCTTGATGAGTTCCGGCATGTTCATGAGGCCGGAGATCATAATGACGGGCAAATCCGGAGAGATTTTACGTGCCTCGACCAGAAAATCGGCCCCGTCCATTTCCGGCATCTTGTAGTCGGAGACCACCAGCCCGAAATCCTTGTCGCGGAGGCGTTCCAACGCCTCCTCGGGATTCAGGCAATACTCGGACCGGTATCCATGCTTGACCAGCAGGTCCCGGAGCATGGCGGCAAAGGTTTCCTCATCGTCAATCAGCAGGATATCGTTAGACATGAAACTCGTGGGAATTCAGGGATGAAGCAGGGAAAGAGCTTTCGCGTAAGCCGCTTTTTCCGCGGCAAGAAATTCACGCAGATTGCCGTTGCCGATCTGGGAGGCGCCTCCCGCCGGCATCAGCTCCCCGCGGGAAAGCGCGGCCTCGAAATGCGGAAAGCCCGGTAGAAGCGGCTGCGCAATCGAAGTGGCGCGCAGAAGAAAGGAGCGCAATTCAAGAAAGTTTTCCGGCCAGTCGTGGGAAAGCAGCAGTTGACGCGTTTTTGAATCGATATGCAGCTCCTGCTCGGCCGAGAGCTCCGCTTTGACAAAATGAAGAAGATCCTCGGGAAGCTCTTTCAGGGACGGGACCACTAATTCATTGGTACCGAGGAAGAGGTAGAAATCCTCGTCGATCGAACCCCGGTCATACAGGTTTTCCACCGGCTCCTGGAGGCAGAAAATGGTCCGCAGTCCGCTTTCCGTGCCACCGTACTCCCCGACGAAGGACATGATCGTTTTCGCTTCCGCGGAAGAGAGGGTTTCAGCTTCCATGAAAACCATGAGCACCTGTTCATCTTCCCCGGGTTTGCGCTCGGCGAGCGCTTCCGGAGTAATCTGACTTGGTTTGAGCGAACAGTAGCGCTCCGGCGACGCCGCCATGGCGTTGACCCCGCGGCTGATCTCCTCGATAGGAGACCCCGGCGGCCCGATTAGCAAAAGATTGCGCCGGAAGCCGGACGCCTCCGTAAGCTGCCTGAGAAAGGTTTTTCCCCGTTCGGAGCGTCCGAAGAGGTTTTGCACATTGGGACCGGTCGCTCCACTGCCGCTATTCGCACCCTTGGCCGCGCTCTCCTCAAGGAGCTGGTTCGCCCGCTTCAACAGCGAGAAAATGTTCAGTGGTTTCGTGAAAATACCGTTCACGCCGTGCCGGATCAGATCGCGGATGGCGTCGTCATCCAGAAATCCGGAGACCATGATCATGGGAAGATTTTCGTTCACGGCGCGGACCGACCGGATAAAATCGAGTCCGGATTGTTCGGGCAGGCGTAAATCCGTGACGACAAGGTCCACATTCTCTTTTTCGACTGCGGCAAGTCCGGCTTCCGCGTCCGCGACAGTCAGGACCTCGTGCCCTGCCTGCTGGAATACGCCCGTCAGCAACCGGCTGAATTCAATGTCATCATCGATGATCAGGATTCTTTTGCTCATAGTCTGAATCCAACCACCTACGACCTCATTTTTTCCAAGGCGAACGAAAAAATTGCGCGACGCAATTCGGCGAGCCCGGTTCCCAAAACTGCCGATACCGCAATCAAAGACTCCCCGGTGATCTCGCGAAAAAGCGCAGCCCTCTCCGCCGCCCCTTCCTCATCAATCTTGTTACCGACCAGAAGGCGCGGGCGCTCATGCAGCCCATGACCGTAGTGTTCCAGCTCACCGAGCAACCGCCGGTAATCCTCCTCCGGCGCACGGCCTTCCGCTCCGCTCAAATCGAGCAGCAGAAGCAGTGCCTGACAGCGCTCAATGTGCCGCAGAAAATCGTGCCCAAGGCCGCGGCCGGCGTGGGCTCCCTCAATCAGACCGGGAATATCCGCCAGCTGCAGGCGCTTCCCTTCGGATGGATCCGCAGACTCCAGAATTCCGATGACCGGTTGCAGCGTCGTGAACGGATAGGCCGCTGCGCGCGGCTCCGCCGCGGTGAGGGCGGCGAGCAAAGTGGATTTGCCCGCATTGGGATAGCCGACAAAGCCAAAGTCGGCGATGCTCTTCAGAGTGAACCGGAAAAGGCCCCTCTGCCCGGAGGTTCCCTCCTTGAACTGCGTAGGTCGCTGATTCACTGAGCTTTTGAAATGGAGATTGCCCCATCCACCACTGCCACCGCGCAGCAGCTCAAGCCGTTCCCGGTGTTGAAGGAGTTCGCCGACTACCTCGCCGGTATCGGCCCTTTCAATCACCACTCCCGGCGGGACCTTCAGGACACAATCCGCGCCGGAGCGGCCATAACGCCCTTTGCCCATGCCGGGCTGGCCATTGCCCGCCGCATAATGCTTCTTGTAGGCATACGCCCGCAGATCCGCGACATTCTCATCCGCCTGCACCAGCACATGACCACCATCGCCTCCGTCCCCGCCGTCAGGTCCCCCCTTTGGCACAAACTTTTCCCGACGGAAACTCGCGGCGCCGTTGCCGCCATCCCCCGCTCGCAGCTTGACTTCCGCCTCATCAACAAACATCACATTTGACTACGCTTGCCCGCGCTAACCATGGCAACGGTAAAACCGCAGGATTCCCGCGTTCAGCTATACTTTAAACAATGAAAAAAGTAGCCATAATCGAAGACCACACGGCGGTTCGGGACATGGTCGCCCAGTTGATCGGAACCAAAGAGGATTGGGAAATCGTCGCCTCCTCCGGGGACGGACGTATTGCGGTCGACGAATGCCTTCGAACCCGTCCCGATTTTATTATTCTCGATATTATGCTTCCCGGGCTCAACGGGACAGAAATCCTTCGTCGCCTTAAACGGCATCTTCCCGATACCTACGTTCTCGTCTTTTCAGGGTATCAGGACGCTGCTCTTCTGCGCGAAATGGTTGAGTCGGGAGCGCATGGATTCATCGGCAAAACCGCACCCTTGAGCGAGCTCCAGCGCGGTCTCGACGTGGTCGCCACCGGCGGCACCTACTTCAGTCCGGAGGTCGCCGAAATTCTGCGCGAATCGATGTCCAGCCCAAGCGGCGATGGCAGCCAGCCGTTGCGCCGCCTGACAGCGCGCGAGCGCGAAATCCTCCAGCTCATCGCCGAAAGCCACAGCACCAAAGAAATCGCCGGAATTCTCAATGTCAGCATCAAGACCGCCGAGAACCACCGTACCAACCTGATGCGTAAATTAGATCTGCACGACGTTGCCAGCCTGACCCGCTTCGCCATCGAATACAATATCATCCAACCGCCTTCGCGCCCGCCCGAGCGGCGGGACAGCTGACTCGCAAGCGGCACATTTTCCTTGCTTCCCTGAGCACCGGATAAAAAACTTGGCTTTTATGATGCCAACCATGCGCCGGCTCCTGCAGCCCACTCTTCTCGGGGCTCTCCTCGCTGTTTTCATTCTCGCGCTCGGCTGCCGGGGTCCACAGTCACCGGACCCGTCCATGACGGCCGTCCGCGGAGGTGGTGACGGGGAGCGGGAATCCGCCGACTGGATCAGCCCCGAGGACATCGACCGGGCCGAGAGCCTTGGACTCGGCATGCGCGATTCCTCCATGACCGGCTCCGACGCCATGGACAACCGCGTCGAAAACCTTTTTGAGCCCGTCTATTTTGAATTCGACCAGAGCTTCATCCGGCCGGCCGACCGACCCATCCTTCAGGATGTGGCCCAGTATCTTCAACAGAATCCGGAATACCGCTTACTGATTGAAGGACATTGTGACTGGCGAGGGACCACCGAGTATAACATGACTCTCGGCGACCGCCGCGCCCGCAGCGCTTACAGTTATCTCGAATCCCTCGGACTTTCCACCGATCGGATGGAAACGGTCTCCAAAGGCGACCTTGAAGCCGTCACCGAAGGAACCGAAGAAGACATGCGCCTCGACCGCCGCGCCGACTTAATCATTCTTCAATAGGACACGAGGCCGCAGCGGGATGCAGGCCGCCCCCTGAGGCGCTAGGTCCTGCTCCACAGCCAGTGGAAGCCAAATGGCTCGAGCCGGATCTCCTTTTGGCCGCCACTGCAAGTCCGCTCCTGGAGCAGATCGTAAAGGCTTTCGCCATCGGCAATTCCCCCTATGCGGTCTAGCTTGTCGATCCGCATCCGCCGCTTTTTCCCAGTAAGATTGTAGAGGCAGAGGACCCGTTCCCTGCCTTCTGGAGAAATGCGAAGAAATCCGAGAATGGAGGAATCGGTCTCAAGCACTTGCAGGGGACCATCCGGATGGAAGGCAGGCTGCCGCCGACGGACGGCCAACAATTTAAGGTAGTGCCGGTAAATCCAGCCGCCGCCGTTGCTGTCCCGAAGCCATTCCGTCAAATCCGCTTCCCGCCACTTGCGGCGGTTCAGGGACCGGTATCGGCCTGTTGCCTTCAGGCCTTCCTCATCGTTTCTCGTTCCGACCAGGCTGTGAAGGTAAACCCCCGGGACTCCAGGCAAGGCAAGCGCCACCGCCTGTGAGCAGAGGAAGCGCTGTTGGCCGCAGCGGTCATCGTCGGGATCACTCAGGGCGTCGCGGTAGGTGATATTCAGTTCGTAAGGGCTCTCCTCTCCTCCAGAGTCACTTTTCATGGAGACCTTTCCGCCACGCCGGCGGATTTCCGCAATGAGCCAGGTCACCTCTTCTTCCGCAACGAGTCCCTGCAACGGCCGTACGCCGATCCCGTCGTGGGAGGCGGTGAAATTGAAAAAAGTCTGGCCGGCGGGCAGGTCCGGAAGTTCCCGGAGCCATTGCTGCAGATGACTCCCCTCTTCCCGCAGAAGCGCGTGCAAAAGCAGCGGGGGGAGACTGAAGTTGTACACCATGTGCGCTTCGTCGCCTTCCCCGAAATAGGAGATATTTTCCTCGTGCGGGACGTTGGTCTCCGTGAGCAGCATCGCTTCCGGGGATACCCAGGAGAGGATGTCGCGCAACAGCTTCACCACTTCGTGGGTCTGGGGAAGGTGAAGGCAGCTGGTCCCCGGCTCTTTCCAGAGGTAGGCGACTGCATCGAGCCGGAAAATCCGGCATCCGCGCGCAAGATAAAGAAAGAGGATATCGAGAAATTCAAAGAGGACGTCGGGATTCTGCCAGTTAAGGTCAATCTGGTCCTCGCTGAAGGTTGTCCAGACCCATGCCGGTCCGTCCCGGGTCGAGGTCTCTGTGAGCAAGGGCGTGGAGCGCGGACGAATCACGGAGGAAAGGTCCGTCTCCGGATCCATGGGCAGAAAGTACCACCGGGCCGGGGCAATTCCGGTCACATAATCCTGGAACCATGCGCTGCGGCGGGAGCAGTGGTTAAGCACAAGGTCGAACATCAACTCAAAGTCGTGGCTGATTTTCGAAACATCCTCCCACTCCCCGAGGGCCGGATCAACCTGCCGAAAATCGATCACGGAAAAGCCGTCGTCCGAACTGTAAGGATAAAAAGGCAACACATGGACCGTGGACACAGTGTTGCGCAAATGCTTGTGCAGGAATCTTCGCAGGGTACGCAGAGGCTTCTCCCCTTCCGCCTCGATACTGTCCCCATAGGTGATCAGGACGGTGCTGCCTTCATCGTAGCGGCGGGACGGACCGGCCTCCTCCACAAGATCGATGCCATAACGTCCGATCAGGGCTTCAAGACGAGGGCGCAGGCGTTCCGCCGGCTCTCCGTAAAGATAGCGGAGGCGTTCGCGGAGGCGGTTTCGTTGCGCAACGGACAACATGGCGACTCAGGTTTCCCCGTTTCCGGGGCGCCACCCCGTCAGGGTATTGATCATAATACGAAGATGGCGCCGCAGAATGGCATAGCTGTAGTAGCGGCGGGCAATAGCGTAGTTGTGTTCCAATACACCGCGGCGATATTCCCCGTCGAAAAGCAGCCGCTTCACTTTACGGACAAGGTCCCGGGTAATAAACCCTTCGATAACGGCAAGATCGAAGCCCTTCGGCTCGATATCCTTCGCGAAGATGTCATAGCGGTTGATGACAATCGGCTTCTTGAAGTAAATGGCCTCGAGGAGCGCGTTGCCGAAGCCTTCATAGGTACTCGGATACGTGACAAGGTCGGCGTGCGGATAGAGGTCCCAGAGGGTGTAGCACTTGCGTCCTTCGGCGTCGCGCTGGCGGACTTCTGCGATCCGGTTTCCGATGAAGCGCAGATCAACGCCTTCCTCCCGTGCCAGTTCCTCCAGCATATGCTTGTACTCATAGCCCTCGTCTCCCGCCTCGTGCGAAATAACCAGCTTACAGCGAGGGTTTCCGAGCATGCTCACCAGCTTGACGGCGTGCTCGATGCCTTTTCGCGGCACGATGCGGGTAGGCTGAAGAATAAAGATATCCTCCTCCGCAAGCCCGATTTCCTCCCGGACATCCGCGGCGTAGTCATCCGGAGGAGGAGGCGTGTTATGAAAATCGAATACATTCGGAATGAGAAGACTGCCCACCCCTTTGCGGAGGGAAAGTTGTTCCTGTGCGTCCGCGTTGATCACGACATGGGCCATATTCGGCAACCGCGGCGGAAAAGCCATGTCGAGGTAGTCCTGAACGGCGTTGATGGAAAAGCGAATTCGCTCCCAGTAGAAATCATGATGGTGCGCGATCGCCGGCAGATTGGTTTCCATCAGGAATTCCGTCAGCGCGACCGCGAGCGGAACGTGCATGGGAATGGTAAGAGCGTTTTGCGGAACCACCACGTCCAGCTCGAAGCGGTCGCGGAAGTGGTAAAGGGTTTCCTTTAAGTATCCCGCCATGTCGCGGATCCGGCGCGACACGAGAGGGCTGCGGCGCCGGTTTTCCCAGATCCGCTCGTTCAGCCACTGCACTTCCGGATGGCCGAAATGGGCTTCGGGGATGCATAGGCTGGCGCCGGGCTCCCGGTCACTGAGTCCGGAGTACCAGTAACTGACATGACGGTCGGCCCATAGCACATGTGCCCATTTCGCGCTTTCGAGGGAAACCCCGTCCGTCCCCGCAAATCGCGTCGAGATAAAGCCGAACCGTTTGCCCATCACATTGCCATGCTCTCAGCCTTCTTTGGCGTTTTGGCCCGTCCCGGCCTCAACCGGAAGATGTTCCTTCAGCGCAGCGAGGAAGCCCTTCAGACCTCCTTCGGGAAAGCCCACCAATTTCTCAAGGACCGTTTCGTCCGTATCAAGGAGCACCACGGTGGGAAAGTATTGCAGCCCGAAGCGCTGTCCCAGTTCCTTGTTATGCTGGCGCTGTTGCTTGGGCTGTTCCTTCTTGCGGGGAAAATCCGCGTTTACGAGAACGAGTGACTGCTCCGCCAGTTCCCGAAAGGCTTCCGTACCGAGGACTTTCTTGTTCAGCTCGATGCACGGCGGACACCAGTCGGAACCGTGAAATTCCACCAGCACGAGTTTATTCTCCGCTTTGGCCTTTTCCATCGCCTGCCCGTAATCCGTATGCCAATCGCCTTCATTGGCGGCAGCGACGAAGAGGGGTGCGAAGAGAAGACCGAAAAGGAAACCGGCAAAGGGGCGCGAAAAGAAGGGGAAGAATTGAGCTTTCATCATTTGGTACGGGTTAATTGAGTGATGGATCGTCCGGAATATCGGCAAGAACGAGCCATTCCGGGCGGACATTATTCAGGAGAGTTCGCCAGAGATTTTGCGGGGATTGTTTTCCATAAGGCTGGGCAAACGGGCTGACCGCCCAGTCAAAGCGACCCAGTTCCACTTCGAGCTGGCCCGCACTCCAGCCGGCATAGCCAAGAAAAGCCCGGGCTTCGATGGACGGATCCGATTCCAGCAACTCCTGGAGCTTTTCGGGCTGTAAACCGAAAAAAAGCCGGAAATTCTGTTCTTTGAGATCCCATTTCCACGCTGCCAGCAGCAGCTCGTCTGCGGCTACAGGTCCACCCTCGAAAACGGGAAGATTCCTTAGCACGGGGGTCTCGAGATCTTCGCGCAGGTTTCCGAGGCATTGATCGGAGGGGCGGTTAATCACAACCCCGAGAGCGCCTTCTTCGGCACTGTGGGCGGAGAGAAGTACAACCGTCTGGTGAAAATTCGGGTCCCGCAGTCCCGGATGCGCTCCGAGAATAAAGCCCGCGTAGGAAGTGATGTTCATGGACATGGCAAAGGGAAAAGACGCGTTGTGAGGAGGCTTGTTTCAGATCTGCCGGCAGTCAATGCCCACCGCAGAGAGCAACTCTCGTACCAGCGGATCGTTCCGGTAGTCAAAATGGTATTTCACCATTGCGACTCCCGCCGCGGCGAGAACCTTCGCACAGTTGATGCAGGGAAAATGAGTGATGTAGGCGACCGCCCCATCCATGGGAACGCCGCGGCGCGCCGCGTCCGCCACCGCGTTCTGCTCGGCATGGACCGTGGCTTGCTCGTGTCCGTCGCGGATCCGACTATCATGGGGTGCCCCCGGCAAAAAGCCGTTGTATCCCGCCGCGATGATCCGGTTGGGCTGACGTCCGCTCGAAACCAGCACACACCCAACCCGTAGGCGGTCGCAGGCCGACCGCAGGCTGATCAATAGCGCCGTGCTCATAAAGTAGGTGTCCCAGCTTGGACGCTCCGACGCCTCTTCCTGTAGCCTAGCGAGTTCCTCGATCAGGTCCGGCTTTTGGCTGTCCTCAGTCATGTCCCCTCCCGGGGAAAGATCCTTTTTTCTTCCCCATCTGAATTTCCCCTCGGCACAATGCCCCCAGAAGCTCCTCCAGATTCGCGTATTCCGCCTCCACCCGCGCCCGGGTTTCCGGGGTGACCAGTGCGAGGTCCGGAAGGTGCACGACCCGGCAACCCGCCGCCAGCGCCGCCCGCAAACCGTTCTCACTGTCCTCGAGGGCGATGAGTTCCGAGGGCCGCCGATGCAGAAGGGCGGCCGCGCGCTCATAACTATCCGGGGAGGGCTTGCTTTCCTGTACATCATCTCCGCAAACCCGGGAGGGAAGGTAGGAAGCAAGGCCCGCACTCCGTAATTTCCAATCCGCCAGTTCTCCGAAAGTCGAAGTCACAAGGCAACGGGGAATTCCCTCTTTTTCAAGGAATTGCAGGAACGCCTTCGCTCCTTTTTTCACCGGAATGGCCTCTGCCCGCAGTGCTCGGTCATAGGCTTTTTCCGATTCCCCGATCAATGCTGACACATCGCAGGCCGCCGGCATGACGGAGGCCAGACGCTCCTCAATAGCCCGCAGAGAAAGCCCAATGAGGCTGTCGTAAAATCCGTCCGGCATTCGATATCCCGTCGTTTCCTGCACGCTCTCCCAGCACTGCCGGGCCAGCTTCTCCGTGTCGAGGAGCAGGCCATCCATGTCGATGAGGAAGCCCGCCCCTTCAGCCTGTGGCATCCCCAAGTCTCCCCCTATAGCAAAATCTCTTCGGGTATCCACTCCGCCTCCGCCGGGACTTTTTTTCCATTTGCCGCTGTAATCAGCGGATACCGGAACTCCCTCCCTTCAAAATTGCGCATGACCACTTCCGTTTCCGTAATTTCCTTCACGTATTCGGGGTTGACCGGTACTTTTCCTCCTCCGCCGGGAGCGTCGATGACAAACTGGGGGACCGCGTATCCCGTCGAATGCCCGCGAAGAGCCTGGATAATTTCAACCCCCTTGCGCACATCCGCACGCAGGTGGCGGCTTCCGGTAATGAGGTCACACTGGTAGAGGTAATAAGGACGAACCCGCATCATCAGCAAGCGATGCACAAGCGAAGTCATCGTCTCCACATCGTCGTTCACCCCGTTCAGCAGCACGCTCTGATTTCCCAGAGGGACCCCTGCCATCGTCAGCTTCTCCGACGCTTCATACAAAGCCTCGGTGCATTCCTTTGGATGGTTCACATGAATGCTCATCCAGATCGGCCCATGCCGGCGGAACACATCCTGCAACCCCTCCGTAATGCGCTGCGGCAAAAAGACCGGGATCCGCGACCCGATACGGACAAATTCCACGTGCGGAATTTGCCGCAAGCGGCCCAACAAATAATCCAGTTTCTTGTCCGACAACATCAGCGGATCCCCGCCGCTTAACAAAACATCCCGAATCTCCGGGTGCTCCTCAATATAGCGGAATCCATTCTCAAGATTCGGGTGAAAATCATAGCCCTGCGCGTTCGAGACCAGCCGGCTGCGCGTGCAGTAGCGGCAATACGCCGCACAGACGTTCGTCACCAGGAAAAGGCAACGGTCCGGGTAGCGGTGCACGAGTCCGTCCACGCCCATCGACCCCTCTTCCCCGACGGGATCCAGCAACTCCTCCGGCGCGGTCGTCATTTCTTCCTTCCGCGGAATCACCTGCCGACGGATGGGGCAGTCCGGATCCTCCCGGTCAACAAGATTGAAAAAATACGGCGTAATTGCCATCGCCAGCTTGTTTCGCGCCAACAGGCACCCTTCCCGCTCTTCCGGTGTGAGCTCCATATGCTGCTCCACATCCTCAAGGCTCGTTAGCCGGTTCCGCATCTGCCAACGCCAGTCGTTCCACTGCTCTGCCGGTACCTCCGACCAGAGGCCCTGCCCTTTATACCAATTTGCGCGCGCGTCTTTAGGATACATTGCTTCTTTTGCTCTTGTTTTCCCGGCATAACGACGACCCCCTCCAATCCACCGTGCTGTCCGGGTTTGTTTTGATTCTGCTTGCTTCAAAAGTCCATGTATTCCAATTTGTCAATATCTGGAAGGAACACTTTGGGTAACGAAAAAAGCAAAATTGACGTGGAAGACCTTGCCCGCTGCCTGTGGACCGTGGGGGATGTCAACCGGCTGCGTATTCTGCAGCGTCTTCCGACAGATCCGAGCTGCGAAAGCGGACACAACGTCTCACAACTGGCCCGGGATCTCGAACTTTCCCAATCGACGGTCTCCAACCACCTCGGTCGCTTGCGGACCCTCGGCATCATCCGTCAGACGCGCAAATGCCGGGACATTTACTACTGGATTGATCCGGAGCGGGCGGAAGAGATCGAGAAACAATTGGGCAAAGCCCTGAAACTGCAGAAAAAATGATGGGCGAAAGGGGTTGATCCCCGGAGCAGGGGACGGATATTCATTTTGCTTTGATGGTGCAGCCAATCAAATCCGGACTTCTTGCGCTCGAAGACGGGAGCGTTTTCCGCGGCGAGGCCTTTGGAGCCAGTGCCACTGTCGTCGGGGAGGCGGTTTTCAATACCAGCATGACCGGCTATCAGGAAATCCTCACCGATCCGAGTTATTACGGCCAGATCATTACCATGACAGCGCCGCAGATCGGAAACTACGGGGTCGCGCCGGAGGACGAGGAATCGGACGGCCCTAAAGTACGGGGATTTATTGTGCGGGAAATAAGCTCGCTGCCCTCAAGCTGGCGCTCCCGGCAGAGCCTGCCGGATTACCTTCTTCAAAACGACATCCCCGGGCTCAGCAGTATTGATACCCGTGCCCTGACAAAGCGGCTTCGCGAGCACGGTTCCCTGAAGGCCTGCCTGACCACGGAAGCCATGGAGGAGGAGGAAGCTGTGCGCCGCGCCCGGGAGTGGAACGGGCTCGTCGGGGTCGATTATGTCCGCAAAGTCACATGCGGCTCCATCTACCGGTGGGAAGAGGTGCCGGCACCTTTCACCGTTCCGGGCACCCACCTCGCACCGGAGGCCCCGGAAAAGACCCGCTACCCGGTCGTCGCTTTCGACATGGGGGCCAAACGTAACATTTTCCGCAAACTGACCTGGCATGGATTCGACGTCACCGTCGTTCCCGCCGACACGGGTGCCGCCACGGTCCGCAGCCTCAGCCCCGCGGGCATCTTTATTTCAAACGGCCCCGGAGACCCGGCCGCCGTTACGTACACCCACCAGGCGATTGCCGAACTTCTTCCCGATTTCCCCGTTTTCGGCATCTGCATGGGCCACCAGATCATCGCCCATGCCCTCGGGGCCGATACGCATAAACTCAAGTTCGGCCACCGCGGCGCAAATCAGCCGGTGAAGAACCTCGAAAGAGGAAATGTCGCCATCACTTCGCAGAATCACGGTTTTGCCGCCGACCGCGAGTCCCTTGAAGCCAGCGGAGCCATCGTCACCGAGTGGAACCTGAACGACCAGACCGTTGCTGGTCTCCGACATCGCAAGTGGCCCGTATTCAGCGTCCAGTATCATCCGGAAGCCTCTCCCGGACCGCACGACAGCGATCCTCTCTTCGACCATTTTTACGATATAGTCGCCGCTGCCGCCGCACGCCGTTCCGCATGACCGGTCCGCGCGGCGATTGACGACTTTTTTGCTTGCCTGTCCTTCAACGGAATGGGCAGGAGAAGAATAACCAATTAATCAACTAAGACCAAACTATGAAGACTCCCATTCGCATCGCCGTAACCGGGGCCGCCGGCCAAATCGGATACAGCCTCCTCTTCCGCCTTGCCTCCGGTGAGGTCTTCGGATCGGACCAGCCCATCGCGCTCCAATTGATCGAGATCGAACCCGCCATGAATGCCCTCCAGGGTGTCTGTATGGAACTGGATGACTGCGCCTTCCCGCTGCTTACGGAAGTGGTGGCCACCTCCGACCTCGACGAAGGATTCAAGGGGGTCAACTGGGCCCTGCTCGTCGGTTCAGTTCCGAGAAAGCAAGGCATGGAACGGGGCGACCTTCTTGAAATCAACGGCAAGATTTTCACGGGACAGGGGCAGGCCATCGCGCGCAGCGCCGCTCCCGATGTGCGGGTCCTGGTGGTTGGCAATCCGTGCAACACCAATTGCCTGATTGCCATGAAAAGTGCGCCGGAACTGCCCGCGAACCGATGGTTCGCTATGACCATGCTGGATGAGAACCGCGCCAGGACCCAACTGGCACAGAAAGCGGGCGTGCCCGTAACAGAGGTCAAAAACCTCGTCGTCTGGGGTAATCATTCCCCCACCATGTTTCCGGATTTCTATAACGCGACCATCGGGGGCAAGCCTGCCAACGAGGTGATCGGCGAGGAGACCTGGCTCAAGGAGACATTTGTTCCCACCGTCGCCAAACGCGGGGCGGCCATCATCGAAGCCCGCGGCGCTTCCTCTGCTGCCAGTGCCGCCAACGGCGTCGTCGACACGCTCAGGGCCCTTACTCAGCCCACCCCCGAGGGGGAGTGGTTCAGCGTCTGCATTCCTTCCGGAGGCCAATACGGGACAAAAGAGGGGCTCATCACCAGTATGCCCGTCCGCACCAACACCGAAGGAGAGCAGGAAGTTGTCGAGGAGCTGCCTATCAACGAGTACAGCCGCTCCAAGATCGATGCCAGCATCGAGGAGCTTGCCGGGGAATACGCAACAGTAAACAAGGCGGGCCTCGTAGGCTGACCCGCCTTGAGCCCGCGCTCAGAATTGCCCGAGAGAAGGAGCGGTGATCCGCTGCAGAAGCTCGTTCGGATTGAGCAGGCCGGCCCCGATCACCCGCTCGCGCTTGGCGGGAATCCGGCCAAAGCGGGCAGCGAGAAGCTGACGATTGATACGCACTTCGCGCTCGCTGAGACTTTCGAAGGCTCCTCCGACATACCGGTCGCGCAGGTCCCGTGCCAGCGCGTACTCAGGATTTGTTTCCAGAACCTGCTCGAGAAGATTTTCTCCCTGTGCCTGGGATTCCTCTCGGAGGAGAAACATTGCCGCCTGCAGCGTCATGACCTCGACCCGGTGAGGGGCCAACAGACGCGCCGTTTCAAGAATATCAATGGATTCTTCCCTGTCCGCACCCGCCATGATGCGCGCCCTGGCAAGAGCAAAAACGGCTTTCCAGTCAGCGGGATTCAGGCGGTAGGCCTCCTTCAAGACCGGCAGGGCTGCTGCCGCAATCTCCTCGTTGCTCTGCAGGTCGGCATACTGGCGGGCCAGAATGGCCTCACCCCGGCCACGCCACGCCACGCCGTTCGTCGGCTCCGTACGGATGGCACGGAGGTAGCGGCCTTCCACCTCGTGAATGACGGCCGGGCGTGCAAATATGCGGTCCGGCTCCAGCAGGGAGGCCTCGAGGCGCTCCTCCGCCAGCAAGGTCGTGTGCTCGGATTGATAACGCGGTACCGCCAATGACGCCGTCAGACTGAAAAGCAGCATCGGCACCAGCCCGAAAGCGATACCCCGGCCATCGCGGGCAAGGCCGTTGTGGCGATGTTCCCACTGCCGCGTCGTGACAAGGACTGCCGCGAGGGCGGCCAGAAGAAGAAGGTGAAGGGGAAGGCGGTGGCTGTAGTCAAAAACCACATACAAAAAATAGGCCGGGAAGGCCGCAAGCAAAGCGCCCTCGATCACCTTTATCAGCGGAACCCGTCCCTGCTTCTTGTCCTTGTGGCGAAGGGCCTGTCGCTGTCGGTTTTTCGGCATGCGCTTGAGGCGGTCTTCCGCATCCTTCTTCATACGAAAGAAGGGCGTCCTGCGCCAATGGGCATAATTGCGCCCGAGGACGAGCAGGACAGGCACTGCGACAAGACCCAGTCCAAGCATGCCGCTCTCCGCAAGCAGGTCTCCGTACAGGGAAACGGAATACAGGGAGGTTCCGTCCACCTCGGCAGGACGAAAACGTTCCCAGAAAAAGGGATAAGCCCCGAGACCGCGCCCCACGACCGGGGACGAACCGAAGGCCTCCATCGCCACCTCCCGGCTGGCCTCCCCGAGGGTGTCCTCCGGATGGTCCAGAAGGTACGCGAGACGCTCCTGCAGGGCATCCGTGCCGAACCAGATCGCCGGTGCCAGAAAAAGCGCGAGGAGCAGGGAAACCCCGTACGCCCGAAACCGGTTTTTCCATCGCTCAATCAGCAGAAAGGGCAAGAAAAGGAGCACCAGCAAGGTGACGAGAAGCCCCCAGCGGTTCGCGGTGATGAAAACGCCAAGGATGGAGGCAAGAAAAAGAAACCCGGCGAGGATGCGGGCGGGACCCCAGAAGCGGTTAAAGCGCATTACGCTGGCGGCAAGCGGCAGGAGAAACACGAGCAGTCCGCCCAGATTGACCGGATCGAGGAGAAATCCGGCCGCCCCATTCGCGTAGAAATCCGGGCGTTCCCGCGCCAGCAGAATGAACCAATCGGGAAAGAGGTAGTACTGGAAAAAGG
>CAYFRH010000036.1:0-21040 GCA_964345345.1 uncultured Puniceicoccaceae bacterium | reverse complement strand
AGCCGGATCGGAAAAGCGGTCGTTTCCGCGAAGACCTCCCGGCCATCGACCGAGAGGACAAGATCCGCCGGATCGCCAAGAGGGTGGATGATAAGCTTGTGGGAATCATCGAGGACAATACTGCGGTTGGAGAGGGTATGTGGATTGATCGGCGTGACGGCGAGGACACGGGCGGAGGGGTGCACGATGGGGCCGCCGGCGGACAGATTGTAGGCAGTGGACCCCGTGGGCGTGGAAAAGATCACCCCGTCGGCATGGTAGGTGTTCATGTGTTCGTCCTCGCAGTGCACTTCTAAGCGCACAAGGCGGGAAGACCGGGCCTTGACCACGACATCGTTGAGGGCGTGCACAGTGTTGTCTCCGGGATCGCTACAGGCGAGGACAGCCAGCTTGCGCGAACTGAATTCCCCGCGGAGAAAACGGGGCAGGGCGGTCTTGACTTCCTCCGGGGAAAAGCTGGCCATAAAGCCAAGCCGGCCGAGGTTCATGCCCAGGACAGGGACATCCCAGCGCGAGGCCGCCTCGACGACCCCGAGTAAAGTTCCATCGCCGCCCACGACGACGCATAGTCCGCTTTCGCGGAGAGCCTCGGTGGGAAGCGGGTAGGTTTCGTACAAGCTGCTTTGGCCGCCCTCAGCTTCGACGAGTTCCCGGAGCTCGCGGGTCAGGCGCTCAGCTTCCGGTTTGTAGCGATTTATGACAAAAGTGACGGGACGCATGAGGAAGCGAATTGAGGTGAAATTTTTCAGGTTAAGCCAGTGCGGCGGTTTTGCGAGACCAACCGGCGAGGTATTCGCGGTTTCCTTTGCTGCCGATGACGGGCGAGAGGCAGCAGCCTTCCAGCCGCGCTCCCGGCAAGCTGCTTTCCGCAAAGGCGAGCACCTCGTCGCGGATTGATTCGCGGAGCGCTTCATCGCGAATGACGCCGCGGCAGCGGTCTGCCACCGTTTTACCCGCCTCGAATTGCGGCTTGAGCAGGGCAACGAGGAGCCCTCCTTCCACGAGCAATGGCCATGCTTTCGGAAGAATCAGGCGCAGGGAGATAAAGGAGAGGTCCATGACGACAAGCGGGTAGTCCGGCCATGGCAGGTCACCGGCCTCGAGGTGACGGGCGTTCTTTCCCTCCAGGGCGGTAACCCGCTCGTCCGCCCGCAGTTTGGAATGTAACTGGGCGCGGCCGACATCAACGCAGACGGCGGGGCCGGCCCCCTCCTGGAGGAGATAATCGGTAAAGCCGCCCGTGCTTGCGCCGAGGTCGAGGAAGCGCCTGCCGCTCAATGGCCATGGATGCTCCGCGAACCAGCCCTTCAGCTTTTCCGCGCCCCGCGAGACATAGCGCGGTGGTTGCACCAACTCAATCTCCAGGTCCGCCGGGAATCGGTGTCCGGCTTTGTCGAGGACTTCCGTGCCGTGGCGCACCCGCCCGGCGAGGATCAGGGCCTGGGCCTGCGAACGGCTTGGGGCCAGCCCTCGCCGTACCACCAGCTCATCCAGTCGTTCGCGTCCTCCCGGCATGTCGATCAGGTCTGGGCGGTGGAACACGAAGTGTCAACGGCACGGGGGCGACGGGGGTTGGCCTGGAGACCAACCCTACATCCCAGGAGGTCGCATCGGTCTCCGTGGCCGACGCTTGTTTGTTTTGGGGAAGGGTGCACATGGTGCTTGACCGGTTGGGGGCAAAATGTCAGGAAATGGGGCGAATTGGCGAGAAAAGGGACAGTTGGCGGATGATGGAAAGCGGGCAGATCATGGCCTACGTCGGCGAATTCACGCATCAGCTTGATGCGCGTAACCGCGTGACCGTGCCCTCAAGCTGGCGGGTGGCCGGTGATGACGGAAACTATTATTTTGCCTGGCCGCACCCCGAAGGCTGCATCGCCGTCTATCCGCCTGAAATTCAAGCGCAGATCATGGAGAAAGCCCGGTCCATCCGGCAGAGCGACGTACGCGGGAACAAGATGTTGCGCCAACTCTTTGGACGCGCCTACAAATTCGGCTGCGATCGGCAAGGACGCATTCTTCTTCCGGACGCCCTCATTAGCCACGCGGGCATTGACAAGAAAGTCAGCCTGGTCGGCCTCGGGCACTATTTCCAAGTCTGGAACGCCGCTGTACGGGAAGAAGAGGACGAAGATTTCAACCTGTTACAGGCCATGGAGGACATGGGAATCTGATGAACCAAAGGCGGGGACATGAAAACGGAACGACTGATCGAGAGCGGCCTTCTGCATTCGGGGGAGCCGCGGCATTACCTTACGCGGCAATCCGGGGAAATCCCGCGTCTGCGACCGGAGGAGCGCGACGCTCTCAGCGAGGCCCTCTACCGCCGACAGAAGGTTCATGCTCCCCGTACCCGGGACGGGGGAAGGGGATTGCTTCACTTGTGGCAAACCTTGCGCAACCGACGGCTCGAACGATGACGAAGAGCGGTCCCGGACATGAACCGGTTTTGTGCCAGGAGGTCCTGGAGGCCTTTTCAGAGCGGTTTCCGGGTCACTTTCTCGACGCGACCTTCGGTGGCGGCGGGCACAGCCGGGCACTGCTGGAGGCGCATGCCGGGAATGTCGTTACCGCTCTTGACCGCGATCCTTCCGCCGTCGCCCGTGCCCGTATCCTTGCGGAATCCTTTGCCGGACGATTCCGCATGCAGGACATGAATTTCGCCGCCCTTGCGGAACTGGAGGCGACGGATTTCACGGGAATCCTTTTCGATTTTGGCGTAAGTTCCTTTCACTTTGATGAAGGCGAACGCGGGTTCAGTTTCCGGGAGGACGCGCCTCTCGACATGCGCATGGATCCGCGGGAAGGGCGTTCCGCGTGGGAATTCCTCGAAACCGCCGATGCCGGCGATCTTGTCCAGGCGGTGCGGGATTTCGGCGAGGAACCGCGCTGGCGCCGCATTGTCGCGGCCATCGAGCGTGCCCGGGGTGGAGGCCAACTGCGCCGGACGCATGCCTTTGCCCAACTGGTCGAGACGGCCGTCGGCGGACGACGTCCGCAGGAACGCATCCATCCGGCCACCCGTACCTTCCAGGGCGTCCGGATCGCTGTGAATGGAGAACTGGCGGCGATCGAAACGGCCCTGCCGGCGGCCTTTGCAAAACTGGCCCCTGGCGGCCGGCTTGCCGCAATCAGCTTTCATTCCCTCGAGGACCGCCTTGTAAAACGCTTTTTCCGCCGCATGGCGGGCAAGGCGGAGCACGCCGGCGATCACCGGCCTGAGCAATTGCGCCGGCGGCAGGCGCGCCAGCTTACACGCCGCCCCCTCGTGGCAGGGGAAGTCGAACGCAGCGGCAATCCCCGTTCCCGTTCAGCCAAACTTCGAATCCTGGAAAAGGAGACCGCATGAATGCCCCATCACGTGACGATTCCCGTCCCCTTCATCACATTTTCGCTCTTCTGATACTGCTGGCAGTGGTTACGGTGAGCGGTTGCCTGGGCCTCTTATGGTTGCGACAGAAAATAGACACGACGGCCCAGGCAACCCGCTCACTGGAAACCTCCATTGTGAAGGAGGAACGGCGGCTGCGTTATCTTGACACAAAAATCGCCGAGATCCATCAGCCGGGCTTTCTTGATCGCCAGGTGGAGCGGCTGGACCTGCCCTTGCGTCCCCCGCAGGCCGATCAAGTGGTGTACCTCGAGGCGCTTCCGGGGCAGCCCGCGACCGCGCGAAGGGCCGCGGAAAGGAAAGAGGAGACGGCGGAACGCGCTCCTTACCGGCGCACCTTCGACCTCGCGGTCATGGAATCCTTTGTTCCGAAGGACTGATGTCGCGCGTATGTGTACGAAAAGGTCGGTTTTACGTCTGCACCCTACTGCTGGTGGCGGGCTTTCTGGTCCTTGGCGGACGCCTTGTCTGGCTGCAGGCGGTCCGGGCGGAGGAAATCGCCGAATCCGTGGAGCCGGTGCGCAAGCGCCTCTTCGGGATTCCGGCGCGCCGCGGGGACATCCTTGACCGCAACGGCGACCTCCTTGCGGGAACCCGTTCGCGCATTCGTCTCGGTGTCGATCCGGAAACTTTTCGTCCGGAGGACCAGGGAAAACTGGCTCTCCTGGCAGGCATTCTCGATATCCCCTTCGCGGAACTGGAGGCAAAAACGCGCCGGCGCACGTGGACCGGATCCGAAGGCCGGGAACGACCCGTTCGCTGGGTCCCTCTCGCGGAAATCGACGAGGAACTCTACCGCGCCGTCCGGGAGGCGGACATCAGCGGGGTGTATGGAAACCGCCACTACGAACGGTATTATCCGGGACGCGAACTGGCCGCGCACGTTCTTGGCTACCTCAACCGGGAGGACACGCCGGTCATGGGCGTGGAGCGTGCGCTCGACTACTACTTGCGCGGGCAGGCCGGCTGGCGGGAAACGGAGGTGGACGGGCACCGGCAGGAACTGGCGGCCTACCGCAACCGGGAAGTGGAGGCGCGAAACGGGCTGCATGTGCGCCTGACGCTCGACCTTTTCGTCCAGGCGACGGTGGAGAAGGAGCTGGCGCGGCTCGTGGAGGAGATGTCACCGCAGGGGGCCTCGATCCTGGTCTCGCGTCCCGGCAGCGGCGACATTCTCGCCCTTGCCAATTATCCCACTTTTGATCCCAACCGCTTCCCGGAGTATCCTATCGCTCACCAGCGTAACCGCGCTGTGAGCGACCAGATCGAGCCAGGGTCCACCTTCAAGATCGTCACGGTGGCGGCCGCCCTTGAGGAGGGGGTGGTGCAGCCGTCCACGCTGATCGACTGCAGTCGGAAAGTGGCGGAATACGATGGCCGACGCATTCCGCTGCCGGAAGATTCCAGCCCCCTTGGAAAGGAGCCGGTCCGGCGGGTCCTCGTAAAGTCGAGTAACCGCGGCGCGGCGCAGATCGGCATGCTCCTCGGGGAAACGCGCATGCACGACTGGGCGGCGAGATTCGGATTCGGGCGGGAACCGGTCTGGCCGTTGCCCGGTGCCGTGCCGGGACAACTGCATTCCGTGAAAGACTGGGACGGCTACACCATCAGCCGGCTGCCAACCGGGTACGCGGTCGGCGCCACGCCGCTGCAGATCCATCTTGCCACCGCCGCCATCGCCAACGGCGGCCTCGCGGTGGCCCCGCGCCTTTTTCTCGACCTTCAGGAGGAGAATCCGACGCGGTCCCTGCCGCTGGGGCGGTCCCATGAGCGAAAGGTGATTTCCGAGGACACGGCCAAACAAATGCGGACGATGCTCAACAAGGTGGCGACCAGGGAGGGCACAGCCCGGCGGGCCCGAATTCCCGGGTACGCGGTGGCTGGCAAAACCGGCACGACACGCAAGCTTGTCGACGGGCGATATTCCCCCCGGCACCACGTCAGCACCTTTACGGGATTTTTCCCCGCGCCCGATCCGGAAGTGGTCATCACGGTGATCGTTGACGACGCCGATCCGGAAGGCCTTCCCGCGTATGGGGGTGTGGTCGCGGCCCCTGTCTTTCGCCGGATCGGAGAAGCCCTCATTCCGCATCTTGCGATCCGAAAACCACACAACTGGCAACCTTTCCTCGTCAAAAATGAGTAGTGCCCCCTCCCTTCCTGACCAACATGAGGACCCCCTCTCCAATCACACCCGCAGCCGATTCGCCGATTGCCATTCCGTTGCCTCCGCGATGCTGTTGCACCGAGCCAAACGGGATCGTCGCATGAATATGGGACTACAACAACTGGTACGCGGTCTGCCGGGAATCCGCATCACCGGGCCGTCCAGCCGGCGCGTCAGCGGCCTTGCCACGGACAGCCGCCGCGTAATGGCGGAAGGTCTTTTCTTTGCCCTGCCGGGAAGGCGAACGGACGGACACCGCTACGTTGAGGAAGCCGTCGAACGCGGGGCCACCGTGGTGGTGTGCGAAAAGGACTGCTGGGTCCCGCCCAAGGTGACGCTGGTGCAAGTTCCCGACATTCGCGCGGCCGTGGCGCAGATTGCGGCCCGTTTCCACCGGCAGCCGCAGAAAAAGCTGGAACTGACCGGTTTCCTTGGCACGAGCGGCAAGACAGTGGCGGCGACGCTGCTTCACCATTTTCGCAAGCAACGCCAGCCCTCGGGTCTGATCGGGACGCTGTCCTACGCCGTCGGCAACCGCAGCCTTCCCGCCCATCGAACGACCCCGGAGCCGGTGGAATTGTATGCGCTGCTTCACCAGATCCAGGACTGCGGACTGGAGCGGGCCATTCTTGAAGTCAGTGCGCATGGCATCGACCAGGGACGGGTAAGCGGCCTGCCATTCGGGAGTCTCGCCCTGCTCAACCTCACTCCGGAGCACCTTGATTATCACGGGTCCCACGCCGCTTTTTGCGAACTGGAAGCCGGCTTCATCGCGGAGCAGACCAAGCACCTCCGCCACTTTATCGCCGGGGTGGATGATGCCCATGTGCGCGAACTGGTGGCGGGGACGACTTTCAGACCGGGAACGCAGCTTTTGTCCTTTGGCCTTTCCACGGAGGCGGTTTTCCGGGCCAGTGAGGTTCGCTACAGCGAACATGACACCCGCTTCACGCTGCACTGGCCGGAGGGCGAGCTGAAGCTGGTAAGTCCGCTGATCGGCGAGTTCAATTTGCAGAACGTCCTCGCCGCTCTGGCCGCCGGTTATGCGGAAGGCCTCACGGTCGAGGAAATGGGGGCGTCCCTCCTCTCCTTTCCCGGCGTCCCGGGCAGAATGGAGCGGCTCGAGGAAGGGCAGCCGTTTACCATCCTCACGGACTACATGCACACGGAGGCCTCGTACGAGAAAGGCCTCCGCATGGTGCGGAAACTGACTCGGGGCCGTCTTTTGACCGTGTTTGGCTGCGGCGGGGACCGCGATCCGCGAAGGCGTCCGGCCATTACCCGTATCGTGGCGGAACAGAGCGATCACGCCATCGCCACGGCGGACAATCCCCGCAGCGAGGAACTGGAGAATATTTTTGCGGATATGCGCGAGGGCAACGAGGCACGGGAAAATCTGCGTTTTATCGCCGACCGGCGGGCCGCCATTGCGGAGGTCATCGCCGAAGCTGCGCCGGGGGATACCGTTCTCATCGCGGGCAAGGGACACGAGCGTTTTCAGGCGTACGCCGATTGTGTCGTTCCCTTTGACGACCGGGCCGTGGCGCGCGAAATCCTCCGCAACCGGGAGTGGCGGAACAGATAGCCATGGACGGGCAACGGGCAGCGATGATTTGCGACGGACGGTGGCGGGGGACGCCACCAGGCAAATTGGGCCGTTTCGTGCACGACACCCGCCGTATGCGCGGCGGAGAAGTCTTTGTCGCCCTGCACGGCGAAGCGGCTGACGGGCATGACCATCTCGACGCGGCGCGTCGGCAGGGAGCCATTGCCGCCCTGGTGGACAGTCCGCGGCCGGAGGTCTCCCTTCCCCAGCTGGAGACTGCCGACAGCCTGCGGGCCCTCCAAACTCTTGCCGGCGCCGCGCGCCGCGACTTCGCGCGCCCGGTGGTCGGCATCACAGGCAGCTTCGGCAAAACCACCGTGCGGGAAATGCTCGCCTGCGCGTTCGGAAATGAATGGTACCGCACGAGAGAGAATTTCAATAATCACATTGGCCTTCCCCTGAGCCTTCTTGAGCTTGTTGGCGAACAGGCAGAGGGAGCGATCCTCGAGGCCGGCATCAACCGGGCGGGCGAAATGGAACATCTCGCCGCGATTATGCAGCCGGACCACGTCGTGATCACCGGGGTAGGTCCGGCTCATTTGGAGCAACTCGGCGATCTGGACGGAGTGGCAAGGGAAAAGGCCCGTCTTGCCGCCGCCGTGGACCCGGGAGGGACGGTTGTTCTTCCTCTCGAGCTTCTCCGCTATGCTCCCTTCCGCCAGGCAGTGGGCGGTCGACGGGTTCTCGCGCTGGCCGCGGAGGGCGAGGAGATTCCGGCGGGACTTCCCGATAACGTAGCAATTTACCACTACAAATGGACCAATGAAAGCGACGTGGAGGAGGGCGTCTTCGAGATGGAGACGCCTTCCTTCCGCGGGCGGCTCTCTTTTCCCGCCGGAAGCGGCGGCATGGTCCGGAATCTCGCCCTTGTCGTGGCCGCGGCCGCCGCCCTCGGGGCGAAGGAGGCGCAGCTGCGGGACGGACTGGCCCACTGGCGCCCCTACCACCAGCGTGGGGAGGTTGTCCGTGACGGAAAGCAGGTGTATTTTGTCGACTGCTACAATGCCAACCCTGCCTCCATGATCGACAGCATGGAACGCTTTGTTTGGAAATTTCCCGCTCTTCCCCATCTTTATGTCCTTGGCGGCATGGAGGAACTGGGCCCCGCGGCGGCGGACTGGCACCGCGATACAGCGCGGCGCCTTCCCCTCGTTCCGGGGAACCGCATTATTCTCGTCGGGGAGGCCGCGGACTGGTATCGGGAGGGTCTGTCGGAGCGAGCGGACGGTCCCTGGCCTTGCCTCCGGACGGATGACCTCGGCCGGTTGCGCGCGGAGGTGGAAACTTTCGCGGGGGCGGTGTTCCTGAAAGGCAGCCGCCGATTCGCCCTTGAGCGATTATTGCCGGGAACGGAAACGGAAAAGGAAAAACCATGCTGAGCGAACTCGCCGAACTGGAAAGCCTCTGGGGTCCGCTGCGCCTTTTTCGTTACATTTCCTTCCGGGCCCTCGGGGGATCAGCCACGGCGTTGTTCATCGGCATGTGGCTGGCTCCTTTCCTTATTGAGCGCCTGCGGCGAATTAAGGCCCGGCAGGTCTTCCGCAAGATGGACGAAGTGGGGGCGCTGGCGGAACTTCACGAGAGCAAGGAGGGAACGCCCACGATGGGCGGTCTGATCGTTTTCAGCTCCCTCACCGCAGCCACCTTGTTGTGGGCGCAATGGAATGTCTTTGTGCTGACGGGACTGCTCGTCTTTGCCGGTCTTACCCTGATCGGTTTTATGGATGATTACCGGAAGATCAGCGGAGCTTCCAGTCGCGGCCTTCCGGGGCGTTACAAACTGCTGGGGCAGGGGCTGTTGACCGTTTTGGCGCTGGGCATTCTCCTATTGCATCCGGACAGTGGGGAATTCATCCGGCAACTCTGGTTGCCTTTCTACAAGGAACCCATTGTAGCGGTCCTGCCGTTGCCCTTCCTGTTCCTGTTTCTTTTTCTCGTCCTCGCGGGGTCGAGCAACGCGATCAACCTCACCGATGGCATCGACGGTCTCGCTATCGGCTGCACCGTGACGGTGGCGATGGCTTACGGGCTGATGGCCTATGCGGCGGGGAACGCAATTTACGCCGACTACCTGCTGCTCCCCTTCATGCCGGGGACGGGGGAATTGACGGTACTTTGTTCCGTTCTCTGCGGCTCCTGCCTTGCGTTTCTCTGGCATAATGCCCATCCGGCGGCGGTTTTCATGGGCGACACCGGCAGCCTTGCTTTGGGCGGGCTGATCGGTATTATCGCCTTCATGATTCTACAACCGGTGACGCTGGTCCTGATCGGGGGCATCTTTGTTCTGGAGGCGGTTTCGGTCATTCTGCAGGTAGGTTCCTTTAAGCTCACGGGGAAGCGAATTTTCCGCATGGCCCCTCTGCATCATCACTTTGAATTGAAAGGCTGGGCGGAGACGCAGGTCGTGATCCGGTTCTGGATTCTCTCCCTCGTGTTTGCCGTCGTCGGTCTGGCCACCCTGAAACTACGATGAATCTGCGCGAAACCCTTCCCGATTTTCTTCTCGACCGGATGCAGCGACCGGTGGCCGTGTTCGGGGCCGGTTCCAGTGGACAGGCGGTGACGGAAATTCTGCGCCGGATGAAGGTTCCCTTTCGCGTCTACGACGAGCGCGCGGGCGAGGAGGGAATTGAGCGCAATTTCGCGGAAACGGAGGCGGGTCGACACGATCTCGTCCTGCACAGTCCCGCCTTCGGGCCGCGGCACCCATGGCTCGAAGCTGCGCGCGCGGCCGGATGCGAGTGCCTTTCCGAAATTGATTTCGCGCAGCAACTACGGCGCGGGCCGACCCTCGTAATTACCGGCACGAACGGCAAAACGACCCTCCAGGAGTTCGCGACTTTCGCCCTGAAGCGGGCGGGCATCAGCGCGGTGGCGGCGGGCCAGAATCAGTACCCGCTTTCGCGGCTCGCGGTGCGACCCGAACTGGACGGCGTGACGGCGGTTTGTGAGATGGGGCCGGAGCTTCCCCGGGCGGTACGGCATTTCCGGTTCGAAACCTTATTCTGGACGAACTTCCGGGAGGACCACATCGAGGATGCGGCTGAGCGCCGGGATTTGTTTGAAAGTATTCTCCGCCTTGCCGCCCTCAGTCCGGAGGCCCGTCTTTATGTGGGAACCTCGGTACTTGAGGCGGCGCAAAGTTGCGGCGTTCCTCTTCCCGAAAAAGTGCGCACCGCCCGTAAGGAGGATTATCCGAATTGGGAATTGTCGGAAAGCTCGGCTTTTTCAACGGTCATCCATCAACCCGCCCTTGCTCTGTTTCGCCGGTATTGGCGGGAACGGGGCCTTCCCGATGAGCAACTGAAAGCGGCGGCGGAGGCATTTGCGGTGCGCGCCCACCGCCTGCATCCCTGCGCGGAAGCCGGCCGCGTCCGCTTCTGGAACGATTCCAAGGCGGGCAATTTTGCCGCCACGGAAGCGGCCCTGGCCAATTTTTCCGATCCGGTTTTCTGGATCGGCGGTGGTCGGTACCGGGGGGGCGATGTGCGCGGCTTTGCCAGCCGCATTGCCCCGCACCTTCGTATGGCCGTGCTCCTTGGCGAAGCTGCGCCACGCCTGAAAGAAGCCTTTGAGGAACTCGGGGTGAATTGCCGGGTGGTTCACGACCTGCGCGCAGCCGTGGAGGAGACCTTTTCGCGGGCCGAACCGGGAGAGGAAGTTGTTTTCAGTCCCGGCTTCATTGCGGGCGAGCAGTACGGGGACTTCATGGAACGGGGCATCTGTTTTGAGAACGCGGTTTTAGGTTTGAAGCATTGGCGGACGGGTGCCTAAGTCGTTAAAACGTGGAATTTATATGAAAATCTGGCCTGTATTCAGTTTCGTTCTCGTCGTACATGTCCTCATTATCGGCTTGTTCCTTGTGCAGCCCGGCTGCCAAAGCCGGCCCTCCCGGGCCGATCCGGAAATGACGACGAGGCAAGAGGATCCTGTTCGAACGGAAACCCCCTCCCGGCCTCTCGATCCCGCTTTCAACGGGGAATTGGAGGCAGCACGGAGGGGCTCTTCCCGACCCGATCTGAGTGCGCCGTCACGACCCGAAGGAATGCGCCGGAGTGCTCCGGAAAGCGATGGTCTGGAACCTGTTCTTGAGCCCGTGCGGGAGAGCGTCCCTTCCACGGTAGCGAGTCGTAACTACACAGTTCAGCGTGGGGATACCCTCAGCGGCATCGCACGACGTAACGATATCCCGCTCGGGGAACTGCTTGCCGTGAACGGACTTGAGAAGGATTCCACCATTTACGTGGGCCAGGAGCTGCTCCTGCCGGACATCTCCGCGAACGCAGCGGAATCCGAAGAAGGAGAAGGCGGGGAAGCTGAACAGGGCGGCCGGGAGGTCGAGGTCCGGCGCGGGGACACCCTCAGCGCGATTGCGCGAAGGAACGACACGACCGTCGCCGCTCTCCGTGGGGCCAACAACCTTTCCGGCGATACCATCTACGTGGGACAGAGCCTGACGGTGCCGGAGGACAATGCCAGTGCCGCGGCCCCGTCGGATTCTTCGGCGGACAGGTCCGATTCCGGGCGCCGCCACATCGTTCAAGCGGGCGAGACCCCGAGTGCGATCGCGAAACGCTACGGCGTTTCCACGCGCGAACTTATGCGCCTCAACAATATCCGCGACGCGCGCAAGCTTTACGTCGGTCAGGAACTGCGCATTCCGGGAGAAGGCGGCGACGCCGGTGATGCCTCCGCGCCGCCGGAACGGGCGACTTTTTCCGCCGGTTCCCCAACTTCCGCAGCCTCCGCGGATGAGTCCGGCTCCTCGGCTCCGCCGTCGCGCCAGAGCGAACAAAGCCGGCCCGTAGCGGAAAGCTCAGGCGGGAGAGAGAGCCCCGAAGAAAGCCCGACCTCCGAAGAAGGGGATTCGATGTCGGCCCTGGAAGCGCTTGAGAACGAGGAATTGCCTTTTGTGGAAGTGGAGGAATCCGGACCCGACGAGGAAAATAACGCAAATTAATGGAAGTCGCGGGAAGCCAGCACCTTTATCGCTCGATGATCGGTCGACGCATTCCGGTCGTCGTTCTCGGCTTCTCGGTTCTCTTCCTGAACGGTCTCGGTCTTCTTGTCCTGTTGAGCATCGGCCGGGCCCACGAAACTGGAATGGGCGGATTTTTCCTCCGTCAATGCCTGTGGCTGGCGATCGCGGTGACGGCCTTCGGGGCTGCCCTGGCATGGGACACGGACCGGACGCGGCGACTCGCCGTCCTTCTCGGCGGATTTTCGATCCTGCTGCTGGTGCTGGTATTGATTCCGGGCATCGGGGTGAAAGTCAATGGGGCGCGCCGATGGATCGATCTCGGTCCGATGAACATGCAGGTTTCCGATGTAGCGAAAATTGGCTATATTTTCCTGCTCGCCCGGTACTTCGCCATCGTACAGCGCAAGCGTGAACGGTTCGTGGAGGGGTTTCTTTTTCCCCTTGGTCTCATCGCGGTCTTCAGCGGCCTTGTCTTCCGGCAACCGGATTTCGGCACGGCCTTTTTGTTCGGGCTTGTCGGGGGACTGATGTTATTCCTTGCGGGGGTCTCCCTTCGCTACCTTATCCCGACGGGATTCGCCGGCCTTGCCCTTTTTGCTTTCATGGTAGTGCGCGATCCGGTCCGGATGGAGCGGATCCTCGCTTTTCTGGACGTGGAAGGACACCGGAGCGCGGGGGCTTACCAGCTGTGGCAGGGACTTGTCGGATTTGCCATGGGAGGCTGGCGGGGCGTGGGCCTCGGCAATGGGCGCCAGCAGTTCGCCTTTCTTCCGGAAGCACACACTGACTTCATCTTTCCTATCATTGGCGAGGAAATGGGCCTCGTGGCGACGATGTCCGTGCTCGGAGCCTTTGGTGTTTTTTTTCTCCTCGTCTGGCATCAGCTGCAGAAGGCGCCCACCCTCTACAGCTTTCTCCTCGTTGCGGGGGCACTCTTTTTCATCACCTTCCAGGCGATGATCAACATCGGGGTCGCGACGGGCTGTCTGCCGACCAAAGGCATGTCCCTGCCGTTTATCAGTTACGGAGGTTCGAACCTTGTCGTGAGCTATGTTCTTTTCGGTATTATCTGTCGGAACCTCTGGTGCTGGAACAAACCGCCGTCCATTCGGGCCCGGGAAATTTCGGACGATTAATGGGGGCCGCCGTTTACATCATCTGCGGTGGTACCGGGGGGCATCTTTCCCCGGGAATTGCCACGGCTCAGCGTCTGCGCGAGCGGGGTTGCGACGCCTGTCTTGTCGTGAGCGACAGGGAAGTGGACAGCCGGCTCCTTCGGGCGTATCAGGAGCTTCCCTACATCCAAGCCCGGGGAGCGCCCTTCTGCTGGAATCCTTTCGGGTTGCTGCGTTTCCTTTTTTGCAGCCTCTTTTCGCTTGGGGAAGCGTTGCGGGTTTTGAAGAGGGAGAAGCCTGCATTGGTTCTGGCCTTCGGCGGATATCTCACCGTGAGCTGGGCACTGGCGGCGGCATGGCGTAAAATCCCTCTTGTTCTGCATGAAGCAAACCGAATTCCGGGGCGCAGCATCCGCCAGTTGGCGGGGATGGCGGACCGGGTTTACCTTCCGGAGGGAATCGCCCTCGATCGCGTGGAACACCGCCGGCAGTATCATCTGGGGATGCCCCTGCGCAAAGAAGTGCGGCATATTCCCAAGGACGAGATCCGGAAGAGACTGAAGATTCCCCAGCATGCCAAGGTCCTCGTCGTCGTCGGCGGAAGCCAAGGTGCGCAGGCTTTGAACGAATGGGTGCAGCGGTACCGCTACTCCCTCGCGGCGGACGGAATCTGGCTCTACCTCGTCACCGGTCCGGGCAAGCTTGAGCTACCCGCCCGGGAATGGTCGCGTTCCGAGCGGAACGAGCGGGTCGCCATCAATGCGTACGCCTTTCATGACGCCCTGCACGAGCTGTTTTCCTGCGCGGACGTCGTTCTTAGCCGGGCCGGTGCCGGAACGCTTGCGGAGTTGGTGGAATGCCTGGTCCCTAGTGTGCTCGTGCCGTATCCGCACGCCGCGGATAATCATCAGCTTGTTAACGCCCGTTCTCTCGAAATGCGTGGCTGCTGCGTTGTTTTGCCGCAGAGCCAGTTGGATAACCTATATCGGGAAATCCTCGACCTCATCTTTAACGACTGGCTTCTGGATCGCATGCGGCGCAACCTGTGCACCCAGCGCCACGGCGACGCGGCCGCGAAACTCGCGCGTGATCTTGAGCAGGACTACCTTGGCAAGGCCTCCCAGCGTGGAAAGGAGGGTGTACGGCGAACGTATGAACACGCCTGATATCGAAGGCCTCCTTCACCTGCCGGTGGCGGTTCTGTGCGGAGGTCCCGGTCCGGAGCACGAGGTCTCGCTGGCCTCGGGCAGGGCGGTTTGCGAAACCCTGCGGCAAGCTGGCCTCTCCGCACGTTTACTCACGCTTGCCGAAGGCCGTCTGCCGGCGGAACTGGATGCGGAGGCAGAGTTGGTTCTCCCGCTGATCCACGGACTCTACGGGGAGGACGGGCAACTCGCCGCGGAACTGGAGGCGGCGGGTTTTGTGTATGGCGGAAGCGGTGCGGCCGCGAGCGCCCTTTGTTTTGATAAATGGGCTGCCAAAGCAGCGGCGGCAAGGCTGCAAATCCCGGTCGCGGCGGACCGTGTCGTCGATCCCGGACATGCTCCGGACTATTCCGAGCTGATGCGGCATCTCGGAACGCCCTTTATTTTGAAACCGCGTTTCGAGGGCAGCAGCGTTGGCCTTTTCCGTATCGACGGTCCCGCTGCCTACGCGGAGGCCCTCGAGGCTCTGCGACAGCGCACCTACCTTGCGGAGGCCATGGTTGACGGGGTGGACCTGACGGTGGGCATTCTCGGCGGGCGCGCTCTTGGGGTCGTCGGTATTCGTCCGGAAGGGGGCCTCTACGATTATGAACACAAGTATACGCCGGGACGGAGCCGGTATGACGTTCCGGCCCGTTGTGCGCCCCGGTTGCAGGAACAACTGCTGCGCTGGTCGGAGGCCCTGTTTCAGGTCTGCGGATGCCGCGATGTGGCGCGGATCGATTTCCGGCTTTCGCGCGAAGGCGCGCCGGTATTTCTCGAAATAAACACCCTTCCGGGCATGACCGGCACGAGTCTTCTGCCGAAGACGGCGGAGATCGCAGGGATGGATTTTCGGTCCCTTGTTCTGCAATGGCTTTCCCTAGTCGCCGCCAGGCGTTCGGGTCAAGGAAGGGGGGTGTCGTGAAAAAACAGGCACGCAAGCAAGCCTCCTCATGGAGAGACCTCCGTAAGAAACGGCCTCCTGCGGGGAACACGAGCGTGGCGCGGCGGCGTCGTTGGGAACTGCTCTTTCGTACCTTTCTCCTCCTTGCTCTTTTCGGCCTTATTCTCAGTGGCATCCTCGGGATCGCCTATTATGCCCGCGTGACGGAAAAGGAACCGGTGGTGGAGGAGTCGCCGGAACCTCTCCAACTGGAATTCCAGACGGACGGCGTTTTGACGCGGTCATGGTTTCAAGAGGCCTTCCCGGAGCTGTTGTACCGCTCGGCCCGTTCCCTCGACGTACGGGATCTGCGCGAGCGCCTCGAGAATATCGGCCAGGTGGCGAAGGCCCGCGTCATGGTGCGCCTGCCGGACCTTTTGCGTGTGCAGGTGGAGGAACGCGAGCCCCTGATGCGGGTGCGGATCCGGCAGGACGGTGGGGCCGAGGTATGGCTGCTGGCCCGCGACGGAAATTTGTATCAGGGAATGCACTACCCAAAGGATGCCCTTCGGCGGCTTCCGGGACTTGCCGGGCTCCGGATCAAACGGGCGGATGATGGGTTCAAGCGCGTGCGTTTTCTGGAAGAAGTGGCCCATATCCTCGACCTCGGGAAAGAACGGGTTCCCTCCCTTGCGCGTCACTGGCGGGTGGTCGACCTTTCCGGCTGGAATCCGTTGCAGCCGATGCGCAGTTCCCTTGTCCGTCTGCAGAGTCGCCACATTCGCGAAATCGTTTTTTCGACGGAAAATCCGGAAAATCAAATTGAGCGGCTGGCGGAGATCCTCCAGCATTCCCAGCGGTATCAGCTCGGATTGCCAACCTTCATTGATTTATCCTTTTCCAATGAAGTGGTAATCCGCTACAACGAGTAGGAGTCTAGAAATGGCGCGAAGCAAAATCGTAGGTGCGGTGGAGATCGGGACGGACAAGACGGCGGTCCTCGTCGCGGAGATCGGCGAAGGAGCCATGACCATCATCGGGCGCGGCCAATCGACGACCACCGGTATGCGCAAGGGGGAGGTAACCGATCTGCGCGCCGTCAGTAACGCCGTGCATGCCGCCCTGCTGGCGGCGGAGAAATCGGCGGATGCTCGTATCGAACAGGTCTACCTTTCCATTTCCGGAGATCATTTGCACGGATTCCGGCATCCCGGGGTCACTACGATCAGCAGCAGCGGCGGGGTGGTCGGGCGTGCCGATTTGCAACGGGCGATTGAGAATGCCAAGAACCGCATTCTTGAGGACGGCTACGTTTACCTTCATCATGTCAAATACGGCTACCTTCTGGATAACCGTCCGGTTGAACACCCCCTGCAGCGGGGAGGTTCGCATCTCGAGGTACAGTACTGGCACGTAGTTGCGCGCGAGGAGCGCGTGCAGGACCATCTTGACATCATGAGTGGATACGGGGTCGAAGTGAAAGATCTCGTCATCGACAGTCTTGCCTCCGGCAGTTTGCTGGCGCGCGATGAGGAAAAGCGGCAGGGAGTCATGGTGGTCGATATCGGGAAGGGGACCACCGATTACGTCCTCTATCGCGGTCGCCGGGTTCTGCAGACGGGGGTCATTCCGGTCGGCGGGGAGCATATTACCAACGATCTCAGCCTCGGTCTGCGCGTGAAAAGCAAATACGCGGAGAGCCTCAAGAAACGGTGCGCCCGGGCGCTTGTGCACAAAAATGACCGTACCGAGAAAGTGCCCCTTGTCGGCGACATGAGTATTGGGGATCGGATTCTCCCCCTCCTTTCCGTGAACAAAATCGTACATGCGCGGTTGGAGGAACTTTTCATTATCCTGAAAAACCGCCTCGGCAGTGCCTTAAGCCAATCGAATGTGCCCTGCGGAGTGATTCTTACCGGAGGGGTCGCCAAAACTCCGGAAATCGCAGAGCTGGCGGAGGTTACCCTCGGGGTTCCGGTCAGCCTTGGCCAATGCCCTGATTGGGTAAAATTTGCGGAATTGCGCGAACCGGAATTTTCCACCGTCCTTGGCCTTCTTTACAGCGCTCTGCACGACCTTCGCAGCGCCCCCACAGAGGAGACGGAGGTCCCGCGCAATGGCTTGCTGCGCAAAGTGGTGGGATTGTTCGGTTGAGATAAATTCAACAAGGAGGCGATAATGGAACGAAAGGAAGGAATGGAACGGGAAGCGGATCCATTGACCGGAGAGCACTTTCCCAGCGGCGGCCTGCGCATTAAAATCGTCGGGGTCGGCGGTGCGGGCACCAATGCCGTGGACCGCATCAAGCTGGAGGACCTTGAACAGGTTCAGCTGGCGGCGGCCGATACAGACTACCAGGTACTACAGGCCTCTCCTGTGGAGGAAACGTTGTTACTCGGAAGTGCCTTGCGCAACGGCAAGAGTGCCGGCGGGGTGGCCGAGGCCGGGCAGGAGGCGGCGGAGGCGGAAGAGGAGACGCTGCGCCGCTGTTTTCGGGGACAGGAACTGGTCTTCCTGCTTTGCGGTCTCGGTGGCGGAACCGGCAGTGGAGCGGCCCCGGTGATGGCCCGCATGGCCCGCGAAGAGGGCGCTCTTGTCATCGCCTTTGCGGCTCTTCCTTTCCGGCGGGAGGGCACCGTTCGGAACGAGCGTGCGCGAAAAGCGCTGGAGGTCCTGCGGAAGGAGAGCAACGCCCTCATCGCAATGCCGAACGACCTGATCTTTCGGGAGGTGGATGAGAACGCCACTTTGATGGAGGCCTTTGCCACCGCCGACCGGTGGATTCGCCTCGGTGTCCATGCCATCTGGTCGATGCTCTTTCATACCGGGTTTATCAATGTGGATTTTTCCTCTCTTCGCGCAGCCCTCGCCGAACCGGGCCGCCGTACGCTCTTTGCCACCGGTTATGGCAAAGGGGAAACGCTGGTGGAGGATGCCGTCGCCGACCTCGAGGCCTGTCCGCTACTGCAAATGCCGGAGTCCGGGCTAAGCGATGAAACCGACCAGTTGATTCTTAACCTCACGGGGGGACCGGATCTTACCATGGGGATGGTCAACGAGGTCCTCGACGCGGTCGCGGAAAAATTCGGCTGCCGGCAATCGGTCGTGTTTGGGGCCTCTATCGACGGAGGTTTTTACAATCAGTTGCGGATCACCGCCATTGGCACAGTACGCTCGCCAAAAGCGGTGAAGCAATTTCCACCTCAGTCGGCGGCCAGCATTGCTCCCAATAAGCCGCCCGAGGCAAAGCATGAGTCCCCGCCCAAAGCGGTACCGGCAAGCTGGACCGAGTCGGAGAGCTTGTCCAAGCCGGCAAACCGGGACGAGTCGGCAAACGACTTCTTCTCCACTTCGGAGGAGACGGAATCCACGTCCGGATCCCTTGCCCCGACTTCTTCGGTCTCCTTCGGGAATGGGACGGCGGGCCGGGCTCAAGAGGAATTTGCTTTTCCCCGGCATGAAGAGAACCGCGGCCTTTTTGAAAAAACGGATCCCAACCTGTACGAAGGCGAAGATCTCGATATTCCGACCTATTTGCGGCGGGGATTGAAGATCGCGACTAATTGTTAACTGAATTAATAAAATAAATTAACTATTGCCACCCTTCTCCTGATGACCATGGGAATGGAGGGCATGAAGTGGACAAACGTACTGCGCATGGGACTGGGGATGGCGGCGGGAGCCGGCTCGGTTTCAGGAGAGAACGAGGGGAATGTTACGGAGTTGCCGCCGCTGCAAGTGGTGAGCGGCTCGGCCTGGGTGGCGGAAACGGAGCGCGGCGGTCAGCTGGGAGAATACCTTGAGATGGAACCTCGGGTGGACCTGCAGGCGCGGGGAGGAGCCGGATATCAGGCGGACCTGCACATCCGGGGAGGTATTTTTTCGGGGGCCGGAGTGGCGATCGGGGGAATGACCTTGTTCGATCCGCAGACGGGCCATTACTTCGCGGAAATCCCGCTGGACCCAGGGCATTTCGGCCAACTGCGACTGCAGACCGGACTGGAGCACGCCCTGGCTTCGTTCAATGCGACGGCGGGAAGCTTGAACTGGGAGTGGGGCGAGATCGTTCCCGGTACACGGGTACAATTGCTGGGGGGCAGCGACGGGCATATCGGGGCGGGAGCGTTCATTGCGGTGCGCCAGGACGACTGGGCGGTGGAAGCGAGCCTCCGCCACGAGCAGGGGGACGGATCGGTGGAAGGCGGCGATTTCCGGTGGGAACGCGTTAGCCTGCGCTTGGAACGGGAGGAAACGGCCAGGGGAACGCTGCGTTTTTTCGGGGGCTATGTGGACAAGTTTTATGGCTGGCCGGGGATGTACACCGGTTTCGCCAGCCTACGGGAAACGGAGGACTACGGGGTCGGGCTGGTTGGAGTTCAGTGGGAGAGCGGGCCGCCTGCGTGGGGAGAGCACCGCGTGGGCGCTTACTGGCGGGGACTCGAGGACGACTACGAATTCAACCGGAACGAACCGAATGCTCTTTTCGAGCACCGTACCGCCGTCTGGAGCCTGCAGGGAGACGGGCTGTTGCCGATGGGGGAATGGGACCTGCGGTATGATTATACTTTGCTTATGGACGAACTGGTCCGCAGCACAAGTCTTGTGGAGGGGGACTTCCGGGAGCGGGAGTATGCGAAGGGCGGGGCGCTGCTGCAGCGGGACTGGGCCTTGAACGGCCTCGTCGTGGAAGCTTCCGCCGGGGCGGTTCTGGATACATCTTCGGAAGAGGCCACGGTCCTGCTACCTCAGGTCGGCTTCTCACTCAGCGGTACCACCCACGGAGCGGAGTGGACGCTATTCGCGGAGCGTGCGGAGACGAGCCGCGTCCCTGGCTACACCGTCCTCAAATCCGCACCAAGCGGCCTCTTCGGGGGCAATGCCGACCTTGGGCGCGCCACGTCGGAAAGCACTGAAGGAGGAGTGCGCTGGCTAAGCGGCGCTCTCACGGCGGAGCTGGTCGTCTTTCGTCGGGAGGATCGCGATCTCGTCGACTGGGTCTTTGAAGCGGATACGCCCACGGCCCGCCGGGCCGCCCCGCTCGACGCCACCGTGGACGGGGTGGAAACGCGCCTGCGCTGGGAGGCCGACCGCTGGCTCCTCGAGGCCGGATACGCATGGCTCGACAAGGCGGTCGTCTATGTTGGCAGCGGGGGAGAGGCCAGCTTCTACGTTCTCAATTACGCCCGTCACCGCGCCACTTTCGCCCTGGAAGGAAAAGCAACGCCGAACCTTACCTTGCGCGCGGAAGGCCGCTATCGGGAACACCCGCGGAACCTTCTACGCCGTAGCGGGGACGACGCCCTCATGGTTGACTTCGCTTTTCGCTGGACCGATGTCCCGGCCGAAGGCTGGAACTTACAGGGAACGGTGGAGAACCTCACCGACGAGGAGTTTGAGTTTCATCCCGGAACTCCGGGTCCGCGCAGGTCCTGGCGCGTCAGCCTCGAGCGGCAGTTTTGATTCGCTCTTTCCCATGGCCCTCGTCTCGTCCGCCGGGTGGCTTCCCGCGATTACGGCAAACCGAGGACGATTCTTTGAAATTGCCCGTGGATCAGCTCTTGAATGTGCTGCGATTCTGGATGTGCTCGAGGTTATCAAAATTCTATCCGCCGAGGAAAACTGCGCAAAAAAGGATCTAAATCGAATTGCGATTACGCTCAGCAAATTGGGCGGAATAGGATTTTAGTTTTACGAAAGCGAAATCGAAACC
>CAYFRH010000035.1:0-21048 GCA_964345345.1 uncultured Puniceicoccaceae bacterium | reverse complement strand
CAAGGTCGAAGAAGGCGGTTTCCTCGTAACCGCAGCCTTCAATCACGCCTTCCTGGTTGATGTAGTCGCCGTAGTGGAGAAAAGAGCACGGTTCTACGGGCAGGGAACGCATGCCTGCGTAAACCAGCACGCAGCCGAGCGTAATAGCGGCAGCCTGTACCCAGCGGTTCATAAGAATGGTTTGTATGATAAAAGGTGTCCCGCGCAAGACCGACTTTATCCGCTTTTTTTCTATCCTTTGGCAACGGTGCGGGTCCGGCCGACCACCCAATCGATGATGGCCTCGTCGTCATGCATGTTCCGTCGGACGAGATCGAGGAACTCTGCTGGATGAATGTCATTTGCCTTGAAAAACTTACGGTCGCCGCCGCAGCCAAACATGAGATCGGGCGACATTTCTCCACGCAGCTTGGCGCGTGCCTTAGGAATAATGCGCGGGAGCCACTCGATGCCCCGGACGGCGGATTCCTTCGGAGGCAGGTCACCGGTGTCGACTACCTTGTTCCCGCATTGCCCCTGCATTTCCATTAGGTAGTAGTCGCGGCGCTGCAGTGCGATCAGAAGGAATGTTTCCACGTCCGGCTCACCGGCGGAGACCCAGTCCTCGGCAAAGTCATAAATTTCCTGCGGGGAGTGCCCGACGGAACCGAGCCATGACGTTTCCTCGTCGGTAAAATAAGTAGAACTGTCCCGGTTACCGGCTTGGTAGAGTTGCACGGCTTTTTCCCAGAGGCTCTTTAGGCGCTTGGAGAATTCGTAATTCGTATTTATGGTCATAGGATGGAAAATAAAGGCCTTCTTTTTGAATGCAACCGGTGTTTCCGGTTGAAACCGGCGTATTTTCCCACGGGCTTGCCGACCCCTGCGAGTTCGCGCGGGATTCGGTATTGCTGAAGGAGCAAGGAGTTTGTTCGCTACCTGAAAATGAACTGGATTGCCCTTGTCTTGCTGCTGTTGGCGCTTTTGGTCTTCTTCGGGCCACGGCTACGTTGGATGAAAGTGCGGAAAGCGGCGCAGCTTCTCGCGGATGGCGCCCACCTCGTCGATGTGCGCTCGCGCCGCGAATTCCGGGAGCAGCGCATTCCCTCCGCTCTCAATTGTCCCGTCGGGGAGGTGGGGCGGGAGCTACGCACGCAGATTGGGGAGCCTGAAAAGCCATTGATTCTCTTTTGTCACAGTGGCGTCCGTTCCGCTGCCGCCACCCGCCAGTTAAAAGAGCTTGGCTATCGTAATGTCTACAATCTGGGGACCTTTGGGCGCGCGAGGCGTGCCTACGTGGAATCCCGTCAAGGGCGGGAGGTGACGTCGTGAAGAGATTCTTGCTTTTTGCGCTGGCCATCATTTTTGGCTTCGCCGGAAATGCCGGTATGGCCGCTGACCGATTAACCGGCGAAGCTTTCGCCACCCGCAGCGAAGTTCTGGCGACCAATGGCATGGTGGCCAGCAGCCAGCCTCTCGCCGTGCAAGCGGGGGTGCGCATCCTGCGCGAGGGCGGCAACGCTGTCGACGCCGCCATCGCCGTCAACGCCTGCCTCGGGTTAATGGAGCCGACCGGCAGCGGGATCGGCGGGGACCTTTTTGCCATTTACCATGACGCGCAGACCGACCGGCTGTACGGGCTTAACGCCAGCGGTCGAACCGCCCAGGGGACCACGCTCGCAGAACTGAAAGCCCACCTCGCCGAGCAGAATCTCGATCGTATTCCCGATCTTGGGCCACTTGCGGTTTCCATTCCGGGATGCGTCGATGGCTGGTTCTCGTTGCATGAGCGCTTTGGTAAATTGCCCATGGAAAAAGTCCTCGGTCCGGCGATTGAATATGCCGAAAAAGGCTTTCCGGTCAGCGAACTGATCGCCTTTTACTGGGGGCTGAGCGTACCTCGCCGCGCGAACTACCCCGGTTTTCTCGATACCTTTACGGTCGACGGCGAACGAGCGCCAGCGGAGGGGGAGGTTTGGCGCAATCCTGATCTGGCCGCGACCTACCGGGCCTTGGCCGAAAAAGGACGGGACGTCTTTTACGAAGGCGAACTGGCGCACCGCATGGCTGCTTTTCTGGAGGCAAACGGAAGCTTCCTTCGCTACGAGGACTTCCGTGATCACCGCTCCGAATGGGTGGAACCGGTAGGCGTCGACTATCGAAACCTCACCCTATGGGAACTTCCTCCGAACGGGCAGGGCATCGCCGCCCAGCAAATCCTCAACATTCTGGAAGGCTACGATATCGCAGCGATGGGTCGTACCTCCGCCGAATACGTCCATCACTTCGTTGAAGCCAAAAAGCGTGCCTTTGCCGACCGGGCGCGTCTTTACGGGGATCCCGCCTTTGCCGAAGTTCCTGTCGAACAGCTGGTTTCAAAGAGCTACGCCACGACGTTACGTGAAACAATTGATTCGCGTCGGGCCGCGCGCGAGGTGGAACCCGATCCCGAACGCCTGCGCAGGGGCGACACCGTTTACCTCGCCGCCGCCGATGCCGAGGGTAACATGATTTCCCTCATCCAAAGCAACTACTGGGGCATGGGGGCCGGGCTTTGTCCGCCCGGGATGGGCTTCGGTCTCCAGAACCGCGGCACTTCCTTCAGCATGGAACCGGACCATCCCAACGCCTACGCTCCCGGAAAACGTCCGTTCCATACCATCATTCCGGCCTTTCTGACTGGCGAAGGAAAGCCGCTTTGTGCTTTTGGGGTCATGGGCGGTGCCACCCAACCGCAGGCCCACGCGCAGGTTGTCATCAATCTCGTCGACTTCGGCCTCAATCTGCAGGAGGCCGGGGACGCCCCCCGCATTGTCCATTCCGGCGATTCCGAACCCACTGGCGAGCGCATGACTGACGGAGGAACCGTTGCCCTTGAAAGCGGCTTTCCCCTTGAAACCATTCGCGAGTTGAAGCTGCGCGGCCACCAGGTCGAATGGAATCTCGGCGGCTTTGGCGGTTACCAGGCCGTCTGGCGCGATCCGGACTCCGGGGTCTACCGGGGAGCGAGCGAAAGTCGGAAAGATGGTCAAGCTGCCGGCTACTGATTTTTGTCGAAGATTCGCATTGCTTCGCGTATGCCTACCTGCATGAATTAACTTCTTCATGAAGGAGCAAAAGAACGCTGGGGCTTCGGACTCAAACTACTCTTTCTCCGGCATGAAATGTTACACGGATTCCCGTTCGGGCTGCGCACCGCCTGCAGGAAACCTTTTGATCGGTGCGCGCTTTCAATGATAGTTGCTACAAAATGGATATCTATGTTGGTAATCTGGCTTACGAACTCCAAGACGAAGAGTTGAGTGAAGCCTTTGGCGCTTATGGCGCCGTCGAATCCGCCCGCATCCTTCTCGACAGGGATACGGGTCGCTCCCGCGGATTCGGATTCGTGAAAATGCCCAACCGCGAAGAAGGGGAAAGCGCCATCGCGGGAATGCAGGATCAGGAATTAATGGGCCGGCCCCTGCGCGTGCGCGAAGCCGAACCTCGGCAGCCTCGCGAAGGCGGTGGCGGCGGCGGCGGTGGCGGATTCCGTCGCGGTGGTGGCGGCGGCGGTGACCGTCGTGGCGGCGGTGACCGTCGCAGCGGCGGAGGCGGCCGCGGCGGCTTTGATCGACGTGGTGGTGGCGGCGGTGGCCGTCGTCAGGATCGCTACTAACCGCGGAACTTAGTTTTCCGCACCTTTTTCATCCTGCGGGGGAGATTTCCTCCGCAGGATTTTTTATGTGGGGTTTCTCAGGAGGTCCGAGGCTTGCCGTTCCTTTTTCCCTTCCCATAAAACGGGAACATGCAGGAAATCGGCATCGGGTACATTGGAGCGGGCGGGAACACGAAATTACGGCATTTGCCGGGCTTCGCGCAGATCGAAGGCGTACGGCATGTGGTTGTGGCCAACCGTAGCGAGAAAAGCGGACGGGAGGTGGCTTCGGATTTCGGCATTCCCCGGGTGGTGGCTGACTGGCACGAAGTCATTGAAAATCCGGAGGTGGATGCCATCTGCATCGGGACGTGGCCCTACCTTCATGCGGAAGCCACCATCGCCGCGCTCGAGGCCGGCAAACACGTCCTTACGGAGGCCCGCATGGCGATGGACGCAGCGCAGGCCCGGCGTATGCTGCAAGCTTCGCAGGCGCATCCGGACCTCGTCGCCCAAGTTGTTCCTTCTCCCTTTACCCTTGAGTACGATGCTACGGTGCAGCGCCTCCTTGCGGAGGAGTGGCTCGGCGAGGTAAGGGATGTCACCGTTGAACACTGTATGGATGCCCTTCTCGACCCAACCGCTCCCCTGAGCTGGCGACAGGACCCGCAGTACAGCGGGAAGAATATGCTCACGATGGGCATACTGCACGAAGTAGTGCTGCGCTGGCTTGGCGTGGAGGCCCGATCGCTCGACGGGCGGGGAAAGGTTTTCACACCAGTGCGCCGCCACTGGGAATCCGGTGAAAGGGTGGCGGTACGATTACCGGATCTCCTGCACATTCACGGGGAGTTCGACAACGGAGCCTCCTTTGCTTACCGCTTTTCAGGAGTGGATAGCCGCCCGCGGCAAGTAATCCGCCTGACCGGTTCCGCCGGCGAGCTCGAGCTGGATGTCGCCGGCGCTGCTCTGAGCCGGTGCCGCCCGGGCGAAAATCCGGAACCGATGGTGATTTCCGATACGGACCGCCAAAGTTGGCGGGTGGAAGCGGATTTCATCGAAAGCATCCGGGAAGGTACTTCCGTTTCCCTTACATCCTTTGCGGACGGTCTCCGCTACATGGAATTCACAGACGCGGCCTACGAAAGTGTCATGCGGAACGGGCTTTCCGGCAGCCGAGAAGAATAAGGGCGATCTGCGCGGCCACGAAGACGACCAGCCAGAAAAAGGCGGAATCCATAAAGCCGTAGGAGTGCAGACCCACCCCCAACATATTGGTTCCGAACCATGACCATGCGGTGATGATGTTGCCGACAATCGCCAGTTGCATGATGCCGGTTGTCCCGGCAATTCTCGCCCACCGCGCGTGCAGAATGAGGGCGTTCCAGAGGACGATCATAAGGGCACCGTTCTCTTTCGGATCCCATCCCCAGAAGCGACCCCAGGATTGGTCCGCCCAGATTCCGCCGAGGACCGTGCCGACGAAACTGAAGAGCAGGGCGAAGCAGAGGGCACCGTAAACCATGCCGCTGACCGCCTTCTCCGTTTCCTTGGGAAGGTCGCGGAAAATTCTCGTGCGGATGAGGTAAATCGCGGCGATAAAGCCGGCGAGAAAGGTCGCGCTGTAACCGAGGGTCACCGTAGGAACGTGCGTCGCCAGCCAGAAGTTGGAATCCAGCACCGCTTGCATCATTTCAAGGGTATCACCGGAAAAGCTCAGGTAATGGGCGATAATCAGGGTGGTGAATCCCAGCACTGCTGCCGCCGCCGAAGCAACGCCGTTCAGGTAGCGCTTTTCCAAAAGCAGGCATAACGGTACCGCCGCCCAGCTCACGAAGATGGCTGACGAATACAGGTTTGTCACTGGCGGACGTTCCTGAATGTAGACGCGGGCTCCAATCCCGAAGGTATGAAGGAGAAAGGCGACCGCCATTATGGTCAGCGCGGCCCGCGCGAGTGTCCTTGTCCAGCCCATCCATGAAAAGGCCGCAACAATGAAAAGGAGAACGTACAACTGCATGGACACGCCAAAGGGCGAAAGGGTATTGAAAAAGTACTCAAACCCGGTCTTTTGCGCACGCTCGCCGGTACGTTTTTTGTAACGGCTTTCCAATTCATCCAGGGCGTTTGCAAATGCCCGGGAATCTTTTGCCTGCCATGCTGCGGAAAGATCGGCAAAACCGGAAACGATAGGATCGATCTCGCCGCTATCGGTTGAGCGGAGCAGGCTTGTGCCGAGCGGATGCCACTGCTCCGGGCCGTTCCCGTCGGCAGGTGGAATGGCTTGGACATTGCTGTTGGCGACCAGTTGCCGAAACTGGTTGCGGAAGATGCGCAGGGCGTTACCCGGCGTGTTGTGAGCCGCCGAACCGGGATCTGCGGAGAGGGTGTCGGCATGCGTCCGCAGGAGCATTTTGTAGGTGGTGGCGGCATCTCCGAAGAGGGGCGGCGGGACAAAGCTGTAGGCGACTCGATCATAGCGGCCGAGGGCGTTGCGTAGTTTGGCCAGTCCGGCCTCGAAGGGATTACGCAGGCGCTGCTCTCCGGGAACTTCCGCGAACTGTTCTCGCAGGCTCTCGAAATGCGGAGCGATTTCGCTCAGGGAAAAGTACTTTCGCTCCTCGTTGTGAAAGCCAAGAAGCCCCACGATATCGGGATGGTCGATACGGAAAACAGGATGCCGCGCGGCTGAGCGCGGATCGAGAACCACTTCCGTAAACCATTCCAGACTGGTATGGCGTTCGCCTTCACGATTCTCCCATGTCTGCCGACCACTGATCAGCATGAGGGTGGAGCGGGCCAGTGTGTCCACAGGCTTGATACGCCCTCCTTCCTGCACAGGCAGTTGGCCGAAACGCTCGAGATTCCACTTTTCGGGGTAATCGGGACCCGTGACGGCAAGGCCCAGCAGAAGCAGGACGAGCAAGCCGATGAGGGCCACCACCGTCGTGCGAAGGAGGGAGGTGTTAGCGTCAGGCTTCATGATTTGCGGGGGCGGCGAAGAACGTGCACGTACAGGCTGATGCCGAATTGCAGGACGAGACCGAGGGAGGCCACAGCGCAGGCGGCGTACGGAACCCAGCGGGCGGGATTGCGTACAACCTGAAACATGGATTTTGTGTCGTTGTCGGCGAAGGAAGCCTGATAAAAGGTCAGGCCGGCGTACCGCAACGGGTGGTTCATGTAAATGAGAGTGGTGCGGCCGGTGGTTTCCTCCGGCTTGAGAAGGCGCACCTCACTGGAAAAGTTGTGGGCAATATCCGTTCCCGGGTACCTGTCGTGTTGAAAATCGAGCAGCTCGATCTCCGCGGGCAGGTATTGGCGCTTGAACCGCAGGGCAATTTCCCATTTGCGTCCGTCGTACTGAAAAGTCTGGGGCGGGAAATACTGCTGCAGGGGAAGACTCTGGCGAAAGAGATTGGAGACCAACCATGTTCCAACTGGCTTCCCGCTTTCCTTGTCCCGCAGACGCACGATTGCCGTCGTTGCATTGCGTTCCCCTTCGGCGTAGGTCGGCTCCTTCATCAGAGCGACGAGGTCGCGTTCTTGCCCGATCCCACGATTGAAGGGCATTTCCGGAAAGCGGTTACCGGCTTGGGGTGGCCTCGGAAAGACAGCCGCATTGCGCGCTTGCCAGAGCACCTCCGCCTCGAAGGGAAGATCCGGATGCGAAAAGTCGTCTCCCTCCCTGCGCAAGGCTTTTGCGTCCCAAGTGTAGACGCGGTCTGTCTCCTCCGCGCTTTTGTCAATGAGAACAAATTCATCATGGTGAAAGGCCTCGACAAAATTCTGCCGGCCACCCTCCTCCAGCCAAAGAAAATATTCTATCTGGCCAAGCTGCGTCCAGAGCTGACCGAAAAGCAGCAAGACGATGCCACCGTGAATGAGGGGAATCCCTGCTTTTTTCCATGATGCTCGGAAGTAGTAGAAGTGCGCGCAGGCAAGATTGATTATCAGGAGCGGACCGAGGATGTAGCCGCCGGGCATTGGCAAATGCAACCAGGAGAGGGCCTCTCCAAAGGCCCACTGCGGAGGGTACTCCCAGACGACAAAGGCATGCTCGAAATACTTCTGCTGCGTGTGGTAAATCCCGTAATGTACTTGATCGAGCGTACCGAAAAAAACGAGAGCAAGGCTCGCAGCGAGAAGGAACAGGGTCAGCCGGATCGAACTGAAAAAAGTGAAGACAGGATTCTTCATCGGCGCTGGAAAAGATGCCGCAGGGCAAAAGGGGTGAGGGAGAGGACCAGAAGGAGAATGGTGCTCGCGGCAAGTCCGGCCACGTCCTCAACGATGGGAAATATCCAGCCGCTGGCCTTAGCGATGGGAAACAAATTGGCGACCAGAACGAGCCAGCCGCTGATCGCAAAGACCAACAAGTAAATGCCCGGAAGGCCAAGATCGCGGAGGGAAAAGGTCGATGGGGAACGGGTTGTTTGATTCATGGAAAGCGTACGCTGCTTATGAAGCTCGTGAAAGACTTCGTGTTGGTTTCCACGGATGCTCGGGGGCCCGTCATCTTAAAGAACCACGAGTTTCCCTCGTGGCGGAAGATCGCGGCCTGCGTCCCCTGTGTTGTCCCTTCCATCCTGCTGAGGATCACTTCCTTACCCGCGACGGATTGCCGCTCTACGACACTATCCACATTTGCCGGGTCCAGAGGAGGAAGCCCGATCTGCCGCCGCCAGCGGTTGAGATTCGCGACAAGACCGCCTACATCTCCCGGAAAGGATGTCACCGCGATGTCCACCGGTCCACCTGGCCCCGTTGCCTGAAAACTAGCTCGCCGCATTTCCGAGCCTTGGGTCGGCTCCCATGCGTCGGGAACCTGCCAATCGGGATTATCCGCGCTGGGGTTCAGCGCCTCCTCCGGAAGCCGACGCGAAGCCATGTCCCCGCCGCTATCGGGCGCCCCTTCATTAGCGGCAAAGGGAGCTTCCGGCATTCCTCCTGATGCCTGCGGTGGGGAAGGGGCTTGTTCCTTGGCTACCTCATACACCTCCGCTTTCTTCGCGTCACCACAACCGCCAAAGAGAAGGAGAATAAGAATTGCTAATGAAGAGATGGGCATGATCAATGGCACAAAAGGCAAGGTTCCTTCTTACTCTTCCCCGTCAACCAAGGAAAATCGAATTCCATCCAGAGATTTTAAAGGAACCGACGCGGATGTTCTTTCCGACAAAAGGAAAGGAACGGATCTTCTTTTGCGCTGAAATCAGGCCGATACATGCATCCGATTAGTTGGTCTTATTGAAACGGAACTCGATGACGTCGCCGTCCTTCACGAGGTAGTCTTTTCCCTCCAGCCGCAACTTGCCCTGGTCGCGGGCGGCGGCCTTGGAACCGGCTTCGACCAGCTCCTTCCAGTGGATGACTTCCGCCTTGATAAAACCCTGCTCGAAATCGGTGTGAATGACGCCGGCGCAAGCGGGGGCCTTCATGCCTTTGGTAAAAGTCCACGCGCGCGCCTCCTTTTCTCCCGCCGTGAAAAAACTGGCCAGCCCGAGCAGATCATAGGCGGAACGGATGAGGCGGCTTGCCCCGCTGTCGTTCACGCCCAGTTCAGCAAGGAAAGCTTCCGCTTCTGCGGCCTCCATTTCCGTCAACTCCTCCTCCAGTTTGGAGCAGATCGCACAGGAAGTCGCTTCATGGTGCTCCGCAACGTAGGCTTCCACTGCTTGTACGTGCGGATTTGCCCGCGGGTCGGCAAGGTCCTCCTCCCGCACGTTGCAGGCAAATATGACCGGTTTTGTCGTAAGGAGGAAGAAGTTGCCCATCCGCGGGGCCTCTTCCTCCTCGACCGGGAGAAGGTGTGCGGGACGTCCGTTATTCAGGTGATCGCGCAGGCGTTCCAGCAGCGCCACATTGGCGATCGCTTCCTTATCCGCTCCCTTCGCGCGTCGCGCCTGTCGTTCCAGCTGGTTTTCCACCGACTGCAAATCCGCGAGGACCAGTTCCGTCGTGATAATGTCAATGTCACGAACCGGGTCCACGCCGCCCATGCTGTGGATGACGTCCTCATCCTCAAAGCAGCGGACAACCTGAATGATGGCATCAACCTGGCGGATGTGCGATAAGAACTGGTTTCCAAGACCTTCCCCTTTCGAAGCCCCCGCGACCAGGCCGGCAATGTCGACAAATTCGATCGTTGCGGGCACTCGTTTATCGGTTTTGGCCACTTTTGCAAGGGGTGCAAGGCGCACCTCCGGAACCTGCACCATCCCCACGTTCGGCTCAATGGTGCAGAAGGGATAATTCGCCGCTTCCGCTTTGCGGTTGCGCGTCACGGCGTTAAAGAGAGTGCTTTTGCCCACGTTGGGCAGTCCGACGATTCCTGCTTGCATATGCTTGTCCTTCTCCGGCAAATCCGAAAAACCGACATGATTTGGTCGCCCGGCGCTCCCGGGTCAAACCAAGATGTCGGCGGGTAAGCCGGAGGTGGGAAAAAGGCTCTGGTCAGGATCTTGCCGCAAACCTCCGTGAACGCTTTTGCGGACGCGCGCGGTTTCCACGGGATGGCTTGCCGCGCCCCTTCGGAGAACGGGCTTTGTCGTTGCAAGGCTTCGCTCTGCGGGAGCGCAGCCCTTCCTCATGAAAGGCGTGATCACGGTGGACCGCGATTTCGTTACGGATCAACTTCTCGATTGCCTGCAATTCGGAAAGACTTTCTTCCGAGCAAAAGGAGAGGGCTCGTCCTTTGGCGCCAGCTCGGGCCGTGCGCCCGATCCTGTGGATGTAGGCTTCCGGTTCGTTGGGCAGGTCGTAATTGACGACGAGAGTGATGTCCCGCACGTCGATCCCGCGAGCGGCCACGTCGGTGGCGACCAGCACGGGAGACGTTCCATTGCGGAAGTTGTTCAGGGCCAGCTGACGGGCCCTCTGGCTCTTGTTCCCGTGAATCGATTCCGCTCGCACACCACTGCGCGCAAGCTGTTTCGCCAGCTTGTCGGCACCGTGCTTGGTCCGGTTAAAGATCAAGGTCAGGTTGTTTCCTTTCGTGGTCTTCTGCTCTTCCAGAAGGTCGTCGAGCAAACGGTTTTTCCTCTCTCGTCGGACAAAACAAAGACGATGGTCAATGTTGGCGGCGGTCTTTTCTTTCGGAGCAATCCGGACTTCCACCGGGGCAGAAAGAATGGAGCCGGCGAGATGCTCCATTTCGCCGGAAAAGGTAGCCGAGAAAAAGAGGGATTGGCGCTGGGAAGGCAGTTGCTCAACTACTTTTCGAATATCCGGAATAAACCCCATGTCGAGCATGCGGTCCGCCTCATCGAGGACGAAAAATTCAGTGCCTTGAAAATCAAGATGGCCCTGTCGATACAGATCGAGGAGGCGACCCGGCGTAGCGATGAGAACGTCCAGGCCCTTGCGCAAATCGCGGATCTGTGGCTGGGCGCCGACGCCTCCGTACACGAGGCCGGTGCGCAGACGGAGATGCTTCCCATAACGCTGAAAACTTTCCGACACCTGAACAGCCAATTCGCGGGTAGGGGTGAGAACAAGACAGCGAAAACGGCTTTTGGTCGGTTTGCGGGGGCGCTCCAGCATGCGGTGCAGGATCGGGAGTGTGAACGCCGCTGTTTTTCCGGTACCGGTTTGGGCGGTCCCAAGTAAATCCTTTCCGCTCAATAAAGGCGGAATCGCCTGAGCTTGGATGGGCGTGGGCTCTACGTACCGTAATTCGCGAAGCGCGCGTTGAAGTGGCTCGGTCAAGCCGAGGGAATCAAAAGATTCGGTGGTTTGCATAGGTCTGTGGTTCGGCGGAAGAATACTTTCCGCATCTTCGATGAGAGGGAGATTTGCCAAAAACAATCACTCATCGAAGGAAGACCGTTCAGGAGGGGGATAGGCCGGAATTTCGTGAGAAGGAGTTCCGTTATGCCCACTGCGAAAGCCCGGCAATTTGATGGATTCCCGGTGCCACGCAAGGAAAACCTACTTATTAGCCGAATTCTTTACATGTCAGGTAAAGGAGACGACAAGCCCAAGGAGACCGGCGACAAGGCCGACAAAGCCTCCGTAGAGGGTATGAGCGATCAGGTACAGCACCCCCACACTCATGGAACAGGAGCGCAGTTCCTTTACGGGATGCTGTTCACGGACAAACAGCATCAGTCCGTAACTGACGAGAAGCCCGTGTACAAAACCAAAGCCCATGCCCGCGAACAATGCCGCCGGAGCCTGGGCCGCCTGCATTAAGGTGAGGACCCACGCGTACAGCGTGCCGAACAACGCCCCAAAGAACAGGTGCAGGACCGTTCCCAGCGTAATTGCGGTGCTACCGCGCGAGCCGGTGAAAAATGACCCCAAGACCTCAACCATGTTTTCCGGTTCGTCAAAGGCATGACTGACCCAGCGCAGAAAAAGATTCATCAGAATTGCGCCTGCCGCACCGGCGGCAAGTCCGCAAAGAATGGTTTCCAGAAACATGGCGGAAGGGGATTGAAAACGCTATCCAAACCGGTGTTCCCCGACCGGATGGGCCGGCCGGGGAACTACGGAAAGTATTTTCATTTTGTCGCGACCGTCAGTTCAATGTCCAGTTCAACCTCGTCTTTGATGATCTTGTCCTTTGCGACCCCGAAAAAGCCGCTGTTTTGGTAGTTCACGTTGAAATTCTGTCGGTCGAATGTGAACGCGCCTGTCAGCATCCAGCCGCGGTCCTCATGTCCCCGGACCTCAACCGGAATCGAGAATTGCTCCGAGACCCCGCGAATGGTGATGGTTCCGTAAAGGTATCCGTCCCGGTGCTCATCCATGACGAAACGCGCCGTCGGATACTTCTCCACATAAAAGAAATCCTCGCTGCGAAGATGGTTCATCAGCTTGTCCCGCTTTTTTCCTTCGAGGTCGGTCACGTTGATGCTGTCCATATCGAGAACCACTTCGAGGTAATCAACTTTTCCTTCATCCGTAATGTCCACGGAGAATTCTTCGGGCGTGAGCAGCCCTTTGTGCGTGCTTGCGGGCATTGATCCGCTCCATTCAATCCGGTGCTTTTTCAGTTCGTAGTCCGCTCCCGTCACCGTCATGGCGGGAATCAGCAGGGTGGTTGTCAATGCGAGGGCTCCCAAACGGAGAGCGCGCGCGGCGGTTGTTAGGTTCATGTGTTTCATAATGATTACTTTCTCTTTTTGTAGATAATTTGTGTGACTGCGTGGATTTTTAAACTGGGAGTCTGACCGGTCTATTCTATTCCAGAGAACAAGGAAAATTTCCGGGGTGAATAGTGGTCTTTGCGGCATCGACGGCTTGACGTAAACTAAACCGGTATTTAGCTAAGCGCCTATGAGGAAATCTGTCAAAGACAGGATTCTCGCTACAGCGGATGATTTGTTCACCCGTCGTGGCTACGGGAACGTCGGAATTAACGAGATTATCGCGGAATCGGGAGCGGCGAAAGCGAGCTTTTATCAGTATTTCCGAAGCAAAGACAGCCTCTGCCTTGCCTGGCTTGAACGCTGGCATGAAATAACGGAGGAGGAATTCCAATCTCTGCGGGACAGAATGGGAGGAGGGGAAAAGAAAATCCTTCTTCTTTTTGCGGAGTTGAAACCTTTTCTGGAAGAGGGAAATTTCCGGGGTTGTCCTTTCACAAATACGGCGGGGTTTCTGGGAAAAAATCATGATCCGCGCATCCGGGAAATGATTCAGTTTCACAAGGAATACCAGCGACGCTTTCTTATTGAATTGGCAAGTGAGGTGACCACGCCTGCTCGTGCGGAGAAACTCGGTTCGGCCCTGTTTCTTCTCTATTCCGGTGCGACGACGGAGGGTCAAAACCAATGCGACACCTGGCCTGTGGATCGGGCGCTCAAGGCCGCGAAAGACCTTATCAATGCCAACAAGATAGTTGCTGTACACGCCTGAACCGCCACTAAAAAGCCCCGGTTAACGGGGGCTTTACCAGCAACCGGTGCACTAAATCCGACACTTTAATTTCCCGGCTGTTCCGGTAGGTAAATCAAGCCGTTCTTTTTCACCTGCTGCTTCCAGAACTTATCCGCCATGGCAACCTGCTTCTGACGGAAATCGCGGGCAGCCTCGGAATCGTGCATTAGATACAGTTCCCCGTCGACAACCTTGAAATTCTGCGCTTTTCCAGGAACAAGCCTGTCTTGTGCAAGCGAAACCGGGCAATAGCCTCCGAATTTCGGCTCATACTTATCCGGATTTTCACGGAATTTCCGCAGGTTCTCTTGGGAGATGAAAAGATACAGCGCGCCTTTGTAGACCAAGCGGTATTGTCCCTTTCCTTTAACCGGTTCGGCTTCCTCGAAAAAAGCGACCGGGTCAAAGCCGTCGACGGCGAAGCCATCTTCGTTAGTGTGCAGAAGAACCCGTTCGGCTGCGCTGACGGAAAGGCATCCGGCGAAAATCCAGGCAAGGACGGAAAGAAGTTGCATCGTTCGCTTCATGACAACTTCACCTCCTTTCCGGTAAGAACGCTCAGGAGGGGTTGCCGTCGAAGCCATGCGAGGAACCCGCCAAGAACGAGGCCGACCGCAGCCATGGCGAACATGCTGCCTCCATCTTCCTCGCCGAGGGAAATTCCCAAGGCGGTAAGGTGCGCGAGAATTGCTCCGGCAAGGACCGCCACCGCCAGGATCGCGCCGTAGGCCGCCGTGCGCGGTACCAGTAACAGCACTGCCGTGATCGCTTCCGTCGCTCCGATCACGTAGGCGGCCCAGGTTCCCAGACCCAATTTGGCCACCATTTCCGCCGCCATCGGGTCTCCCGTGAGCTTCGGAACCGCGGCCATCAGAAACAGACCCGCAAGCAGTACCTGCAGGACCCAGCTCGTGATGGTTTTCTTTTTCTTTTCCTTTATCATCGATGTACCTCTTTTTTAAGTACGGTTTCGGCTATAAGAAACAGACCGGTCTGTATTATTCCGGGAAAACTAATTCCGAGTGGGGCGGGCGAACATGGCGCGAAGGAAGCCAACGCGATGGCGGAGGAGGAAGAGGAGAAGGCATGCGGCGAGCCAGCCGGTGATGGCGGCGAGGGAAAGGGGGAGCCAATCACCACCAAGGCCGACGCGGGTAAAGTGGGCAAGAAGAGCCCCGGAAAGAAGACCCCATGCAAGGAGCGCGCCAAGACAGGCGGTAAGGGGAAGGAGAAGGAGGGCCGCGGCGAGAAGTTCGAGGGCCCCGATAAGAAATCGCCCAGAAGGCTCCATCCCAAGGGCGGTAAACAAATCAGGGGAGGGGGGGAGTCCGAGGAATTTCCCGGCGGCGGCTCCAGCGAGGAGGAGAGCGAGCGCGAACTGAAGCAGAAAAACGGCGATACGATGGCTCATAGTAGACCTTTCATCAGGATGAAGGCTGGACCCGGGGACGTAAATCGTTGGCGAGGTCGGGATCTTCCCGCACCATCCGCCAGAGATTACTTCCGGTCGGGATGAAGAGGTCGTCGATGGAGAGGTCTGTGGGGCAGGCTTTTCCCATTGCAGCGGTCAAAGCGCGCAATTCGCCGAGGGAATTGTCGACGTAGTTCTGCACGCGGGCGGCCTTGGTCTCGGGATCGAGGCCGGCTTGGAGATCGCGGTTGTGGGTCGTGATACCGACAGGGCAAGTGTTGTTTCCGCATTCGCGTGCCTGAATGCACCCAAGGGAAAACATAAAACCCCGGGCGGTATAGCAGGCATCCGCCCCCAGAGCGAAGGCGATGGTCTGTCGTCCCGCATCTATCAGTTTTCCGGAGGCGAAGACCTTCAGACGCTCACGCACCTTCATCTCTTCGAGAATCCGGATAACACCATGCAGGGCAGGGAACAGAGGCATGCCCATCCGGTCCAGAAAAGCTCCCGGGGCGGCTCCAGTCCCGCCTTCGCCTCCGTCGATGGTCATCCAGTCCGGGAAGGTGTCCTGTTTTTTCATTTCCGCGACAAAGGCGCGTAACTCGGGAAAGGAGCCCACGCACAGCTTGATTCCAACAGGTACCGGAACGATCTCCTGTATCCGGTGGATAAAACCCACGGTGGAGGGCATATCCACGCACTCGCAGTGGAAGGGAGGGGAAACTACGTCTGCCCCCATCGGAACTTTGCGAAGTTCGGCGATTTCCGGAGTGATTTTCTCCTTGGGAAGAAGGCCGCCTTTACCTGGCTTAGCGCCCTGCGAGAATTTAATCTCGATCATCTTCACCTGCGGCTTGGCCGCGAGGTCCGCCAAGGCTTCGGGATCGAGCTGTCCGTCTTCCGTGCGCACTCCGAACTTGGCAGTGCCCAGTTGAAAGATCAGGTCGGCGTCTTCCTCAAGGTGATATTTCGGATATCCTCCTTCGCCCGTGTTCATGGCGATGCCGGCCCGGGAGGCACCCTTGGCCAGCGCCCGAACAGCATTTTCACCAAGGGCACCATAGCTCATCGCGCTGATAAGAAGCGGCTTGTGCAACGTAAACCGCTCTTCCAGGTCGCGTTCTTCCCCCAGCGTTAACGCATACGGACGCTCTCCTTCCCCCACGGTCGGAAACATGGAATGACGAAGCTTCAATTCCGTTGCGTCGTAATCAAGCAATGTTCCGAAAGAGACCGCCGATTCCACATTTTTGGCCTTCCGGTACACGTTGCTGCGCTCCAAACGGTTGAAGGGCCGTTCCTCCCGGTCATTGCTGAATAGATACTGACGAAGTTCCGGCCCTATGCTTTCGAGCAAATAACGTCCCTGCCCAATAATCCCGAAATTCCGCAAAATCGTGTGTTCCGTCTGCACATGCCGGTAGAAGAAATTCGCGATCAGCAAAAACAGCGAAGCAACCGTCAGGAAGTGAAAATAAAAGGAGATCCACGTTCCTGCCGCCAAAAAGACCAATGGCAGGGTCAGAACCACCCCGTTGGTGAAATGCGCCAGCTTATGAAGATCGATTCGCAGTGCTTGTGGCATAAGACTTTACCTGAAGGTGTCGGATGCCATTTTCGAGTCAACGTTGTATAAGGAAAAGTGTACAGACCGGTCTGTCCGGTTGCGGTATGGAAGAAACTCGGCGGAGGAGGAGGCGTAATCTCCCGGGCGATTTCAGCTGCGACGTTGGCGGAGCAGGCGCTGAGGAATGCCGGCGACGAGAAGGAGGGTCCCGGCGATGGCGACGACGGGAGCGAGCCAGTCGACCCCGGTAATGGCGGCGAGAAAATACCCGGCGGAGAAAGAGAGCAGGAGGGCAATGCCGGGACACATTCCAGCGCCGCCGCAACCGCCGGAGCAGGAAGGCCGGCCTTCCGACGCCGAAGACGGAGGAGTTGCGGAGGAGGAATCTTTCATAGGAACACGGAATTAGAGGTTCGATGGCGTACTCAGTTATCGGGCTCAAACACAGTGGTGTCGGGATAGAAGCCCTGCCAGGCAAACCAGAAACTTTGCACGGTCGGAACAATTTCGCCCGTATCGCGGCGGACGACGGTCAGCTCATCAGCCTCGGCATCGTAGGAAAGTTCAAGGGGAATACCGGCAAGGGAATCCGTGACAGCGGACGTTTGCTGCAATACCTCGAGGGGATAAGCGCGCGCTGTCTCCTTTAGCAGAACTCCGAAGACCCATGCCTTGACCTCAAGGTCATCCCGGACGGGAACATCGGACAGGGTACTGTCGGTATTGGGTACCCACGTGTACGGATCCTGGTTGTAGTTGCGGGAAAATCCAGTCTCGGTGGAGAGAACTTCCGCATTGGGGAATTCTTCCTTCCATCGCTTGTAGCGAAGCTGGCGACCGGGAATCCAGCGCAAAGGCGTTTTGAACATGGGACCGGTCTGGGCTTGCAGGGCCAGTTGGTTCCAAAGGCTTTCGGTCTGGTGGTCGTACATCAGGACATTGTCCCGATAGAGGAGCCCGGAAACGCCAAAAGTAAGCGTGCGTCCGTTCACGACCCGGTCGAATACCATCGCTGTTCCACACAAGGGGCAATACGTTGCCGCGAATTTCAGATCGCCGATCTGGTCATTAACGATTTCGTGCCAGTTGAGAATACGAAAAGGGTACGCCCTTGTGATGTCGTTGTGCGTCACGCTGAGGACAATGTCGTCCTCTTCCATGAAAGCATCCGCGTCTTCCTGGCTGACGAACCTCGGCTCGAGGATGGCGGGAATGCCGTCGCGAGGTGGACCGCCACTGACAATGTCCCGTTCGGGGATCTGGGGATGGGTCAAGGAAAAGCCGTTCAAGCGGGGAACCCGCGAATCAGAAAGGTCGTCATAAGCTAGCTCCGTTTCGGCGGCGTTATCGAAAAAAACGCGGGTTCCCGTGCGATTTTCAAGAAAGGTCAGCCAAGCATGACGTTGGTTGGCGAAGAGGCGCGGAAAAAGCCCGGAACCGGTCCATATCCAGGCAAGGTCGCGATCCCACAGCCAGAATCCGGTTTCTTCGCCTGAACCGACGGCCTGCCAACCGTGGCGGGTGGTAAAGATCCATGGAAAGTGGGTATCGTGGACCCAGCCATACCAGTCGGACGATTTCCAACCTTCCTCCTTCACAGGGAGATCGGCAAAAGGATTGTTCTGGCCATGAAGCAGGGGAATGGAGCAGGTACTGCAAAGGATAAGGAGAGTTATTCGCGGGATGTTCATAATTTTTGGGTTTTGAGGTTATTGATTCGGGTACTGTTTCCATTTCTGATCCCGAAAGTGCCAGAACCAGCCGTCACTTCCGGGGCGATAGGCCAACCAGGCAGCATCCCGGAACATATAAATGTTGGGATAGGCCGCCGGGCTTGTGAAAATCCATCCCTGCTGAAAATCGAAGGAGAAAAAGTTCTGTTCGGCGGTGAATTCCGGGATGAAAATCCATCCGAGTCCTTCATGCAGGTGGAGCGGGGCGCTTGCCGTGTTGACCCAGCCGAACCAAGGGCTTTCGCGCCAGCCTCCGCCAGCGTCGGGAAGGTCGGCAAATAGGGAGGGTGGAGGGTCCGTTTCGGACGGCAAGATGGAGTCGACCGCCTCCCGAATCGCGGGTGCCCCCGGATAACCGGCGGAGTTCAGAAGAATTTCCCACTGATCGTGTCCTTCGGCATTCGAGAGCCCGTTGATGACCACGAATAGAGGAATTCCTCCCGTATCATTGTACAGGCTGAAAGCCTCGAAAGCGACGTCGTCGACCACCGTTTCCATGCCCACTTCCTCAACAAAGGCATCGGTGGAATCGGGATCCTCCTTCTCAAGGTTCATGGAAACGACCTCAACGGGAACGCCGGCCGGATTTCCGCCGGCTTCTTCGTAATGATCTTTCACATTCCGCTCAAGGTCCGGAGAGGAAAAGGCACAGGGGGCGCACCAATAGGCGAAAAAATCGAGAACGAGAATTTTTCCGGCGTGTTCATGCAGGCGGAAGGTGTTCCCGGTGTTTCTCTCCGGCAATTGGAAGTCCGGGGAGTTCTCCCCTGCAAAAAAAGGTTGTGCGAGTGACACGGTCGGTAAACCCAAACCGAGAAGAAGATGAATGACGATAAACTGTCCTGATATTTTCATGACGATGGCTTTTCGTATTGATTAAAATGAGAAGGAAATGCGGAGGCCCCCATGCAGCCAGTCCCGATCGCTGTACAGATTGACGAAAGGGGCAATATCCTCTCCGGCGCTGCCGTAGTCGGAAACGTAAGGACCCCCATAGAGCAGGATGGAAAATGACTCGGCGACATACCGGAGCGAACCGGTAAGACGGAGCGTTTCAAGAGGTGGAGCGGCGGATGTAACCGTGAAAAGACTGTCCTCCAGCTGACCGTTATCCTCGTAGTAACGAACGGTGAGGCCGGCAAACCAACGCTCTTTCCAATCGCGTTCAGCGCCGACACCCAGCGACCAGGCATGGAAATCGTCTCCCTCGCGCAGGTAGCTCCCATCCGTCCGCACCGCCCAGTTGTGGCGAACCGCCCAGCGAAGCTGCCCGCGGTAAGAAAACCGCGGATCGCGGCCCGAAATGGTGATGGCCGTCACCTCGTGGCGAAGCCTGTGCCGAGGGGACAAAAGATGTTCGACCGCGACCGTCCCCGACCAGGCGTTCAGGAGCTCTTCGTCTTTTTCCAGACCGCCTCCCGGACCGATAATCCGCTCATAACCCGGCGCAATGCGCTCTTGGGTAAACCCGAACGTGAAGTCCACGAATACATTTTCGGGAACCGCTTCCCAGCGCACCCCTGCCGAGCCGCCCCAGGAACCCGGGTCAGGCGAATCGAAAGCGGAAAATCCGGAAAAGAGCTGTCGGTAATACTCGTGGATCCAAACCGCCCGATAATCCGAAAATCCTTCCGCGACGTTCGCCGACAAGGAGCCTTCCCACCGGGGGCTCAAACTTCGCGAAAAGGAAACGTCGAAGGAGGTGCGGTTTTCCTGAAGAGAAGCTTCACGACCGATTCCCGCGGAAAGAGCGTTGGGTTCGTAATCCATGGCGAAGCGGTCCACCGCAGCCTGGACGCGCCATTGGCCGGATTGCCGGTCCCGGCGAATTGCTACTGTCGCCGAGGAAGTGGAAATATCGCCTGCATCGATACCTTCCAATCCGGCTTCCCAACCGAAAAAGTCTTCCGTCTGGGCCTTTAAGGCAGGTACCCCCGCCGCACAGAATGCGGCCGCGAGACAAATGCTTAATCGGGGGAAGCTCCTCGTTGGGCGGGCTTTTCTCATTGGCAGGCTGCGCAACCGGTTGCTCCGGCGCCAGAAGCACTCGGGGAGCCAGGTTCAAATCCGCTTTGGAAGCGCGGCTCCGTTTCATAGGTCAAGGAATCCCCAAACTGCAGATTGGGCTTGCCCAGAAGAACCTGCTCATAGGCCGGCACGGTGGAACAACCTGTGAAGGAAAAAGGTAAAGCGAGAAGGATTGGAATGCACCACCTGCGGCGGCGCTTATTTCTGACGGAGTTGATGGGGGATGAGCTCTGCATAAGAACCTTTTGATTAAACGAGAGGCTGATCTTTCTCTTTTATTCCATGCTTTCTGAGGTCGGAATCCTCGGAAACATCCCTTTAAAATTTTCCATCTGCCGTTGACGCCAATAGGGCCCGACTTGTTCCTCTTGCGGAGATCCAAAGAAGGGAACCTGAATCCTGTCAAAAATTGGGAAAAAATAAGCGAGATTGCGTCTTGACGAAGGCCATCCCGACCATTCTGGTTTTTGCGATGCTGGACATTCCCAGATAAACAGCATCAATAACTAATCTGGGGTTTAGGGTAGTATGCACACGCACCGTAGGGTGCTGCATTCTTACAAACAGGGTAGTATGGGAGCGGCCCCCGCAAGGGGGTCGCTTTTATTTTCGGGACTCGGTTAACTTTTCTCTCAGCCTCGTTTCCCAATGCAAACTACAGGCTCTTTCGAATCGCCGTCAGTTCTTTATCGGGGAGAGCGCCAGCGCCCGCGCTGGCATTTTGGTGAACTTGCCCAGGGTTGCGTGCTCCCGGGATGATAACCGTGACGTCCGGATGGGAGAGGCAGAAGCGCAGAGCCGTTTC
>CAYFRH010000034.1:0-22044 GCA_964345345.1 uncultured Puniceicoccaceae bacterium | reverse complement strand
CGGGGTCGTCCCCGAAGCGTTGCGCTTCGCCCACGAGGTCCTTGTCGAAGATACCCTCGCGGCCGGCTCCACCCTCGAGATCGAGGACGGTCCCGTCATTTGCTGGTGCGCGGAATGCGGCATGGAATTCACCCCCGAGAGAACCGTCTTCCGCTGCCCGCATTGCGGTGCTCTCTCCAGCGATGTCCGCTCCGGTCGCGAAATGCAGATCGTGAATATGGAGATTTCCTGAGCAGTGGCCGATGACAGCAACTTAGCATCCCGCCGTGCCGTAGCATCCCGCCGTGAGGCGGATGACGACATAAAAGGCAAAGCGCTTATCCCGGGGAGGCACAACAAGGCCTGAAGGCCTCACTCATTGGGAGACGCTCTTCGATTCGTCGGCGAGGGCCGACGATAGCAACGTAGCATCCCGCCGTGCCGTAGCATCCCGCCGTGCCGTAGCATCCCGCCGTGCCGTAGCATCCCGCCGTGAGGCGGATGACGAAGTAACGGCGTAAAGCGCTCATCCCGGGGAGGCACAACAAGGCCTGAAGGCCTCACTCATTGGGAGACGTTTCTCGATTCGTCGGCGGGCGCCGATGACAGCAACGTAGCATCCCGCCGTGAGGCGGATGACGATCCCGGACCTCATCGACCTAGCCGGTCGATGCTACCTGGTAAGCCGTATCATCCGCCTCACGGCGGGATGCTACGTTCACGGCGAGATGCTACGGCACGGCCGGAGGACGTTACGTCACCGGCGGGATGCTACGTTCACGGTGAGTGCTACAGACTTGCCATTAAGAGGGCGGTATTGCAGGATGAGCCAACTTTATCATGTGCGACACTTGCGGCTGTAATCAACCCACTCACTTTCACGTCCACGCTATGCAGGAGCGCGGCGGCGCCGGTTATGGCCTCGCGCACGGTCATGTGCACGCGGAAGGGCATGAGCATCCCCATCATTCCCACGATCATGACCACGTCCACGGACACAGCCATGAACACCACCACCACGGGCACGGTGGCAACGGCGGCACGCGCACGGTGGAGGTCCTGCAGTCCCTCATGGACAAGAATGACCGCCTTGCGGAGCGCAACCGCGGCTTTTTCCTCGGGCGCGGCCTCATCGCTCTCAACCTGATGTCCTCCCCGGGAGCGGGAAAGACAGCTCTCGTGGAAAAAACCCTTGAAGATATGCCCGAAGACCTGCGTGCGGCTGTCCTCATCGGTGACCTTGAAACGGATAACGACGCCCGTCGCGTGCGCGTCAAAGGGGCGCCGGTCGTGCAACTGGTAACCGGTACGGCTTGCCACCTCGACGCCGAAATGGTCGCGAACGGTCTCGACGCGCTTGACCTGGACGGCTGCCGGCTCGTTTTTCTTGAGAATGTCGGCAATCTCGTCTGTCCGGCTTCCTACGATCTTGGGGAAACGGCCCGTGTGGTCTTGTTCTCGGTGACCGAAGGCGAGGACAAACCCCTCAAGTACCCGCCCGCTTTTAAGAGCGCGGACCTCGTGCTGCTAACGAAAACGGACCTCGCTGCAGCGGTGGAGTTCGACCGGGAGACGGCTTTGCGGAACATTCGCGAAGTGGCTCCGCAAGCGCGGATCCTCGAACTGTCCGCGCGCAGCGGCGAGGGCTGGTCCGACTGGATGGAGGCTCTGCGTGGCTATGTTCCCGCTCGCTGACAAAGCTTTGGCGTATTTGGATCTCCGGTACTACGCAGAGCTTCAAATTTCCGTCCGCCCGGAGAAGCCGAAAACCGCGGAAAGCCTGCCCGAACTGCCCGGTTCCCAGCCGGAGGTCCTAAGCCCCTTTTACTTACCCGTCAGCAAAAAGATGACTTCCTCGGAAAGATTTTTCGCATGATCGGCGATGCGCTCGATCGACTTGGAAATCATGATCGTTTCGACTTTGCTGGCCGTCTCAAATCCGCCGTCCGGTCCCTGTTGCGATAACAGCTTAAAATTTTCCTGATTCAAGGTGTCGACCTCCTTATCGCGCTCGGATATAGACTGGGCGAGGTCAAGATCCTCGTCGAGTAGGCAGTTAATGGCATCCCGCATCATCTGAAGGGCGACTTCAGACATCCGTTCAATGTGAACGGGTTGGTGTACGCATCCGTCGCGGCGTAGCAGAGAACGGGCCTTTTTCGCAACGCTGTGCGCTTCGTCAGCAACCCGTTCGAAGTCGTGGCTCGCCTTAATGGCCACGAAAATGAGCCGGACATCGCTGGAAACCGGAGCGCGAAGGGCAACGTACCGCACGGAGGCTCGGGCAATCGCGACTTCCAGCTCATCAATCTCATCGTCAAGTATAAGGGCCTCTTCGAGCAGAGGAAGGTCGCTTTCGAGAAAACCTTTGGTGGCCATTCGCCCAACGTTGACGGCCTTTTCCCCCATTAAGATAAGCTGGCCGCGGATTTCCTCGAGTTCACTGTGAAAAAAACGATTCATGCATTTACTTTTTCGACGTTGGAGCAAGTTGCCGGAGGAATCAACCGAAACGTCCGGAGACATAAGCCTGCGTCTGGGGATCCTTGGGATTCATGAAAATTTCCTCCGTCAGGTTGTACTCGATTAATTTGCCGAGGTAAAAGAAAGCGGTATTGTCGGAGAGGCGGGCAGCCTGCTGCATGTTGTGGGTCACAATGACGATGGTGTAGTCTTTTTTTAGCTCATGAATAAGGTCCTCGATCTTTCCTGTCGCGATGGGATCGAGCGCGGAACAGGGTTCGTCCATAAGAAGAACTTCGGGACTATTGGCGATCGCGCGGGCAATACAGAGGCGTTGCATCTGGCCGCCGGACATCCCGAGGGCGCTTTCGTGAAGGCGGTCCTTAACCTCGTCCCAGAGAGCGGCTCCCTGCAGGCTGCGCTCAACGACCTCATCAAGTTCGGATTTTTTGCGGCGCCCGGCAATGCGCAGGCTGTAAACGACATTTTCGTAGATAGACTTTGGAAAAGGATTGTATTTCTGAAAGACCATGCCGATCCGTTTGCGCAGGGAAATGACCTCCAGCTCAGGATCGTAAATGCTGCGACCGCCGATGCGGATATCCCCGGTGTGGTGGATTCCGTCGATGAGGTCATTCATCCGGTTGATACTGCGCAGGAGCGTGGACTTGCCGCAACCGGAAGGACCGATGAAGGCGGTCACCTCTTTTCTGGGGATTTCGAGATTCAGATCGAAGAGGACCTGAACGTTCCCGTACCAGAAATTGTAGTTGTCGGTGACGTGAATGAAGTGGGCATCTTCCCCGGAGGCGGGAGAATCCCCGGTTGTTGGGTCGGTGGAAATGGCGGGTTCCGTTTTCATGTCAGGCGAATGCGGCTTCGATTGCGGGTTGGGCGGCTCAGAAAGTATCGGCTTTGAATTTTTTGCGAAGGTGGTTGCGGATGGTGATTGCGCCCAGATTGAGGACGATCACCAGAAGAATGAGCAGCAGTGTGGTCGCGAATACCATTGGTTTGGCGGCGTCCGAGTCCGGCGATTGAAAACCGAGGTCGTAAATGTGAAAGCCAAGGTGCATGAACTTGCGCTCCAGATGAACGAAGGGAAAAACCCCGTCCACGGGCAGTGATGGAGCAAGTTTGACGACACCCACGAGCATGAGAGGAGCCACTTCGCCCGCGCCGCGGGCCATGGCGAGAATGAGCCCGGTGAGAATGCCGGGAGCGCTGGCGGGCAGCACGATGCGCTGGATTGTCTGCCACTTGGAGGCGCCACAAGCAAGGGAAGCTTCGCGCATGCCGCGAGGAACGGCGGAGAGGGCTTCTTCGGTGGCGACGATGACCACGGGCACCGTCATCAAGGCAAGAGTCAGGGAAGCCCATAGAATTCCGCCAGTACCAAAAGTCGGAGTTGGCAGTTTCCGGGAAAAGAAAAGTTCGTCAATGGAGCCTCCGAGTACATAAACGAAAAACCCGAGCCCAAAGACCCCGTAAACGATGGAGGGAACGCCGGCGAGGTTGTTCACGGAAATGCGCACAGCGCGCACGAACAGGCCTTGGGATGCGTATTCGCGCAGGTAGATGGCGGCCACGACGCCGAAAGGCATGACCGCGATGCTCATGATCAGGGTCATTACAAAGGTCCCGAAGATAGCGGGAAAGATGCCTCCCTCGGTATTGGCCTCGCGGGGTTCTTTACTGACGAATTTCCAAATCTCTCCAAAAGAGAAGGCGGTTTTCTCAAAAAAATTCAGCCGGTTCGGAAAGTAGGCGTGGACGATATCTCCGGTGGCAATGGTGCGGGTCTGGCCGGTGGGTAAACGTAGAACGAGCGTATTGTCCTTCTGCCGTTGGCGGAGTTTTTTTGCCTCGGCGGCGAAAGCTTCGTAGCGATCCTGCAGTCCGGCGAGGCGGGCTTCGAGATCGGCCAGGCGGGATTTGTCGCCGGAATCCAAGTCCTCCTGCTGGCGGAGGCTGCGTTGCTCGAGACGGATATCCTCGATTTGACGATTAATGGCGCCAATTTGTTTATCTTCAATGCGGTTGTATTCCCGGCGGCGTTCGGCACTTTCCGCGACCAGGCGTTGCAGCGTGCTTTCGAACTCCTCCGCCTCGGCCGGAAGGCTTTCCCCGCCAAGAAGGCGCAAAGCGACTGGGTAACCGAGGGCATCACCGAACTCCATACGTTCGAGGCGAAGAATGTCCCTGTCGGGGGTCATCCGGAGTTCGCCGGAGGGATCGCGGGCGATTTTGTCAGTATCAACAAACAGGTACATCTGGCCGTACACGTCTTTGTTGCCGACGAAAAACTGGAATTCCCTTCTCCGTTCGAGAGCGCCTTCGGTCTGCAGCCTTTTTTCGCGCTCGAGGGCGATAGCACCGCTGAAGTTTCCGGAACCTCCGGGCCCGGCGGCACTACCCTCGTCAAGATTCACATTGTAAACGGGTGCGGGCCAAAAGACCGAAAGGCCGTTTTTGAGGATGACACCGAGAAGACCGGCAATAAGAAGAATCCCGAGGGCAAGGCCAAGGCCGGTAAACCAGACAAATGATTCGCCCTTGGGCGAGGCACTCGGGCTGGCGGCGGATGTGGCGGACTTCGACATACGGATCAAGTGGGGCCGGAAAGTTCGGCATGCCAACTTTCCGGGGAAGGTGGGCTAAATTGTTTTGTATTTTTCCCGGAGATGCTGGCGCGTGATCTCCGCAATCGTGTTGATCGCGAAGGTAAGAAGAAAGAGAGCCATGGCACCGAGGAAAAGCGTTCGATAGAGAGTGCTGTACTGGGGCGCTTCCGGAAGCTCGACCGCAATGTTGGCGGCGAGGGTGCGCATGCCATTGAAAATGTTCCAGTCCATTATAGGCGTGTTTCCGGTGGCCATGAGCAGGATCATGGTTTCGCCGACCGCCCGCCCGAACCCAATGATGGTCGCGGAAAAGATTCCCGGGGAGGCCGTCGGAAGAATGACCCGCCAGGTCGTCTGCCAGCGGCTGGCCCCTAAGGCAAGGGAGGCGGATTTGAGATAGGGAGGAACGTTGGAGAGGGCGTCCTCCGAGATCGTGAATATGATGGGAATGACGGCGAATCCCATCATGATGCCAACGACGAGGGAGTTGCGCTGCTCGAAGTCGGCCCCGGTCACCGCAGGCCACCAGCGCCGAAAATCACCCACTTTGGCCCCGATTTCGGGGTCGTAGACGCGAAAGGCAACGGCTTCGAAGAGAGGACCGAGTTGCCAGGCAAGATAGCCGAGGAGAAGAGTGACCGGGATCATGACCGCCCACTCCGTACCGGGTTTGACATATTTGCGGACGGAGATCGGGAAACGACCCCAGAAGGCACCGAGGAGGGCGGCGCTGACAGGAAGCACAATGAAAACAAGAAGGACGGAAGGAACCCGATCCTCCAAAATCGGGGCCAGCCAGAGAGCCGCGAGAAATCCCAGAACGACGGACGGCAGGGAGGCCATGATCTCCATGGTGGGCTTAATGAATTTTTTGGCACCGGGGCTCAAAAACTGGGAGGTGTAGACCGCTGCGAGCACCGCGATGGGCAGGGCAAAAAGCATGGCATAAAAAGTGCCTTTGATGGAGCCGAAGAAAAGCGGAACGATGGAGAGTTTGGGCTCGAAATCGGAAGTACCGCTGGAGGACTGCCACTCGTACTCGGGAGCGGGTTTGCCCTCGTACCAGATTTTTTTGAAAAAGGCGGTAAAGCCGGCGTTCGGATGGGGGTCATCGAGAGCGTAGAGATGGAGCCGGTCTTGCGCATCAAGAGAAAAGATGGTTTTCCAGCGCGGACCAAGCGCAATCCGGACGGGTTGGTAGCCCGGTCTGCGTTCCCAGCGAACGTCCTCCGTCGTGCTGTAGCGCAGGGACAAGCATTCCTCGTTGCCCAGAAGAAAACCGCGGTTTCGCTGGGAAAGGCTGAAGTCAGTGGCTCCGCCGCCGGGCAGCGGCGGAAACTGCTTGATACTGGCGTAGAGAAAGTGGCCCGCCTTCTCATCGAGGTAACTCGCGAGGGTTACGTTTGCACCGTCCGGCGAGGTCAGGATAGCGGACTGTTTTCCGAGAAGCCAGTGGATGGACGCAATCTCGGGATCTTCCTCGGCAGCAAAGGGACGCAATTTTTGCAGCAACTCAAGCTCGTCTTCGCGCAGGCGGAAGTACCGCAGCCCTCCTCCCTCGGTGGGCACGAGAATGCGATCGCCACGCCCCCCGATAAGCAGATCGGTGGGCGTCTCTCCGACGATCATGGAGGAGAGGTCAATAACCGCCTCGGGGCTCAAGGTGGCGTCTCCGAATAGAGACTTCCTGACCGTGTAGGTTTGCAGGGTGACGACAGGTTCTTCCCCGTCTTCCTGGAGAATGCCGACGACGCGGTTATCGTCGGTATCAAACAGGGCCAACCGGGAGATGGGAGCGCCATCAACCCCGAAGGCGGGAAGAAGCTCCATTTCGACTTCCGGCATAATGCGCCGGTCCTGGTTTTCGGGAAAGACCGGACGGTAGGCGATTTTAAGAAGAGCAACACGCCCCTCGGCGGAGCCAAGAAGGATTTCTCCCTGATAGGCATCGTAGTAAAACGCCGTCCATGAAAAATCAGGCAGTTCCGTTTCCACCTCAAAAAACCCCCGATCGGATAGACGCAGATCGCCGTCTGAAGTTCGCGGATAGGCCCTCGTTTCAATGTCGCGGGGAAGGTCCGCGAAGAAGAGCCTGCCTTCATCGGTCAGCACGAAGGGCAGCTCGGCCCATTCGTCGGCGCCGAGAACAGCAGCTTCACCGGGAACAGGCAGTTTGACCTCACCAATTCCCCGGACTTCCGGGCGACCGAAAAGCGGGAAAATCTGCGCCAGGATAAACAGAAAAATCCCGAAAACCGCTAATACGACAAGCACTCCGCCGAGACGGATCAGCCAAGTCATGAGCTGATCGAGAAAGAGCGTTTTTCGGGCTACCGTAAAGCGGTCCGAGGAAGGTGCTGCTGGACGTGATTCCATAGAGCGGTCAACAAACCTGTCCCGGCTCAGAAAGTTTCCTTGGCCGAGGAAAGCAAAAAAAAACCGTCCGGACTGAGCCCGGAAACGGTTACAATTTCGTGACCACTACTGCAGGCTGCTCAAAATCCGGCTGGCGACCGGGGCAGGCAGGGGATAATAGCCATCCTTGACCACGATTTCCTGGCCCTGACGGGAAAGCACGAAGCGAATAAACTCGTAAGTCAGGGTATCCATGGGCTCGCGCGGATCACGATTGACGTACACAAAGAGCTGGCGCGCCAGCGGATAAGATCCGTCAAGGCAGTTTTCCGCCGTGGGCTCGACCCCGTCGATTTCGATAGCTTTCACGCCGGAGGTTCGGTAGCCAATACCTGAGTAGCCGATGCCGGAGAGGTCCGAACCAACGCTTTGGACCACAGAGGAAGAGCCCGGCTGTTCTTTCACTCGTGCTGAGAAGTCGCCCCCGCCGAGCGCCACTTTCTTGAAGAAGCCATAGGTACCGGAGGCGCTGTTCCGTCCGTAAAGGCTGATATTACCGTTGGCAAGCGGACCCGTGACGCCGAGTTCGCCCCAGGTCTGCAATGGACTTCCACCTTTGCGATAGGTACTGGAAAAAACCGAGTCAATCTCCTGCATGGAAATACTCTGAAGGGGATTATCGAGATTGACGAAGATGGCGAGGGCGTCGATGGCCGTCCCCACGGCAGTCGGCTTATGCCCGTAGCGGTCCTCGAAAGCGTCGATTTCGGAACCTTTCATTTTGCGGCTCATCGGCCCAAGCTGAGCGGTTCCCTCGATCAGGGCGGGAGGCGCGGTGGAAGAGCCTTTGCCCTCAATTTGGATGCGGACGTTGGGATAAATGGCTTCAAAGCCCTCAGCCCAGAGGGTCATGAGATTATTCAGCGTATCCGACCCGATGGAATTCAGGTTGCCGGAGACACCAGAGACCGGTTCGTACTCTGGCAACGCAGGATCGACCTTGTTGTCGGCGGCGTCCGAACTCGGAGCGAAGATAATACCCGCTGCGAGCAACAGAAAAGAGGCAGTTGCGTTGGTCAGTTTTCCGAAATGCATGATGTATGTTTGTGGGATTATGGTACTCCTTCACCAGATACGTGAGGAACATTTCAAATCGGTGACCTTCAGGTTACAAATTTGCAACAGAACGGGATGAATGATTCCACCGCCAGAGTCGCAAGACCAATGGCAACCGTGTTTTACAGATTATCCTGCTCACCTCTCTTCATCATCAAAGAGGGAATCGTCGACCGTTGATACGGGGCCGGATCGACCTTTTTTCCTCAGCCTGACGATTTCGCGCGCTTGGCGAGGCGGCGGCGCTCATTGGCGTCGAGAATGCGCTTGCGAAGGCGGAGATGATGCGGAGTGGCCTCAACCAGTTCATCGGCGGCGATGTATTCGAGGGCGCGTTCGAGGGAAAAGCGGACCGGCGGGGAGAGCTGGATGGCCTTGTCGGAACCGGAGGCGCGCATGTTGTCGAGCTGCTTGGCCTTGCAGGCATTGACGGGCATGTCTTCCTGGCGCGGGCTTTCACCGACGATCTGGCCATTGAAAACATCCTCGCCCGGCCCGACAAAGAGCTTTCCGCGCGCCTGCAGGAGGTCGAGGGCGTACGCGGAGCTTTTTCCCGTCTCCATGGCGACAAGCGTCCCGGTCAGGCGCGTGGTGATGGGCACGCCGGCGGGACGGTATTCAAGGAACATGTGCGAGCAGAACCCGTGGCCGCTGGTAAGGGCGACGAGGTCACTTTCAAGGCCGATGAGCCCGCGCGTAGGCAGGACCGCTTCCACAGTAACCCCCGCATGGTGGTGGTCGAGGGAAGTCACTTGTCCCCGCCGTCCGGCGAGGTTCTCCATGACCGCGCCCAAGGTGTTCTCCGGCGTCTCCACCCAGACCGTTTCGTAAGGTTCGCAAGTACGACCGTCGATTTCCTTGAGCAGGACGGTGGGGCGCGAGACCATGACTTCGTAGCCCTCGCGGCGCATCGTCTCGACGAGGACGGCGATCTGCATCGCGCCGCGGGCGCTGACGAGAAAGCGGGTGCCCTCCCCCGTGTCCGTCAAATGAATGGAAATGTTCGTCTTTGTCTCGCGAACAAGGCGCTCGCGGATCTGGCGACTGCTCACCCGTTTGCCGTCCCGCCCGGCGAAGGGACTGTCATTGACGTGGAACTCCATCTGCACCGTCGCCGGCTCGATCTCATCGAACGGAAGCGCCTCCGCCTCCGCATCGGCGGAAAGCGTGTCCCCGATGTCGATGTCCTCGAAGCCGGCGATCCCGACGATATCCCCGGCTTCCATTTCCTCGACGGGGAGGACGCCAAGGCCGGTAAAGCGCGTCAGTTTAGTGATTTTCACGCTTTCGCGCCGCCCGTCCTTGCGCAGCGCCGTCAACCTCTGGCCATGACGAACGCTGCCGGAAAGAATCCGCCCGATGGCCAACCGTCCGACAAAATCATCCCAGTCAATATTGGAAACAAGCATGCGGAAGGGAGCTTCCTCCGTTACCGGCGGCTCAATGTGCTCCACGATGGTTTCGAAGAGCGCCTCCATATCCTTGCGCGTGCCCTCCGTCTTCCGGTCCGCCCAGCCGTCTTTGGCGGAAGCGTAAAGAAAAGGCGCGTTGAACTGCTCCTCGTTCGCCCCGAGGTCGAGAAACAGCTCCAGCACTTTGTCATGGACCCAGCTGGGCCGCGCTGTCTCCCGGTCCACCTTGTTGATGACACAAATTGTGCGCAAGTTGTGGGCCAACGCCTTTTGCAGGACCCAGCGGGTTTGCGCCTGCGGACCGCCCACGGCGTCGGTCAGCAGCAGGACCCCGTCGACCATCTGCATGACTCGCTCCACTTCCGCGCCGAAGTCGGCGTGACCGGGGGTATCAACAATATTGATCGTTGTTCCCCGCCAGCGGATGGCCGTGTTCTTCGCCTTAATGGTGATGCCCTTTTCCCGCTCAAGGTCCATGTTGTCCATGGCCCGTTCCGGCACTTCCTGGTTTTCCCGGAAGGTGCCCGATTGCCGCAGGAGGCAATCCACCAGCGTCGTCTTTCCATGATCAACGTGCGCAATGATGGCGATGTTGCGGATCGTGGCCGCCGTGGTGGTTTTCGTTTCAACTGTGCTCATATCTATCCCCGCGCAGGGCGGATTCCGTTTGCGTTAATCGGCGGCTTTGCTCCCGCGGTCAAGCGCGGAGATAATCGTCCCGGGTTGTGCCCGTAGAATTGCCAACGGTCGGTTGAGAATCGAAGCTGAGGTTAAGATCCGCTCCAAAGCTGATCAAAACTTTCGCTCGCGGTCGGCGTCCCAGAGGCCCCAGTTGTCGTCCGCTTCCTTCCACGGCTCGTCGAAGGCGGCAAAGTAAAACAGGGCCGCCGGCCGGGTAAAGCCGTCGCCGGGATTTTCCCCTTTCGGTCCGTAGGCCCATTCCCGCATGCGCTCGTAGTACATTTCCTGCATGTCGATCCCGGCAAGCACCTCCGCAAAATCCTGTTCCGGGGCTTCCTCCAGCACCGCGCTGGGCAGGCTCTGCCAACCGGTCTCCCCGATGACGATGGGGATCGCCAGCCCGCCGGCGTTGAGGGCCTCCCGTACGGCCCGGAAATTTTTCTTCGCGTAGGCGGTGGCTGCGGCGATGATCGCCTCCTCACGCGCTTCCTCCGGCACGTCCTCCTGCCGCCACGGCCAGAAGTTAAACCCCGCATCCCAGTAGGCGTACGTATGCACGGAGGCGTAATCGATCCGTCCCCAGACCTTCTGAAGCGGTTCGTCCGGCTTCGCTGCAAACGGTTCCCAGTTGTCGTTCACCGTCACCGGCTGCGCGATGCGCTCGCGCACGTAGTTAATGTATCCGACCATCTGCTCCGGTGGGACGGGAACAAAAGACCAGCTGACCAATGTCTCGTTGCCGACGCTGACCGCCATTACCACTTCCGGATACCGATTCGCCAGCTCAATGGCCGTCTCCACCTCGGCAAGATTTTCCTCGCCCACCTCCTCGTGCGGCCCCGTCAGATAAACGCCCAGCTGCACCCGCAAATCCAAATTGTTTTCCGCGATCGCCTCCACGACCTGCCGACCGTGGACCGCCGAACTGTACACCCGCAGCAACCCAAAATCCGCAGCCTCCAGTATGCGCAGGTCCTCCAGCACTTGTTCGTCCGTCGGATGGACATCCTCCCGCGGGCTCTGTCCTTCCCGATACCCCGAATACGCGATCGCACGCCGCGCCCACACTTCCTCCGGAACTTCCCGGATCTTCTCCAGCGGCTCCACTTCGGCGAGGTCCGGCCATGACGTCCAATCGGCCTCCTCTTTCCCGCAGCCCGCAAGAGCCAACATCAGCGTTAGGATTCCCGCATTCCGACCAATTCCTCCGATTCCACGTATCTTCCTCATCCTACCTTCCCTTCTCTTTTACCCCGCTTCCCGGGTCAAGCCTTCCTGCATATTTATGCATAACGAGGAGGGCGGGCAGGCCCAATGAAAGGGGTCAGGCCTTGGATTTTGGTATATATCAAAATCCAAGGCCTGACCCCTTAACATTCCATGATGGACAACGCGACGAACATCGCCCAATTTAGCCGAGCGCCGGAGACAATCCCTTCCTTCATTCCCTTCGGTCTCCGACGGTCAAGGAGGGAAAAACAACCTAAAAAGATAAAATTAAGGAGACTATCCATGCTTGCAAAACTCGTCGTCGGTTCGCTTAACGCCATTCTCAACCTCGTTGGCTGGCTCGTCCTCATTTTCGCAACGATCGGTGGATTGGTTTCCGGTTGGCAGGGAGGCGGATTTTTCATGGGCATCATGGGCATGTTGCTCGGATTCGCCCTTGGGTTCATCTGGGTCACGGTTGTTCTCGGGCTGCTTTTCCTCCTCCTTGATATCAAAAAGGACCTTGCCGAATTGAACAAAACGGCCGAACAGATCCGCGACAAGTAAGCGAAGGTTCCTGGCGGCGGGAAATTTTCCGCATGGCGGAATTTGGTTGATACCTATTAGAAAATTTTATTGCCTCGGCAGCCAGGCAATTTGGCCCAGACAACATCAACCCCCAACCCGAAAATGCCATGAATCTCACGACCTCCTACCTCGGCCTTGAATTACCCCATCCGCTAATTGTCGGTTCCAGTCCACTGGCCAATGACGTGGATCTATTACGGTCCACCGCAAAAGCGGGCGCGGCGGCCATTGTCGTGCATTCCCTGTTTCAGGAGCAAATTTTGCGCGAAGAGAAGGATGCGGCCGATTTCGAGGAGACGATGGGCGTGTATTCCCCCGAAGCGTTGAGTTTTTTTCCGCATACGGAGGCCTTTTACAATCAGCCGGATGACTACCTTCGAAAAATCAGGAGTATCAAGGAGGCCGTCGACATTCCGGTGATTGGTTCCCTGAACGGCACGAGCCCCGGCAACTGGTTGCGCTACGCCGGTTTGATTGAGGAGGCCGGCGCGGATGCCCTCGAACTGACGATTTACACCATCCCGACCGATCCACTCATGGATGGGGCCGCCGTCGAGCAGACCGCGTTTGACATGGTTGCCGAGGCGCGGAAATGCCTTCGAATCCCACTGACGGTGAAAATCGGGGCGGTCTACTCCTCTCTTCCGAATTTTGCACGGACACTCGACCAGCTGGGCATCGACGGCTTGGTTCTTTTTAACCGCTTTTTTCACCCCGACATCGATGTCGAATCTCTGGAAGTGGAGCGGCGGCTTGTCCTTACCCGCTCCACCGACCTCCTTTTCCGCCTGCGCTGGCTGGCTATTCTTTCAGCCTGCGAATTTCGCTATGACCTCGTTGTCAACGGCGGCGTCACCTCTGGTCTCGATGCCATCAAAGCCATTATGTGCGGGGCTGATGCCGTGCAACTGGTATCGGCTTTACTTGCCAAGGGGCCGGAAAGGCTGGCGGAAATCCGCGAGGAAATGAGCCGCTGGATGGAGGAATGTTCCTACGAATCCCTTGCGCAGATGAAGGGCTCGATGGACCTGCGCCACTGCCCCGAGGCTTCCGCCTTCGAGCGGGCGAATTACGTGCATATTCTGCAAAATTGGGACCGGGATCCCAGCGCCATGCCGCGCGCCTGATAAAATAAGCAAATTTTATAGGAAGAATTTTCTTGTGGCCTAAAAGGCAAGCTTATAGCCTTCACCATAGCCAATCATCTGGCGCTTATAACTTTCTGGACAACAGCAGGAAAGACAAGGTGATGAATCGAAGAAAGTTTATTTACATGGCAATCGGCGGTGCAGCCCTCGGTTATGGTGCCCGCGGCCTATTAGAGAATGACCGCATTTGCGAGAAGGCATTGCGGGGCACCTCCGGAGCGATGAAAAAAGTCCGTCGGAGAGCTCGTGCTCTCGGAACCGATACCACTTTGACGGTCTATCATGAAGATCCGGAAACCGCTGGAAAGGCCCTTGAAGCCGCCTTTGCGGAAATCGAGCGCGTAGAGGACTTGATGAGCCTCTATCGACCCGAAAGCCAACTCAGCCGGCTGAACCGCGAAGGTCAGCTCTCCCGTCCCGACCCGGATCTCCTTCACGTTCTGCAAACCGCCCGGCGTATTTCCGCGCGCACCCGCGGTGCATTTGATGTCACCGTCCAGCCACTTTGGGATTTGTATGCTAAGGCGACAGGGGACGGTGGTTCTCCTACAGAGGATGAGATCCGCTCCGCACGGCTCAAGGTGGACTGGCGACGATTGGAAATTTCCCCTGAACGCCTCCGCCTTCGCGGCAGCGGCATGGCGGTTACCTTGAACGGCATGGCGCAGGGCTTCGCCACCGACGCCGCCTGCCGGGTGTTACGGAAACGCGGAATCCGGCATGCCCTGATCGACGCCGGAGAAGTGGGTGCCGTCGGACGTCCGTTTCACAAGGAAAAATGGACCATCGGTATCAAGCATCCCCGACAGCAGGGAAATCTGGTTGGAGTCTCCAATCTCGACAGCCGCTGTTTGGCCACTTCCGGCGACTACGAAACGAAATTTTCGGCGGACTTCCGCGCACACCATCTTTTCGATCCGCGCACCGGGCGATCGCCGGATGAGTTAGCCAGCGTGTCCGTCGCCGCCCCCACCGCTTTTCAAGCCGACGCCCTCTCCACTGCGGCTTTCGTTCTGGGTTTGGAACGTGGTCGCCAATTCCTCCGGGCCATTCCCGAAGTGGATGGTCTTTTCATCACGAAAAAAGGCCGGATCTCCCGAACAAAAGAATTTCCTTTCCGTACCACCCCGCAGACCTCCTGACCGTATCGCCCCCCCGTGTTCCCCCACCTTGCAGCATCCCTGAGCGAAGCCCTCCTGTTTATGGGCGGACTCGGCGCATTCCTGGCTGGCATCCTTGCCATCGCCAACCGCAAGCTGCATGTCGAAGAGGATCCGCGGATCGAGGAGGTGGAAAGCCTGCTCCCCGGAACCAATTGCGGGGCTTGCGGAAGTCCGGGTTGCCGCGCCTTTGCCGAAGCCTGTGTGAAAGGCGAAAAGAATCCCGGTCAGTGCACGGTCAACACGGCGGAAGCCTCGGCCTTTATCGCGGAGCTCCTCGGCGTCGAGCTCGGGGGCGAAGAACGCAAGATCGCCCGCCTTGCCTGCGCCGGAGGAAAACACGTCGCTCGCATGCGGGCCCAGTATGTGGGCGTGGAAAGCTGCCGCGCCGCCGTTATCACCGGTGGTGGCGGCAAGGCCTGCGCGTGGGGATGCGTCGGTCTCGGTGATTGCGAGCGTTCCTGCGACTTCGACGCTATCCACATGGACCGTCATGGCCTCCCGGTCGTCATCGAGGACAAGTGCGTGGCTTGCAACGACTGTGTGGAGGCCTGTCCGCTGGATCTTTTCGAGCTGCATCCGGTCAGCCACAAGCTCTGGGTGGCCTGCAAAAGCCTTGCCGAGGGGGACCAGGCGCTCGCCGAGTGCGAAGTCGCCTGCACCGGTTGCGCGCGCTGCGTTGCCGACGCCCCGGAGGGTTTGATCAGAATCAAAAACAACCTCGCCGTCGTCGATTATACGAAAAACCACCTCGCCACGCCCCTGCCGACGCAGCGCTGCCCCACCGGGGCCATCGTCTGGCTGGAGGACCAGAAAGCCATCCGGGGCGCGGCCGCCAAGCGGATCGTTCGTGAGGACCCGCTCCCCATCCAACCCGATTTCAAGGAACGTTCGTAGCCGGCTTTCACTACAAACTCATTTTACACCACGACAATAAGGACAATCCCATGGTAACCGACAAAACCACCTCCGCAAAATACCCCGGCATTCTCTCCGCCATGGATGGCAACACCGCCGTGATCATGTGCGAGCGCGAATCCAGCGATGCCGCCGGCGCCTATCCCATCACCCCGTCCACCCAGATGGGCGAATACTGGGCGGAGGAAGCGGCCAAGGGGCATCTCAACACGGCCGGGCGCCCCCTCATTTTTGTGGAACCGGAAGGCGAACACGCCGCCGCCGGCATGACCGCGGGCATGTCCATGAGCGGCCTGCGTGCCTCCAACTTCTCCTCGGGACAGGGAATTGCCTACATGCACGAATCCCTTTACGCCGCCGTGGGCAAGCGCTTGCCTTACATTCTCAATATCGGCTGCCGCGCCCTCACCAAATCCACTCTCAATGTCCACGCCGGCCATGACGATTACCACCTCATGGACGACACCGGCTTCATCCAGCTCATGGGCAAAAACGCCCAGGAAGCGGCCGATCTGAACCTGATCACGAGAAAGATCGCCGAACTTTCCCTGACCCCCGGTGCCGTCGGGCAGGATGGATTCCTCACCACACATCTTATTGAAACGCTGCGCCTTCCCGAGCGCGAGCTCATCGATGAATTTCTCGGCCACGCCGAGGACATGATTGATACCCCGACACCGGGACAGCGGATTCTCTACGGCAAGTCGCGCCGCCGCGTGCCCAAGCTCTGGGACGTCGATAATGCCGTCCTCTCCGGGCCGGTGCAAAACCAGGACTCCTACATGCAGTCCGTGGCCGGACAGCGGCCTTACTTTTTCGACCACATCCAGGCCCTCACCGACCAGTGCATGGCCGAGTATTCCGAACTGACGGGTCGGCCCTACGCCCGCATCGACACGTATCGCTGCGAGGACGCCGAATATCTCGTCATCGGGCAGGGAAGCGTCGTCGGTACGGCCGAGGCGGTCGCCGACTACATGCGCGAATCCCGCGGCGTCAAAATCGGCGTCGTCAACATGATCATGTTCCGCCCCTTCCCGGCCGACCTCGTCGGGGAAATCGTCAAGGGCCGCAAAGGGATCGTCGTTCTTGAGCGCACCGACCAGCCGCTGGCGGGCGACCTCCCCCTCATCCGCGAAATCCGGGCCACGATGGCCAAATGCCTCGAAAACGGTAGCGGCGGAAATGGAAAATCCGACAAACCGTATCCAAATATAGCTACGTACAAAAAAGTTACCGACATGCCGCCGCTCTACTCCGGTTGTTTTGGCCTCGGCAGCCGCGACCTGCAACCGGAAGGCGTCGTTGGCGCGGTCGAGAACATGCTTCCCGACGGCAACCGCCGGAAGTTTTTCTACCTCTCCGTCGACTTCCTCCGCAACCGGCCCTCCACGCCGAAGGCCGACATCTACCAGGCGGAGCTGCAGGACATGTATCCGCACGTCAAGGACCTTGCCGTGAAGGGAAGCGTGAATCCGAACCTGCTCCCGAAAGGCGCCATCACCGTGCGCATGCACTCCGTCGGGGGATGGGGGGCCATCACGACGGGGAAGAATCTCGCCATCACCCTGTATGACCTTCTTGGATACGATATTAAGGCCAACCCAAAGTATGGTTCCGAAAAGAAAGGCCAGCCGACCACGTACTACCTTTCGGCCGCACCTGAACCGATCCGCATCAATTGCGAATACTATTTCGTCGATGCCGTTCTGTCACCGGATCCCAATGTTTTCAGCCACTCCAATCCTCTCTCCGGTCTCAAGAAAGGTGGGACCTTCATCATCCAAAGCGAGCTGGGCTCGTCCGCGGAGGTCTGGAACTCCATTCCGCAGTGGGCACGTAACTTTATCGTACAGGAGGAGATCCGGATCTTTTATCTCGACGCCTTCAAGATTGCCCGGGAAGAAGCGAGTGACCCGGAACTGCAGTTCCGCATGCAGGGCATTGCCTTCCAAGGGGCCTTCTTCGCCGGCTCCACCTTGATGGAAACAGCCGGCTTTACGGAGGAATCCCTCTTCAAGGCCATCCGCGACCAGGTGGATAAGAAGTTTGGCGCCAAGGGTGCGCGCGTCGTCGAGGATAACATGCGGGTGGTCCGGCGCGGTTTCGACCAGCTTATCGAAATCACGGAGAAGGAAACCTCCGGGACCGATACCAAAGAAGCCCGCATGGAAACCAACCTGCCGATCATGCTCAAACGCATGCCGGCCAGTGAGGACCCCAAGACCGATATCCATCGTTTCTGGGAACAAACGGGCAGTTTTTACGCCGGTGGTCATCCCAATGACAACCTCGCCGATCCCTTCAACGCCCTCGCCGTCATGCCGGCCAATACGGGCGTCTACCGCGACATGACGAAGATCCGGTTCACCCATCCGGTCTGGCATCCGGAAAAGTGCACCGCCTGTAGTGAATGTTTCACGGTCTGTCCGGACAGCGCCATTCCCGGCCTCGTCAATTCCGTCAACGATGTTTTTGCAACCACGATCAAGCGCGTGCAAAAGGCCGGCCACGAGGTCAAACTGCTGCCGAAAGCCGTCCGCACGGTGGAGAAAAAGATGCGCGCCATGGTGACGGAGTGGGAAACCAACGCCATCGATACCGCGCCCCTGCTGGAAAAGGCCATCGAGGAAACCATTGCGGAAGAAAACGGGCAGGCAGACGATCTCACGACGGAATTCGAATGGTTCCGCGAAGCCATGGGGGAATTCAAATTCGCCCTCACCAAACCGTACTTCCAACAACGCGAAAAGGCGGAGCCGGGCTCCGGCGGGCTCTTCGCCATTACCGTCAATCCGTACGCCTGCAAAGGCTGCATGCTTTGCATCGATGTCTGTGACGACGGGGCCCTTACCGCGGAGGTACAGACCTCCGCTTCCGTCGATAACCTGCAAAAGAACTGGGACTTCTGGTTGAACCTTCCGAACACGCGGAAGGAATTCATCCGAGTCGACGACATCGATGAAAAGATCGGAGCGCTCGAAACCATGCTTTTGGACAAATCGGTCTTCCAATCCATGGTTTGTGGGGACGGCGCCTGCACCGGCTGCGGGGAAAAGAGCGTGCTGCACATTTTCACCAGCACAATCACCGCGCTGATGCAGCCGCGGGTCCACAAACAGGTGCAGCGCCTCGAGGAACTGATCGGGAACCTCGAAAGTCATATCCGCAACAAGCTGGCCGCGACCGTCGATATCAATGACCTCTCCGCCGTTCAGGAGGCCATTACCTCCCACCGCGGTCATGACCTGAAGCTCTCAGAACTCGCGCAGAAGCTTGATGAAGGCAAAGCCGGCCAGCCCATCGATCAGGAATGGCTACAGTGGGCGAGCAATCTTCTCGCCCGTCTGAAGGAACTCAAGTGGCGGTATCTCGAGGGCACGACCCGCAACGGCCGCGCGAATCTCGGCTTTACCAACGCCACCGGCTGCAGCTCCGTTTACGGTTCCACCTTCCCCTACAATCCGTATCCCTTCCCGTGGTCCAACCATCTCTTTCAGGACGCGCCCTCGCTTGCCCTTGGCATCTACGAAGGCCACATGCGCAGCATGGCCGACGGCTTCAAGGATATCCGCATGGCGGAGGCCGAACTCGCCGGCGAGGGCGATTTCAGGGAAGTCGAAGAATCACTGCGTTATTTCGACTGGAAAGAATTCAGCGACGAGGAATTTCTCCTTTCCCCGCCCGTGGTCGCGGTCGGCGGTGACGGCGCGATGTACGACATCGGCTTCCAGAACCTCTCCCGCCTGCTCATGGCGGGGCGCCCGGTGAAAGTCCTCGTCCTTGACACCCAGGTGTATTCCAACACCGGTGGGCAGGCCTGCACCTCCGGCTTTGTCGGCCAGATTTCCGACATGGCGCCCTATGGGAAAACGTGGAAGGGCAAGAGCGAGATCCGGAAGGAAATCAGCCTCATCGGGGCCGCCCACCGAACCGCCTTTATCCTGCAGGCGAACCTCGCCAACTACACGCACATGATCGAGGGCTTTATCGACGGCCTCAACACCCGGCGTCCCGCCCTCTTCAATGTTTACGCGGTCTGTCAGCCCGAACACGGCGTCTCCGACGACGCCACCATGATCCGCAGCAAGATGGCGCTTGAATCGCGCGCTTATCCGATTCTCCGCTTCGACCCGGACGCCGGGGGAACCTGGGAAGAGTGCATCGACCTCGAGGGCAATCCCGATATCGACAGCGATTGGCCGGGTTACCAGCTCGATTACACCGATGAGGACGGCAATGCGCAGCAAATGGAAATCCCCATGACCTTCGCCGACTTCGCCGTTCAGGAGGCCCGCTTTCGCAAGCACTTCCGCGTCGCTCCGCCGGATACATGGAATGATACCATGGTCCCGCTCACCGAGTTCATCAACATGGATGCGGACGAACGCGAAGACCTCTATCCGTACATCTGGGCGGTGAACAAAAAGAACGAGCTGTCGCGTGTCCTCGTTTCCGCGGACATGGTCCGGTCAACGGAGGAACGCCGTTCCTTCTGGCACTTGCTCAAGGGGATCGCCGGGCTGACCGGAAAGGTCGATCCGGAGGAAATCGCCGACCGCGTCCGCGGCGAAACAGCGCAGAAACTGGCTTCCGGTTTGATGGCGATGCTAAAGGGCAAAGCCGAATTTCCCGATCTTTCCGCGGGAGCGGAAGGAGCGGCCGCAGCGGAAGGGGAAACCGCCACCGCGACCGCCTTTGAGCCGGCGTGGATCGACCAGACGGAATGCACCACCTGCGATGAATGTGTGAACATCAATCCGAAGATCTTCGCCTACGACGAAAACAGAAAAGCTTTCGTTAAAGATCCAAAAGGCGGCCCCTTTAAGGACATCGTCCGCGCGGCCGAGAAATGCACCGGTCGCTGCATCCATCCGGGCACCCCTCCCGACCCGAACGAGAAGGGTCTCGATAAACTCATTAAGCGGGCGGAGAAATTCCAGTAGGATGAAAGTGTCATGACATCAGGTTTGTTCGATAAGCTGGCCCCGGCGAGTTGGTTCCGGCGGACGTTTCCGCACGGGATTCATCCCGCGGAAAACAAGAGCGCCACGGCCGACAAGCCGATCCGGCGCCTGCCCTTTCCGCCGGAGCTGATCCTTCCGCTGGCCCAGCACACGGGAGCGCCTTCGGTCTGTCTCGTGCACCCCGGCCAGGAGGTCGTCCGGGGCGAGCCGATCGCCGGCGCGGGCGGCTTTGTCTCCGTTCCTCAGCACGCTCCGGCCACCGGGGTCATTCGCGACATCGACCTTATGCCCACGGCAAAGGGGCCCTACACCCGTTCGGTCATTCTTGAAGTGTATCCGGGCGACAGCCAGGAGGTCCGTTACAGCGCGCCCCGCGACGTCGATGCGATGACGAAGGACGAGATCATCAAGGCGGTCCAGGCCACCGGGCTGGTCGGCCTCGGCGGCGCGGCCTTCCCCACCCACGTCAAGCTTTCCCCGCCGAAGGAGCACAAGGTCCACACCGTCCTTATCAACGGCTGCGAATGTGAGCCCTTTCTCACTACCGACCAACGCGTCATGCTGGAAAACGGCGCCGATCTCGTCACCGGAACGCGTATTTTCATGAAAGCCCTCGGGGCGGAGCGCGGGATCATCGGCCTCGAGGACAACAAGGAAGAGGTAGCGGAGGCCCTCCGCGCCCAACTTCCCGCCGATGGCGACATCACGGTGAAAGTGGTCCGCACCAAGTATCCCCAGGGAGCGGAAAAGATGCTCGCGAAGGCCATTCTCGGGGTTGAAATCCCCTCCGGTAATTACCCTTCCTCGGTCGGGCTGGCGGTTTTCAACGCGTCCTCCACCGCGCAACTGGGCGCTCTCCTGCCCCGCAGCGAGGGCGTCATTGAGCGCGTCGTGACCATCACCGGTCCCGGGGTGGAGAAGCCGGGCAATTACCTCGTTCCCATCGGAACTCCCATTCGTTTCATCCTCGAATACCTTGGCCTTCGCGGTAAGGAACAAACCATTATCACGGGCGGTCCCATGATGGGCAGCACCGTCAGTTCCTTCGATGTCCCCATTACGAAGGGTTGCGGAGGTCTTCTGATCCTTACCGAAAGCGAATTGCAGGAGCAGACTTTTCAAAGCGCCTACCCCTGCATCAGCTGCGGACATTGCGTCGAGGCTTGTCCGATGATCCTCAATCCCTGCCAGATGGGCAAGCTGGCCTACAAGCATCGCTACGGGGAAATGGCACAGTCCCTACACCTGAACGACTGCTTTGAGTGTGGCTGCTGCAGTTACGTCTGTCCGGCTGGCATTCCGCTCGTCCAGTATTTCCGTATCGCCAAAGCCGCCAACCGGGAGAAAGCGAAAGCCTCATGAGCGCCTCGACCGCCAGTGGAACCATACCGCAGCCGCATGTCCTCCTGCGCACTTCTCCCCAC